>RFNT01000057.1 GCA_009927045.1 bacterium | reverse complement strand
AATCAGATCGGAATGGTTTTCATTTTAACCCTGGTCGTGTTAACTTTATTCAACGACATCTCGAGGATAATACTTCATTGAAAAAAACATTCGTTCTCGATACCAGCGTCATACTCTACGACCCTCAGTGCATCTTTAAATTTGAAGACAATTTTGTGGTCGTACCCATCACTGTCTTGGAAGAGATGGACCGATTTAAGAAGGATCTCACAGAAATAGGAAGAAATGCCCGCCATTTTTCCCGGTACTTGGATGAAATTAGAAAAAAAGGATCGCTGACGAACGGCGTGGAAATTGGGAAAAAGGGAACTTTAGTAGTGGACTTATTTCGGGATGCCGAAAAGTACCTTCCCAGTGACATGTCCCACGAAAAGAATGACCATAAAATTTTGGCGGTAGCTCTCAAGTTCAGGCAGGAGAAACGAGATACCAGCGTAGTCTTTGTTACTAAAGACGTAAATCTCCGCGTTAAGGCCGATGCTTTGGGAATCAACTCAGTTGATTATGAGCCCTCTCGAGTGAGCATTGATGAACTCTATGGGGGCATCATTACGATGGATGTTCCGTCGGATGTTGTGGATAAGTTTTTGATCGATAAACGATTGCCCATGCAGCAAAAAGAACTTCTACCGAATACCTATGTTATTTTGAGAGATCAAAAAGATCCCGAACATTTTGCAACGGCTCGGTACAGAGCTAATCTGAATGAATTGGTGCCTTTGAAAACACCTCCTCAAGGAGTGTGGGGCATTCGGCCTCGTAATGCCGAGCAAGCTTGCATCATGGATGCTCTTCTAGATGATGAACTCGCACTGGTGAGTCTCGTGGGAAAAGCGGGCACTGGAAAGACTCTCATGGCTTTAGCCTGTGGTCTTCAAAAGACGATTGATGATGGAAAATATCAGAAGCTGTTAGTTTCTCGTCCCATTTTTCCATTGGGTAAAGACATTGGGTATTTGCCGGGTGAAATTGAGGAGAAACTGAACCCATGGATGCAGCCCATTTTTGATAATGTGGATTATATTGTTTCCTTCAGTGCTGGAGAGAAGCCTCAGAAACGTCCCAATCGAAGAGCTTGGCAAGAGTTGATCAATCAAGGAATGCTGCAAATCGAACCTTTGACTTATATCCGAGGAAGAAGCTTGGCCTATCAATATCTGATTGTGGACGAGTCTCAAAACCTCACTCCACACGAAATGAAAACCATCATTACTCGTGCGGGGGAGGGTACAAAAGTGGTACTGACTGGGGATTGCTATCAAATTGATAATCCCTACATTGATTCTTCAAACAACGGACTGACTTATGTGGTTGAGCGTTTCAAAGCAGAGGAAATTTCAGGTCATGTGACTTTGTCGAAGGGAGAACGGTCCCAGCTTGCTGAACTGGCAACCAATCTTCTATAGTCTGTGACGCCACGAGTTAATTGACATATATATATGGCTATGTATTGTTGAAGGCTCTTATGGAACGAAAAAAAATTTCGACGACTGTCTATATCACTCAGGACCAAAATAACCTGCTGAAATTATTGAATCAAAAAACAAAGGTTCCGATAGCCGAATACATTCGGGAAGGAATCGACTTAGTTCTTGAAAAACATAAGCAGCATTTACCCGGTCAACTTTCTCTGTTGCAAGAAGACGAGGCCCGAAAAGATTTTCGCGAACCTCAGCTTCTAGATATTTAAACGGCTTATTTGTGACCGATCCCAAACGCATCAGAAATTTCAGCATCATTGCTCACATCGACCATGGAAAATCTACGCTTGCTGATCGCCTCTTAGAAGTCACAGGTGCGCTGACTCAACGTGAAATGAGAGATCAATTCATGGATAAGATGGATATCGAGCGTGAACGTGGGATCACGATCAAAGCGCAAACAGCGCGACTCCATTTCGAAGCGAAAGATGGTCACGATTATGTTCTCAATTTAATCGATACTCCAGGACACGTGGATTTTGTGTATGAAGTTTCCAGAAGCCTTGCAGCTTGTGAGGGTGCAATTCTCGTTGTTGACGCTTCTCAGGGCGTGGAAGCTCAAACACTGGCCAACGTATATTTGGCCTTGGATAACAATTTAGAAATAGTTCCAGTCCTCAATAAAATTGATCTGCCCGGAGCGGATGTAGATCGAGCAAAGCAAGAAATTGAGGACATTATCGGAATACCCACCGATCATGCGGTTCCTATCAGTGCCAAAGAGGGAATCAACATACGTGAGGTTTTGGAGAAAGTAGTGGAGCTGATACCTCCGCCGAAGGGTGATGCTCAAGCCCCCTTGCAAGCTTTGATCTTTGACGCCTGGTTTGATCCTTATCAAGGTGTTGTGGTTCAGTTTCGAGTGGTCGAGGGATCTCTGAAGCTGGGCGACAAAATTAAAATGATTTATACGGGTACAGAGCACGAAGTCTTGCGATTAGGAACATTCAATCCCCATCCGACGGACGTAAAAGAAATCGGGGTCGGTGAAGTCGGCTTTTTGACTGCGAACATAAAAACTATTCGAGATGTAAAAATTGGGGACACCCTCACCCATGTGAATCAACCTGCTCAGAAACCTCTCTCGGGTTTTAAGGAAGTAAAAGCGATGGTCTTCAGTGGTATTTATCCGGTAGACAGCTCGGATTATGCCAATCTCAAAGTAGCCATGGAGAAACTGAGCTTAAATGATAGTTCTTTCACCTTTGAAATAGAGACCTCTGAAGCTCTGGGTTTCGGTTTTAGATGTGGTTTTCTTGGGTTGCTCCATATGGAGATTATTCAGGAAAGGTTGGAAAGAGAATTTGGAATTCCCCTAGTAACCACTGCACCGAGCGTGGTTTACCGCGTGAACACTACTCAGGGAGAAACTTTAAGCATTTACAACCCTTCAGATTTGCCGGCTGCTCAGAATATTGAATCAATCGAAGAGCCGATTGTTCATGCCACCATTCACACTCCAGAAACCTACTTAGGGAATTTGATTAAACTATGCGAGGAACGACGGGGCACTCAAACTCGTCTTCACTACCATTCCCCGAAGCATATCGTACTCGAGTATGATATTCCCTTTAATGAAATCGTTCTTTCTTTCTATGACAAACTGAAAAGTTTCAGTAAGGGCTATGCGAGCTTGGACTATGAGTTTGTTCGATTCGAAAAAAGCAATTTAGTAAAATTAGATTTGCTTGTGAATTCTAATCCAGTAGATGCTCTGAGCTGGATCATTCACAAGGACAAAGCTTATTACAGAGGACGAGAGTTGGCTGCCAAAATGAAGGAGCTGATAGAACGTCAAATGTTTGAAGTGATCATTCAAGCGGCAATCGGCAGTAAAATTATTGCCAAAGAACGCATTGCGCCTCTCAGGAAGAATGTAACGGCTAAGTGTTATGGCGGAGATATCAGCCGCAAACGTAAACTTTTGGAAAAGCAAAAAGAAGGTAAGAAGCGAATGAAGCAGGTAGGAAGTGTAGAAATTCCTCAGGAAGCCTTTTTGGCAGCTTTATCGTTGGATTGATATGAAAACTGCTCATGTAATCAAAGCTTTTTTTATTGCAACTATTACAGCTCTCACTTTACGTCTCTTTGTAGTTGAAGATTACCGCATCACTTCTGATTCCATGACACCCAATCTACTCAAAGGAGATTTGGTTCTTGTATCCAAATCAGCTTTTAACCTGAGGTTACCTTTTTCATCTTTCGAGTTAGTGCGCACCGGCAAACCAGCCAGAGAAGACATTGTTGCTTTTTCAGTTCCTGGAAGCGGAAATGAAACCTACATTAAACGTATTGTCGGGGTGGGTGGCGATCGAATAGAGATTAAAAAAGGGGAGGTGTGGCTCAATGGAGAAATCGTAAAGCCCACATATTCTCTGAATGTCACAGATGCCGAAGTCCCTGACTATGGGCCTATTGATATTCCAGAAGCACATTTTTTTGCTCTCGGCGATAACAGGCCAGACAGCATTGATTCCCGAGTTTGGGGGCCTATTCCGTATTCTTGTTTGAAGGGGCGTGTGAGTTTGGTTTGGTTATCGATCAATCATCAAGGACAGATCAGGTCAGAACGATGGCTGTCCTCTATCCAGTAAACTTTGCTTCCCATTCTGTTTGGGTGCCTTTATCCATAAGCTCTATACCCTTCTGAAGTAGCTCGTCTCGAATGGTATCCGCTCGTTTAAAATCCTTATTTTTTCTGGCTTCAATTCTTTCTTCGATTAATTTAAGAATATCAGCTTCCATTAAACCTTGAGACTTTAGGAAAAGACTTTTCATTTGAGTAAGGAAAGCATCAGTGGGTTCTCCAAAAACATTTAAAACGCTGGCTAATTGTGCCATATGACTTAAAAATATTTTCAGCAAATTTCGACCATCTTCAGTTAAAACAAAACCTTTTTTATCGACAAACGAGTTAATAAGTTTCACATATTCAAAGACGAACCCCAGCACTTTTGCTGTATTAAAATCATCATTCATGGCTTCCTGCCACTTGTTAGTGAAGGTTTCACTGAACTTAAGCGCTGCTTGGTATTCTGCGCTTGAAGCTCCACCGGAGGTAGGAGATAGAACAATCAAGCGATTTGCCTTATCAAGAGTTTTGTAAACGCGCTGAAGAGCAGATTGATGGTCTTTGATTTGTCCTTCAGAAAAGTCGAGGGTGGAACGGTAGTGTCCAGAAATCAAAAAGAACTTCAACAGTTCAGCAGAATACTTCTCAATAAAATCTCTGGTGAGCCAGATGTTCCCTAGAGACTTGCTCATCTTTTCTGATTGAAAAGTAAGCATGTTGTTGTGCAGCCAGTATTTAGCAAATGGAGCAGAAGTGGCACCTTCGGACTGAGCTATTTCGTTTTCATGGTGGGGATGCATCAGGTCCATTCCACCACCATGAATATCAAAAGAATTACCCAGGTACTTGATGGCCATTGCAGAGCATTCAATGTGCCAGCCGGGTCTTCCTAATCCCCATGGGCTTTTCCATGCGGGTTCATTGGGAGCTTTTTGTGGCTTCCAAAGTGAAAAGTCGAGTGGGTCTTTCTTTTTTTCGTCTGGCGCTACGCGTGCCCCTACCAATAAATCATCCACTCTTTTTTTGGATAATTTTCCGTAATCCTCAAATGACCGAACTGAATAAAACACTTCTCCGTCATCACTGATGTAGGCATGCCCCTTTTTTATAAGGGTTTCAATCAATGAAATAATTTCAGTGATATGATCCGTGACCTTGGGTTGATGGGTAGGAGGCTCAATGTGTAGTAGGCGCATGTCAGTTTGGAATTCCTGAATATACTTTTCGGAGACTGCTTCGGAACTGGAACCCTCCTGATTGGCTTTTTGTATGATTTTATCATCCACATCTGTGTAGTTCATTACACGAGTGACTTCAAAACCAGCAAAGCGGAGATATCTGGCCACTACATCAAAGAAAACTAAGGGACGAGCATTCCCAATATGGATGAAGTTATAGACAGTTGGGCCACAAACATACATTCGAACCAGTCCTGGAACCTGAGGGACAAAAGCTTCTTTTTTCCCAGACAAACTATTCGTCACTTGAATCATGAAGCGATTTCCTTGAGTTGAACGACTACTTGAGCTGCGAGCGCACGGCGTTCTCCGATGGGACCTAAACCCTCCATCGTTTTCGCTTTTACACTCACTAAGGCGAGTTCGGTGTCAAGCGCTTGTGCCAAATGACGTCGAATGCCATCCGTATGAGGTGAAATTTTTGGCTCCTCTAAAAATAAATTAGCATCAACCTGATAAACTCGGAAACCTAGACGTTTTATTTCGGCCAAAGCACTTTTCAAAAAGTCGATGCTTGGACGATCTTGATTTTCTGATGCAGTATCAGGAAACCATTGGCCAATATCTCCTAGCGCCAAGGCCCCTAGACAGGCATCCGTAAGAGCATGCAACAGCACGTCCCCATCTGAATGGGCTTGTACTCGGTAGTAGCAAGGAATTGGTAGTCCTCCTAACTGAATGCTTTCGCATTTCACAGTGGGAATTAGACGGTGGATGTCGTAACCGATTCCGATACGCATAAATCGTTCCTTTCAGTGGCGAGCACATACTTTTGAGCAAGTTCTAAATCGGACGCATAGGTGAGTTTGATATTTTTATCATCTCCCTGAAGTGTCACAATAGGTTCTTTGAAATACTCCAAAACGGCTGCATCGTCGGTAAAAACATGAGGAGGCTCTTCGGCCAGATTTTTGAAGCAGGTCAGTAATTTATTAAATCGAAAGACTTGCGGTGTTTGAACCCGGACGAGCGGAGTTCTGTCAACAGTTTCCAAAACATGATGATCTTGCACTCGTTTTAACGTGTCAGTGACCGGAAGTACCGGGATCCAACCGCTGGCCTCTGGAATCTTTTCTGTGATTTGATTCAATCGACTCAACAGAGACTTACTCAGAATGGGTCGACAAGCATCATGAATCCATACAAATTCTGCGTTTGGAGTTAAATGTTCCAGAGCCAGGAGACCCGAATACGAGGAATCTTGGCGTTGTCTGCCCCCTACAATGATTTTAATTGGGCAACTGGTTTGAGGAAGAAACTGAGCCACTAGCCGAGAGGTGAGAGATAGGTGCTCGGGGCTGACTACAATCACCAGTTGGCGCAGAGTGAGTGAATGGAGCAGGGCTTCTACCGACCAAATAAAAACGGGTTTCCCATTCAAGAGTAAAAACTGCTTGGGCTTGAGTTCAGAAGCGCTATCAGTTTGTCCCTGAGCATAGCGAGTGCCTGCCCCAGCTCCTAAAACAATGGCATCGGTTAGGCCGCTCATGAGCTCCTCGCTCAGGTTCCAAAAATTGCTTCCAGTTCTTTTTCTACATCGGACTCAAGAATATTCTGAGCCAGAGAGAGTTCTTTAACTAAAAGTGTTTTAGCTTGATCCAAGAGCTTGCGTTCACCGAAAGACAGCTCTTTATCATGTTTCAATAAGAAAAGAGCTCTGAGAACTTCAGCGATTTCCTGAACTTTACCAGTATGGATTTTCTCCATATATTCACGGTAGCGTCTATTCCACGTTTGATAATCCAAATCGCTACCATCCCGTTTTCTCAGAATTCGGTAAACTTCTTCTACTTCCTTCATTTTGATGATAGGTCGGAGCCGTTGTCCAGAAGACCCAATAGGTACAAAAACCTTTTTTGGAGCTCCGTTATCTTGAATTTCTAAGATGTAAAATCGTTGTTTGAGCCCTTGTCCAAATTCACGCTCTTCAATCCCACGAACAATACCCACTCCGTGAGATAAGTGAACAGCGTTATCCCCAACTTTGAATTCATGACTGGTTTGTTTTGTTTTCATAAAGCGTGAAGGCTTATACCATAGGCTTTGACATTTTGCACCAAAAAGTAAAAAAACCGCTTTCCCCAAAATGTCACACCAAAAAATAAAACAATAAAAACAATTACTTATATTCTAATGAAAAAAATAAAAAATATTTTTTGACCAAGGGATCGGACTTCGCTATGGTCGGCCCGCCGGAATTCTAATCACTATGGCTCCTTTACTCCCCCAACTTTATTTAGCTTCAGCGTCCCCGCGACGAAAGCAATTGCTCGAAGCCGTTGGTTTTGCCTTTCAAGTGATTTCGGCTCCCGTCGATGAGCGGCATCCTAGCCATCGGACGCTTCGTGAGGGCGTGATTGAGAATGCCCGCTTAAAAGCGTTGGCAGCTGCCAATCGGGTTCAGGATCCTGGCGGAATTATTATTGCTGCTGATACGTTAGTCGTTTTTCAGGATCAGGTGTTGGGAAAACCCATCGATTTGCAGCAAGCGGAAGAGATGCTTCAACTCTTGAGCGGAAACACTCATGAAGTGATGACAGGAGTCCATTTGCGTCGGTTCAGTGGTGAAGTTCAAGAGTTTGCGGTTGCTTCTAAAGTTACTTTTCGTCGCTTATCTCAAGGGGAAATCTCGGACTATATCCAAACTCGGGAACCTTACGATAAAGCTGGGAGCTATGCAGTTCAAGGTTTAGGGTCTCTCTTTATTGAAGGTATCGAGGGATCTTATTCAAATATTATGGGTTTTCCTATTGAAGAGTTCCTGAAGGTGTTGCCGAAGATTAGCGGTGTTCCTATACATCAATGGTTCATTTGATGGCTTCGATACAGGAAAATATTACCCAGATAAAACAAGAAATTTTGAAGCGCTCTCCAGTGCCTGAATCGGTGCGGATTCTGGGGGTCACCAAGTTTCAGCCCGTAGAAAAAGTAGTCGAGGCATTAAGAAACGGAATTCAAGTCCTGGGTGTCAATTACGCTCAGGATGGGGCCGCTCTGAACAGAGCCTCGGAGGTTTTCGTGCGAGTGGCATTTTATTGGGCACATCCAATCGAGAAAAACCAAGTTTTTATCCGATTATGACTGTGTGCAGAGCTTGGATAGGCTAGACATCGCCGAGAAACTCAATCGCCTCCTTCTTGAGCAAGGAAAAACGGTTTCTGTGCTGGTTGAAGTGAATATCGGTCGGGAATCTCAGAAATCTGGAGTGATGCCTGAAGAGGTTCAATCTTTTTGTAAGGCACTCAAGGACTATCAACAGCTCAAGTTAAGGTCTTATGACCATGCCTCCTTTCATTGATGTAGAGGAACGACGCCCCTTTTTTAAGCAAATGCTGAAAATTTATCAGGAACTTCAGGATATCTATGAACTCAACACGCTTTCGATGGGAACTAGTGATGATTATTCAGTGGCTCTTGAAGAGGGCAGTAACCTGATCCGTCTTGGAACTCAGTTGTTTGGTCAGCGCGTTCGCTCTCAAGTTTAGCGCGCTGCGCGCCTCTTTCTTTTTCCTTCTGTTCTATTTTTCTTTTTGACTTGGTAGAATTCAGAAATGAAAAAAACAGCAACTTCCTTCGATTTATCTCCAGCTGAAATCAAAAACAAAGACTTCAAGAAAATTATGCTGGGCTATTCTCCAGAGGAGGTCGTCGGATTTTTGGATAAAGTAGCTAAGCTCTGGGAAAAAGTTCAAAAACGAGAAAAAGATTTGGTGGCGGTCATAGAAACTTTAGACCGAGAGATTCAAGATTGGAAAAGTAAAGAAGCTGAGCTGGAAGTCATTAAAGAAAAAGCCCGTGAGGAGGCTAAAAAAATAATTGGTCAATCGGAAGAACAAGCGGCCACCGTTAGGTTGGAAACAGAGAAGTGGTTGGCGACTGTACTTGAAGAAGTCGAAACGGTAGAGAAAAGAAAAGCAAACTTTCTAATGGCATTCAAATCGGCTCTGGACAGTCATTATGAGATTTTGAATCAGGAGCAAGATGCTCAAGAGCCACTTACCTCGAAGCTGCAGGAATATTTAAAAAAGCCCGAAAAAAGACCCACTCAAATCCCATTGAGCTGAAGTGAAAGCCAACTTTCGGCTCTCTTTTTTAGAAATCCATCCCCCCAGGGGATGTTGAATAGAGATCCAGTCAGAATCAAGGTTTTCTGGTGTCACTAGAAGACCTGAAGGCAAGTCTGCCACTACCTCCTGAGATTCTGAAGGCGAATTATAAAGAATTACAGGGAGCTTGTTATTGTCCAAAACGACAGGGATAGGAGTCCTTTTTTGATTGAGTTCCAAAATTCCAATCAGAATCAAACTCAAAAACATTAAACTCAATGGAATCCAACGATACCTCGAAGTCTGGTAAACTCCGAATTGAAGCAATAAAAAGCACGTCACTGCCAAAGTAAAAAGAATACCCAAAAAATTTTTGAAAGCCGAATTGTAGAGCAGTGAAAGTCTGAGTCCGAAAGAGTCGATTGGGGAGGAATGATCAGCTAGAACACGTTGAATATCCGAGATGAGCTGAATTTTTTCTAAAATTTTAACCGGGTTGTTTTCCCACTGGATAGATTGGAAGAGTGCCTCTACTGTTGGTGCAACTTCGTCAGCCTCCCAGAAGGCTTGCGCTAAATTAAAATAGGCCTCAGGAGATTGGATATGATTTTCGCCCTGAGAAGCAATCCAGTTTTGCCAAGATGAAACTTTTTCCGAATTGGATTTTTGGAGTAACTGCTCCCAAGATTCAACTGAGTCCGCGAAAAGCCATTGAGTCAGTAGACAAGTCAGAATGAGAAAAAGCGGTTTCACGAGAACCTGCTAATAGCGAACTCCATATTTTTTTTCCAGGGTTTGAACAAGCAAAGACATTTCCTCCAGCTCTTGCTCTAACTGCTTAATGCGCAATTGCTGTTGGCCAATAATAGCTTGAGATTCCAATTGAGAGCTTGCCTGGCTGACTTGGTGTGAAGAAAAATCTTTGGCTCCATCCCACGCTTGGCTATTCCCTTCAAACAAAACAAGGTATTTACCTTTTTCCAGCTTGAAAGGAATGCTGTTACTTTTGATTTTGCGTCGAATGGTGCTAAGACTCACTCCACTCCGGATTGAAAATTCAATCAGGGGCAGCCACTGGCCAACACTCTCATGGTGCGTATCCTGGACTGGATGCGACATGAGTGTCTCCTAGTGAAGATGATCAACTCCCTTCATTATAAACTGAACTTGTCGCTTTCCCATATGCTAAAATATAAGGGTAGGGTGCATTTCGTGCCCACCCGCATCAATCTTTGAGATTTTCAAACCTTTTATGAAAACGTTTATTTTCAAATTAATTCAGGTAGGAGTCATTTTGGGGGTTGGGCAAATCCCTTTCAAAAATTCGACCATCGGAGCTGTTTATGTAGATACTCTTCGAATGGCATTTACCAAATTCAGAGAGCATGAAGTAGTGCAAGAAGCAAAAGAGTCTTTCGAAAAAATGGCACAGGACCCAGTTGAGCAACCGGCCCGAGCACTTGCTGAAAAAAACTTGAAAAATCGATTGAAGGTTTTAGTCGCCCCAGAAGATATAAGCCAAGAGGAGAGCGAAGCAGTCAAGTCACTTCTTGAGAGAGAGTAGATGAATGGAACAGCACTTTATCGAAAAGCGCCGATTTTATAGATTGCCATTTGGAGAGCCCCTCTTGGTTACAGATGGGCACCAGACTGTGGTAGGACAAGCGCTTAATATCAGTCGGGGCGGACTCTTTCTAAAGACATTGAGTCCGCTGCCTCTAGATGCCTTGGGCTATTTAGTTTTCATTCTGCCTGGAAATGAGAAGAGTATCTGTTTGAAATCGAAAGTTGCGCACTTAGTATTTGATCGCCAGCGAGCGGAAGTAGATTGTGGAATGGGTCTCCAATTTGTAGAAATATCAAATAATCACCAAAAAATGATCGATGATTTTATCGAACGGGAGAAGTCCGCTTATCTTGTCCTAGAAAAGGTACTCAAGGAGCGTCGGCCCTCAGTGAATGAAATTGAGAAGCATTTGAAGCAACTCACCCATTTGAAAGGTTTGGATCTCAGCTCGCTCCGATATCGAGTTTATAGAATCTGCACCATTTTTGAGAGTGTAATACCCGAGAGTCATGTGAGAACAGGAGGAATGGTATGAGGCGGCGATATTTTTTCTCTTATCTAGTCATGAGCTTCGTTCTTTTTTTTCACATGGATACTCAATCTGGGTATGCGTTAGAGCGGGAAAACACTTACGGATTTTTAGCTGGGATGAGCTCTTTCAACCAAAATCTGACAGATGGTAGTGGTGCATCAATCGATTTAGACCCTGCTAATGCCCAGGGAGCTTACGCGGGAGTTTTTGGGGAGCGATACTTGGGAAACGCTATAACGCTGAATCCTGGTGTCTATTTCAGCCAGAAGGGTGTGAAATTGAATATTGGGGGCAGTAGTGCCACATCAAAAGCCGATTATTTGGAGCTCTCAGCAAATCTTCGTTGGTATTTTGTGGATGATCTGGGAACAAGAGCCTACTTAGGTGCGGGTTTGGGGTTTGGTATTCTGATGGGCGGGGAAACTATCAGTTCGTTGGGGGCGGTCACTAATTCTACGAATCAATTGGCAAAAAATGAATTGTCCTTCCAGGGGGGAGCCGGAGTAGAGTTCGAATTAAATGCCGATTCGGGTTTGTTGTTTGGTTTAACTTATTGTCGAGGTTTGAGTAACCATTTAAATGTCAGTACTACCCAAGGGCGGAACGGACTTTGGAATGGATTTTATGGTTTTGCGGGCATTCGCTTTAAAAATCAAAGAGAGGCTAACACGCCTTTAGAGCGTGCCAGGGAATATTTAAGAACCAAGAATGGCTTTAGTGAACCAAATACAGTTTCAGAAGATGCTCAGTCTGCACCGGTGGAAAATTGGGAGGAGAGTCGTACGGAGGATGTAGCCCCTAGAGAGCCTCAGGTTCGGTTGGACACTCAGCCAGATGAGGATGGTTGGGGTGATGAAGCACCCGCGGAAGCTCCACTCAAACGAGAGCCCACTGAGGTACCGGTAGACGATGAAGAGGGTGAATGGTGATCAATGAGCTTCATTGGCTCTGCTCGTGACTCCATCGTCCTCTAGCCAACCTCTTCTTCGAGGAGCTCCAGGAGTGAGTGGGCTATCAGGAACCGGATAAATTCTAAGCAAGTAGCTATATTGCAGATTACTTCCGGTCTTTACACATTGAAATTCCCAATCTTGAGTAGCTCCTACTGTTGTTCCTGGGGTCCCTCCACCATCACTGCGATATCCCGTCCAACGATTATCCAAGCGGCTAGATGTATACGCAGAATTAGCAGTCCAACTGACCGTAAGGGCTCCGTTAGTCAGAGGAATATGGTGAAGCCCAACATTTTGAGGAAAGCCGGGAACCAAGTGCGTTGCCGGCCCACTGTAGCAACCGACAGGAAAAGCACCGTTGGTCATTGTTGAGCAATCGACTCCTCCAGGAGCCCAAAAGGGTTTGAACCCCTCAGTATTCAAATTGGAGACTCGGTAAAAGTAGGGATAAAAATAGATCACATCGCAACGTTCATCTTCGTTGAGACCACTCGGAGTTCGAATTTTGAATTTCAAAGAGCTGAACCAGAGCTGAGTTTCTGGAATTTCCACACCACATTCAATATTTCTGGCGGCTTGAGAAGAATTGAAGGTTACGTTTTTGTTGATGATACAGGGTGTGTTTTGGTCTAAATCAGCAGCGGTCCCTGTATTAGAAGTTCCAGAAATTCTTTTTAAATTTAGCGA
Organism: bacterium; assembly: GCA_009927045.1. Lineage (GTDB taxonomy): Bacteria > Bdellovibrionota > FAC87 > UBA2466 > UBA2466 > RFNO01. Next base: position 30,891 of record RFNT01000057.1, on the reverse strand, counting down.
AAAAGGATAAGTCTGCGCTTGATCCGAGTACCAATAGCTTTCTAAAGTGAGCAGAAATGGACTCCCAAGAGCTTCGAGGTCAGTCGCTCCACCCCCGGCTCCACCCCCAGCTCCACCCCCAGCTCCACCCCCAGCTCCAGCGCCTGTTGTACACGGAACAAAAGGGGAACACGCAGTTGTATTGCCCGAGAGCTCGGTTTTACAGCCACCTATGAGAAGAAGACCCAAGCATAATAATTTGTAGTATTTCAAATTCATCACCTGTAGTCAGTCTATCGAACAAGTATGCCGGAATTGTGTTCTCTTCATGGTGTTAAAACCATAGACACTTGAATAGTCTAAAACAACGACACTCTTTCGGCTTAAGCTATTAAATGCAAAAGGAAAAACTCCAGCTTGCTTGAGATCTCACTTTGAATTGTTGATCTGAATGAATGTTCTTCAGGGGGTCTGATAGTTTGTGCTCTTTCAGAATACACTGAATACTAGGCGTGACTACAGCTCTGGGCTCTCAATGGCAATCAATTTGCAGCGCAGAGAAGAGCAACTTGGGTTTCGGGCGTCAGTGTTTTTTGTTTTTGTGTAGATGGAGAAAAGAAATGAAGGGGCAATTGAAAGAGACTGTGAAAAAGTGGTGGGTTTTAGTCGTTGTTGCAACGCTTGCGCTTTCCCTCACTAGCTGTGGAAAACGACGGAGCTCGTACTTAACCGGCGGAGAAAATGTTTGCTCCGAAGGAAATCTCGGGGAGTTTGCTATTGAAGTGCTTCCTTATGGAAATGGGCAGCTGGAAGTTAGGATTTTGGTTTTGGCGGTTGAAGATGGCGCGATTATCGATATTGGCTTGATCAATGACCGCACGATTTCAGAGCCTAAGAAAGAACAATTAGTTGTTTTCAATGGAGATGAGATTAACTTTTATATCAGCCAAGCTGAGTATAACAAATACGATCATATCCTATTTAGCAGTACCCACGTGGGTTCAGGACAATACTATGCGGGATACGTGGCTCCAGAATCAACTGCCTGTGAGTATTAATCTGAATCACCCCGGCAATCAACTCTTCTGAGGCACCGGTACTGTGCGAATGAAAAGCTCTTCCAGTTGTTTTGGATCTGCGGGCGAAGGCGCTTCACTCATCAAGCAACTTGCTTTTTGTGTCTTGGGGAAAGCAATGACATCTCGGATGGCATCACACCCCGCTAAAAGCATGGCAATTCGGTCCACTCCCAAGGCAATACCTCCATGGGGAGGGGTTCCGTACTGTAAAGCTCGTAAAAAGAAGCCAAACTTCCTCTGAGCCTCTTCTTCATTAATTCCTAACTTCTGAAACATGCGAGCTTGAACTGCAGAATCATAAATTCTCAAGCTTCCGCCCCCAATTTCAAAGCCATTCCAAACCAGATCATAAGCGCAGGCTCGGATACGGGCAGTAGAATCGTGGTCCTCTTTGTTCATGAATAGATCGAGATCTTCTGGATGCGGCCTTGTGAAAGGGTGATGAGCAGCATAGAAGCGCTTATCGTCTTCATTGTACTCAAACAAAGGAAAATCGGTCACCCATGCAAAGCGGTCCTCTTCTTTATTGGTGTATCCAAAACGATCGCCATACTCGAGACGTAAGGCACTGAGCGCATTGTTAACGACTGTGCTTTTTGCACAAATGAGAAACACCATGGCCCCTTGGGTGAAAGGAAGTTGAGATTCAATTTCCTTTTTAAGGTTTTCGTCAAAAAACTTGGCCTGAGGTGATTGCCAATCACCTGGACTCTTGATGCGAATCCAAGTGATCCCTTTAGCTCCATAGGGACTGACTTTTTTGGGGAGAGCATCTAGCTCGCTCCGGGAAAGAGCTTCCTTCTCTTCAAAACACAGCGCTTTTAGAATCGAGCCTTGCCCCAATGCAGTTTGATACACTTGAAACGAACTTTTTTTGCCTTGTTCCGTGAGATCAACCAGCTTTAATGAGTTTCTTAAATCAGGCTTGTCACTTCCGTACATCGCCATCGCTTTCGGATAGGGGATTCTCTCAAAAGGTGTTTTCAATTTTTTTCCCAAAACACGTTCAAAAACTTTGGACATCAGTTTTTCGTGGAGATCATAAATATCTTCCTCAGTGATGAAAGACATTTCAACATCCACTTGGGTGAACTCTGGTTGTCGATCCGCCCGCAAGTCTTCGTCCCTGAAGCATCTGGCGATTTGTACGTATCTATCCATTCCAGAAATCATGCAAAGCTGCTTCAAAGTTTGCGGGGACTGGGGAAGGGCATAAAACATTCCTGGATGGACTCGACTGGGAACCAAGTAATCTCGAGCTCCTTCAGGAGTTGTTTTGTATAAAATAGGGGTTTCTATCTCCCAAAAACCATTTTCAAAATAAAATTCTCGAGCCGCTCGAATAAATTCGTGGCGGATCCTCAGGTTGTTCTGTAGCCCTGGTTTTCTAAGTTCCAGATATCGGTAGGTGAGTCTCAGTTGTTCATCCACTTCTCCAGCAGAAGGAGAGTCGTCATGGAGTGAAAATGGGAGCTGTTGAGCCCGACTCAGAATTTCCAACTCATGAACGATGATTTCAATATCTCCAGTGGGCAAATTCGAGTTTTTCATGCCTTCAGGACGAGCTCTCACTTTTCCTTTAACACCAATCACAAACTCTTGTCGGAGTGTGTTCGCATCAGGAACGGGCTGAGTCGACGGATCAAAAACAACTTGCACGATACCGGAACGATCTCGAAGATCGATAAAAACAACGCCTCCATGGTCTCTCCATCGATCTACCCAACCACACAGGCCAACTTCTTTTTCTAAATGCTGTTTGTTCAGTTCGCCACATTGATGTGTTCGTTTAGTTTTCACTTTTCACCTGTTTAAGAATATGTGTCCGAGCGGAGTCCAATGGAAATTCAACTTGAGTTTGAGCAGCCATATTTTTCACTAGGATGACTTTCTTTTTCAGCTCATCTTCTCCAAGAATCACAGTAAATTTACATTGGAGTCGATTGGATTGTTTCAAGTGCCACTTCAAAGGTTTATCAGCCGCATAGCTTATTTCTGTTTGCACGCCCGAACTTTTTAACTGAATCGAAAGGGGAAATAAATGGTCCATCGGGAGATTTCCTAGTGCTGCCAAATAAACATCAGGAGTTGCCTTGATTTCTGGAAATGCCCCTTTTGCTTCCAAAGCGATCACCAAGCGCTCCATGCCCAGAGCAAATCCCACGGCAGGAAAAGGCTTTTCACCGAACCGGCTTGCGAGTTGGTCGTAACGTCCTCCACCGCCTAAAGCACTTTGTGCTCCTAATAATGAGGAAGTGAACTCAAACGCCGTTCGGGAGTAGTAGTCTAGCCCTCTCACAATTGATGGATCATCAATGAAAGTGACATCAGCTTCGTTCAGGCGTTTCTTCAGTTGGTCATGATGAGTTTTACACTGGTCACAAAGACACTGATTGAGTTGAGGACTTCCAGCCACCGCGGTTTTACACGTTTCACGCTTACAGTCCAAAACTCGTAGCGGAGCTCTTTCAAATCTTTTTTTACAGAGCTCACACAAGTGCTCTAAACGGGGCTGTAGAAAATCCAAGAGTTGTTTTTTCATCCCTGGCCGACACTCTGTGCAACCCAGGCTGTTAATGCGGACTTCATACTCAGTTATTCTCAGTTTTTTGTATATCGCGACTAATAAGGCAATAACCTCGGCATCCGCTTCCGGGGAATCATCATTGATCAGTTCGGCTCCGAATTGATGGAATTGGCGAAGTCTTCCTTTTTGAGGACGCTCATGTCGAAACATGGGCAAGTAGTAAAAAAATCGTTGGTGGAGAGCATCTCGATGCAGTTGGTGTTCCAGAACCGCCCTGACAAAACCCGCAGTGCCTTCGGGTCGGAGAACTAGAGACTCAGACTCTTTTTGAACCGAATACATCTGTTTCTCAACGATGTCCGTTTCATCTCCAACGGTTTTGCTAAAGACTTCGACAGACTCCAAAACAGGAGTTCGAATTTCCTGGTAACCAAAGTTCTCAAAAACTTGTTTTACTTGAGATTCAATCCACTGCCATTTGGCGATTTCTACGCCAAACAAATCATGCATGCCTCTGACTGCTTTCAACTTGCCTCCGAAGGCGCCAGAATAGCATCGAAAAGTGAAAACTGCCTAAACCATTCTTGCGCTGTACAAAACCCTACTTATACCATAAGTAATTAATATTACTCAATTAAAATAGAGTTCCAGCCGGGGTGTATTCTAACTGTCCAAAGTTTATTCAGTTTTAGGAGGCGCTCCTCGCTGAACTGCGCGGCACTGAGGTTGCACTGATAGTCGTGTTGAAAGAGTCAACACGCATGCTTTGCAACAGGTTACGACATCTTGAATCCATCTTTTGCGCACTTCTCATCGTGTTCATTCTTTCGAGCTGTTCGATTCGATTGACCGATTGCGCAGGAGGACCTCTTGCCAACACGGAAAAGCTTTTACAGCTTCAACAAGATGAGTTTCCTGTCGGAGCCAAAGCGTATCTAGTTCTTCCCAATCCCATCGACTCTCCCAAATTGAATTTATTTGAGTTTTCTTCAAGTACTTTTAGAAATGCTCAAGATGCAGTTGGGTTGCCCGGGCTGTCCAGCACTGCGAGTCTTGAAAATAAATTTCTCAAAGTGCGACAGCACAGTCGTTTTGATTCTGCGGATTTATTAGTAAATCCCCAGGAGCTCTCCGAAGCATCTGTGGAAGTTAAAGACCCAAAATACTCCCAAGTGATGGCTTATCATGCCATCACTGCCATCTCTGATTTCGTAAAGTCTCTTGGATTTTCAGTGGATCAATCGCGGCCTTTATTTGTGATGGTTCGTTCCAATTTGGATCCTGAGAAGACCGAATCCCCTGTGGGAAAAGATATCAATGCCTATTACGTTCATAATACCCAACAACCCCAACTGCCCCGTTACATTCAGTTGTTTGGGGATGTTCAATATCCCTTGGGGGCGGACCGTGATGTGTTTTGGCACGAATTTGGGCATCTCTTCAATGAAAGTGTGAGTGCTAGCAAGGGTTTAGATGAAGCCACCGAGAGGGGCGCTATCTACGCAGAGTCCGGAGCTCTTCACGAGTGCTTAGCTGATTACTTGGCTGAAAGTGCCTCCGGAAAAGGGTATATCGGCAAATGGACCGCTAAAAATATAAAAGAAATAAAACCGGGTCAGCCCTTAAGGTGGGCAGTTTCACAAAATGATTCCAAAAATAACTTTTCCCAAGTGGGAACTTGGAACCCGCAAACACACGGTAACAGAACTTATCTAGTCGGAGAATGGTGCTCGCGAGTGCTGTGGGAAATTCGGCAGCAGTTCCAAAAGGAAGACTCTCAAACTGGAGCCTTCTTCTCTGACCGAACTATTTTTGGTGCCGTAGCCCTTCTTGGAAAAAACGCATCGATGAGTGAGTTTCGAGCCGCTCTTTTGGAATCTGATACTCGACTCCACTGTGGCCTGCATCAGCAATCCATTCGAAAGGCTTTTACCTCAAAGGGCTTTGCAGAAACAGTTGCCCCTTTGACTTCCAAGCTACAACTTCAGGCAGTGCCAGTAGGATTTAACTTTTCCGGTAGTCAGGCGATTCCCGTCGCCGCGAATGGATCAGCAAAAGAAATTCTCTTCAATATTCAAATTAAGAATCCAAACAGAGCAAGTGCCAGAAATCTCCGATTGGTCATTGAAACAGGGGATCCTGCAGTGGTTCCTATTACCAACTTTCAAGGCTTTGGTGATCTCGGCTCAAATGCAACCATTTCAATTGTAGGAAACAATTATTCAGCTCTTCAGTCTTCTGTTTCCTTATCCTTGGATAAGAAACATGCCAACGGCCGAACTAGAATCCCGATAGTTTTGAAAGTGATTTCTGAAAACGGTGGTGAATCCAGATTCAACTTGGAGTTGAGCCTATGAGAAAACTTGTTCTTGCAACGTGTTTCGGTGTTTTGATTTGGTTCCGAATGACCCCAGGAGAAAAGCAAGTTTCTATTCCAAGGATTGCTGCACGCCCAGCCCAGTGTTCAACACCGACTGCTGAAGGCAATCGAGCAATTGCCTCTGAAGAGCCACGAGTTCAAGCCCTAGGCTACCCGGATTTAAACGAAGAGAAATTGAGACAACAGTGGGGTGTGCAGGACTACCATCAGATGGAAGCCGAGGAATCCGAATCTCCCTTCGGTAAAACAGTCAGCTATCGTTTTGTGCAAGAGGGAGTCCCTATACTAGGAATGGTAGTTCGAATGACTCAAAACACATCCGGTGAGTTTGTTGAAGAGGAAAATACTTACCGGCCTATTCCCCGGGTTGATTTAGACATTCAAGATTTGGCGGAGCGTGCAGAAATTATTAAGACAGATATGGACCGGTATCAAATGTCAGATTTGAATACGGAATCCTTAGTGATTTTAGTCAGAGAGAGCGTCTCTGAAGGGGAGTTGGCTTTCTCCACGCAAGCCATTGATTCAGTTTTAAATTCCAAACCTACACAACTCCTCCTCCGAGTAGAAGACGGGCAACTGCTTCAAAAAGGCTTTTTAAGAGCAGAGTTTGGTCATTAAAAAAAAGGCCCAGCGCTCATTGAGCACTGGGCCGGAACTCTCGAGCAATTCTAGCTGAGAGATGGGCTCTACTTGAGAGCAATAGCGTCTTTAGGAATTTCTGCAGGGAGCGCATTTAAATCACTGAATACTCGTATTTCAATGGCCTCCTTAGCGACTTTCTCATCCGGCAAATGTTGTTGATTGGTTTGAAACGCCACATCGGTTCGGCAAATATAAGATCGATTGAATTGAGAAAGTTTAGCTACTTCAAAACGACATGGAAGAATTTTCTTTCCTTTTCGGATCATGGTGAGTTCAAATGAAAAGCCGTCGTTTTGAATCACTGTAAAAGGGAGTTCGAAAGTGCGATTGATTTCTTGAGACTGGTTATTTCCAATGGACCAGTAATGCCCCCCCTCAGGAAGTTGAACTGCATGACCCCCTGGAAACTTGATCTCCAACTTCACATTTGAAATTGGTTTTGAAGGAATTCCGTTGTTTTCTAGATTATACTTTTTGATGGTAACAAAAGTTCTATAAGGTTTGATGAGAGTGGGTGTCACTCCGGTTTCTTGTTCGGCATATCCCTTTCCGATAAATAATGCTGTTCCTAAAACAAGGCCTACTTTTAACGTCCAAGCTGTCATTGAATCTCTCCCCCACGTGGATTTCTGAAACTAACTCCCGCCCTCTCGACCTTCGAGATCTCGGTCGGGCAAAATGCAAAGCAAGCCTTAGGCCAGACGTATTCTGTGAGTGAGCTGCGGAAAGTTTGGTTTTTTTTGGGGGGGGAATTCTTGGAAAGTAACACAAATTGTGTCTCCATTGCCCGGAAAGTGCCGTATTTCGCCTGCGGCGTTCCGGATTTGTCTAAAACCAAGGCGAATTCTCGGGGTCTACACCTGGCACAGCAATTGTAGTTAGTCTCCCCCGGGGACAAAAAGGGGGGGCAATGCTTTCTATCGCTCAAGAAATTCAAAAGAGAAAACGACAGATTGTTGTTTCAATCACACTCATTGGTTTAGGTATCGTATCTTTTTCCAGTACTGGTTATGCTTCCGGAATAGGGTTTCCAAAAACGAGAACAGTGAGAGACTCTAGCGATATGCTCAAGACTTATCAGGCTTACTTAGATTTTGTGGTATTGGTCGGTAAGCGAAGTCATTTATCGAGCACGACTCGGCTGGAAAAGGCCTTTCAGGATCTGAAGAACAAAAACCCTGAAGCCGCTGCTCGGTTCTTAAAAGGGTTGCGTTTTGAGATGATGGATAAAGCTGAACGCATGGGTAGAAACGATGGCACTCTGACCTCCGCTCACCCAGAAATTCAAAAGTGGATTGCACGGTTTATTGATGATTGGGCTAGAGAAGCGGATGAACATGTCTATCGTGTTTATAGTTCGCAATTAGCAAAAAAATAGTCTGCTCAGTTCAGCTCTCGAAATTTTAAATGGGTCCTGATAGATTCAAGCGCACTTATGTCTATCAGAGTTTCCTTAATTCACAACGCGTTGTTCCCCATCCAAATATGGGGGCACCGAACGCGTGATTTGGTGGCTAGCAAAAGGTCTTCACGAACTGGGCCATTCGGTGCAGCTTGTTTGTAATCCCCAATCTTCCTGCCCCTTTGCCGAAATTATTTCCTATGCTGATTTTGCTCATGGTAAGAGCTCATTAAAGAGTGAAATTCAGCATTTTTTTTACTCTCCACAAGCAGAGCCGAAAACTCCCTACGTAGTGACTATTGAAGGGAATGGTCAGGTTGGAGAACGGTTTCTTCCAAATACTGTTTTTGTGAGTGAAGACCATGCTCGGAGACATGGGGCTATTGCATTTGTATATAACGGATTAGATCCCGACGATTATATTTTCAACCCTGAACAAGCAACCAGAAGCGGACTTCTTTTTTTAGCAAAGGCGTCTTGGAGTGTGAAAAATGTGCGTGGGGCAATTCGAATCGCTCGATCGGCCAATAAACATTTGAATATTTTGGGTGGTAGCCGACGGTGGTTACCGCATTGGAGGAGTGTCTCTTGGCGAGGCATGTTAGGTGGAGCTGAAAAATCGCAATGGATCGCAGGAGCCGAGGGTCTGTTATTCCCAGTCTTATGGCATGAGCCGTTTGGTATTGCGGTCACCGAGGCATTGGTTTCAGGCACTCCCGTTTTAGCAACTCCCTTCGGCTCCCTGAAAGAACTGGTACCCGCTCAGGTGGGGAACTTATGTTCTACCTATGAGGATTTTATTCAACAGGCGGCAAATCTGAGCCAGTTCAAACCTCAGGATTGTAGAGATTGGGCACTATCCAAATTCCACTATTTAAAAATGACCCAGTCCTATTTGAGCTTGTATGACAGAGTTCTGAACGGACACCAGTTGAACCCCAATCCACCGGTCACTCAGCCGTCGGCTCAGAAAGTACCTTTTGATTTTTTTTAATATTAGAAGAGAAAAGGCTCGCAAAGGCGGCTCTCAATCAATTCCCCTTCCGGGGACCAGACGCCTTCTGTGAGATAACTGAGTGTTTTCTTTTCAAAACGCTTGGTGAGTTCGTTATAAATTCGGCATTCTTTGATGGGCCCAGCATATAAATGGACACTGACAGCTGGTTTTTTCGATGCGTTGGTGATTGCATGGACTGCAAGATCATCATCTATATAGATAGGGCTTCCTTTTTTCAAAACCTCACTTTTACCTAAGGGTCGCAACCCAGCGGAGTCCGAGGTGGGTGGGTGGTAATTTTTAAAAGTGAGCTCGCCCGCTTCAACTAACATCCAGCATCTCTGATTCGCATGATCATGAATTGGGGTTCGATGTTGGGGCAGCCAAGTGAGAACTGCGAGTTCAAAAAACTCGTTTCGATACACGAGGTTTCGTCCATATGTGTCATCTCTAAAGTGAATAAAAGGCAGAAAAGCATCTTCTGAAAAGGTTCTGGACTTGAGAAATTCATCCACTTTTTCCGAAACAAAATCAGACTTTTTCAAAGGAATGAGAAAGTCTAAGAAGTCTGATACGCCGATGGATTTCATGGAAGTCGTCATCTTAACATGGGGGGTATTAAATTCACAGCACGGGGTTGCTAACAGCTTTCTTTTTGCCTAGACTTGGGGAGTTAAAATTCAAGGAGCGTCCATGGCCAGTATCCAACATAGAGGTTACAACAAACAATTGCTCGTGCTTCCCTTCGATCATCGGGGGTCATTTCAGGAAAAATTATTCGGTATAAAAGGTAAACCTACTCCGGAGCAGACCAAAATGATCGCCTCCTATAAAGGAATTATTTATGAGGGGTTTGAGAAGGCTGTGAGAAGTGGTCTTCCTAAAGATATTATGGGTATTTTGGTCGATGAGCAATTTGGCCATGAAGTCATTCAGCGTGCTAAAGCTTCCGGATTTTCGGTTTCGGTTCCTGCCGAAAAAAGTGGTCAAGATGAGTTTGATTTTGAGTATTCGGATTATCAATCCCACATTGAAAAAACCAACCCTGATTTGGTGAAAGTTTTGGTTCGTTATAATCCCGAAGGGAATAAGGAAATGAACTGTCGTCAAGCGGGGCGGCTCGCGGAGCTCAGTCGATTTTTAGAAAAAACCAATCGCAAGTTTATGTTTGAGTTGCTAGTACCGCACACCGAGGAGCAACTTCAAAAATGTCAGGGCGATAAGAAGACTTATGATCGCGAAATGCGACCGGCATTGATGGTAAGAGCCATTGAGGAGCTACAAAAATCAGGGATTGAGCCAGATGTTTGGAAATTAGAGGGACTTGATCGCACTGAAGATTTTGTGAAGGTTTGTCAGGCGGCTCGCGCGGGTGGCCGAGAAAAAGTGGGCTGTATTGTTTTGGGCCGTGGTGAGAGCAGCGAGAAGGTGCGAGAATGGTTGCAAGCTGGAGTGAATGTGAAGGGGGTCATCGGCTTTGCAGTGGGCAGAACCGTATTTTGGGAGCCGCTCAAAGAATTCAAGGAAGGCAAACTATCGCAAGCTCAAGCTTCAGATAAAATTGCTGCGAACTACGCAGGCTTTTGCCGGATGTGGCTTGAGGCCCGACAATGAGGCGACTGCACCTTCTTTTTATTGGCGCTCTCTTCCTCAGTGGGGTTGCAACGCCTGTTCGTGCGGACTCTGAGATTCAAAACTGGATTCAACTCAACCAAACTTTTCCCTTAGCTGGGCAAGTTAAACTGTTTACTGAGGTTCAGCCGCGTATTTCGCTCACCCGGAGTGCGTTAGCAGTGATTCTGACTCGGTTTGCAGCTCTGTACGAAATTAGCCCAAACCTGGTCGTGGGGGCGGGCTTTCTTTGGCAACCCCAATATCTACCGAGTTTTTTGGATGAAACCCGGATGTTTGCTCAGGGAGCTTTCACCGCCGGGGGAGGTTCGGAAACTCAGTGGGTGCATCGACTGCGGATTGAGGATAGAAATTTGAGCAATACCGGGGAGGCGGCTTTCCGACTTCGCTATCAGCTACGTACGTTGCATCCTTGGTTCCATAATGAATCTCTCAAAGGCTTGATTTCCAATGAGCTCTTTGTGAATTTGAATACAACACAACCGGCTGGGCCCAAATCGGGCTTAGATCAAAATCGCTTATTTTTAGGAATGAACTATAAGTGGTCTCAGGGGATTACCTCAGACTTTGCGTATATGTTCAATTACGTTTGGCGTCCCAGGGCTTCTGAGAACCGGGTGAATCATGTGCTTTTCTATGCTCTAAATGCCAGTTTTTAGGATATTCCCAAACTCTTTAAAAAAGCGTCTGAATTAGGTTTGCGTTTTAAGAAGCCGCTGATGAGAGTCAGTGGAGGCTGTTCTCCTCCGGGCTCCAAAATCCACTTACGATAATCGATTCCTGTTTCTGAATTGAGAAGCCCTTCCTTTTCAAAGCGAGTGAACATATCTTGTGCAAAAACTTCAGCCCACAGGTATCCGTAGTAACCCGCATCATAGCCACCCATCAAATGCCCAAAACTCGCTTGGGGCATGGTACCTTCGAGCACTGGGATTTCCAAAACCTCTCTCATGTGGCGCTCATAAACTTCAGACGAATCGCAAGAGGCTCGAGTATGGATTTCTAAATCAATCAGTCCGAATGCAATTTGCCGTAAGTAATGAAGGCCTGAGTTGAGATTCTTCGCAGCTAATATTTTTTCAATCAACTCATCCGGCAGTGGATTGTGGGGACTTAAATAATGACTGCTCAATCGACGTAACATTTCCTTATCCCAAACCCAATTTTCAAACATTTGGGAGGGGGCCTCTACAAAATCAGTCTTTACACCAGTGCCAGAAAATGAAGGGTACCGAGCCGTAGTGAGCACCTGATGCATGATGTGTCCAAACTCATGGAACAAAGTCTCTACTTCTGTATGCAGCAATAGCGAAGGCCGATCTTGAGAAGGTGCACTAAAATTGGCAACGATTGATGAAAAAGGAATCTGATAGCTGCCATCTTTGTCCAGAAACGCAGAAACCAAAGTGAAAGCAGCTGCATGGTTATACTTACCAGGCCTTGGAAAAAGATCCATGTAGAAATGGGAAACCAACTGACCTGATTTCCAAACTTCAAACTTTTGAACTGAAGAATGCCAAACTGGAGCAGAAGTGGCCTTCAGGAATTCCACACCCAAAAGCTTTTGATATACAGCAAACATGCCTTCCAGCACTTTTTCCAATGGGAAATATGTCTGAACTTCCAAGGGATCGACATCAAAGTGGGTTTTTAATATCTGATTGTGCAAATACCGCCACTCAAAAGAGGTGAGGGGCTGCCCATTATTAAACAGTTTCTTTTTGACTTGAATCAACGCTTCTCGCTCTTTTTTACCCACTGACTTGAGCTTGTTAAATAATTCCTTTAGAAAGACCTCAACCGTTTTGGGATCCAAAGCCATGCGACGAGAAAGCACCAGTGACGCATGATTCTCGTAGCCTAACACCTGTGCTAACTCATGTCGCAAGCTAGCAGCTTCTTCAAGCAGCTTTTTATTCTGTAATCCCCCTCTGTTATTAAAGTGGAAACTCATTTTCTTCCGCGCAGCTTCACTCCGGACATTTTCCATGAAAGGAGTCACATGAGGATAAGACAATGTGACCTGATAAAGGCCATTGGGTGACAATGTCAGCGAATTGATGAAACTCTCGGGCAATCCGGTGAGTTCCTCGCGAGAGAATTCTAAAACCGTATTTTCCTTCAGTAGATTTTTGGAAAATTCAGCTTCTATCTCTACCAATCGCTTTTTGTTGTTGAGGAACAACTGTTTCTGTTCCGAGGGTAACTCCAGACCATTCCTCTTAAATTGAAACAAGTAATCATTCAAAAGCTCGATTTGAGTGGGGTCTAGTCTTGCGCGTTCTCTCTCAGCATTTTTTACAAGCTTGAATAAGTCTTCCCGAGCAAAAAGATCGACCATCCATTTTTGATGCTGAGTTTCGAGTTGGTCTGCTGCTGCTCGAACAGCATCGTCAGTGGAAACATATTTCAAAAAGATGCTGACACCGAGCGTGTTAGATACTTGGGCCAGGGCTAAGTCTAAATCTATAAAAGCGAGAGGTTCGTTCTTCGAGATCAATTCGGAAATTCGATGCTCCAGCCATTTCAGCTGTTCCTCGCCTATTTGTTGGATCTGTAGAGGCGTCAAATCAAATGCTAATTGAGAGATCATTTAGTTATGTAAGGATTCTAAATAGCGTTCAACATCAATCGCCGCTTGACAGCCAGACGCTGCAGCTGTGATTGCTTGTCTATATACTGTGTCCTGTACGTCACCCGCAGCAAAAACTCCACTCACACTCGTTTTTGTTGAGGGGCGATGACTCAAAACGATGTAGCCTTTGTCATCAAGTTGAATTTTACCTCGAAGAAAAGTGGTGTTGGGTTCATGGCCAATTGCCACAAAGAAGCCTTCACAGGGAACCTCTGAAGTTTCTTGTGTTTTAAGATTTTTGATTTTGCACCCAGTGACCGCATCTTGACCTAAAACTTCCACTACTTCACTGTTCCAAATAAACTGAATTTTTGGATTTTTCATGGCTCGTTCTTGCATGATTTTAGAAGCTCTCAGAGTTTCCTTCCGATGGATTACGGTGACTTGAGAGGCAAAACGAGTTAAGAAATGAGCTTCTTCCATAGCGGAGTCTCCACCACCAACGACGACGAGCCGCGCTCCTTTAAAAAAGGCTCCATCACAGGTTGCACAACTGGAAACCCCTTTTCCTAACAGGCGTTGTTCTGATTCAAGGCCCAACCATTTAGTGGCCGCTCCTGTAGTGATAATCACTGAACGACTTTGATAAACTTCTTTTTCAATGAAAACTTTCTTAAGGGAACCACTGAAATCGACGTCAGTCGCATTTTTTTGAATGAAGCGGGTTCCGAATCTTTCAGCTTGAGCACGAAAATGAGCCATCAGCTCAGGGCCTTGAATACCTTGAGGAAAGCCAGGGAAGTTCTCCACTTCGCTGGTGAGCATGAGCAGTCCTCCGGATTGATAGCCCTCAATCATCAGAGGTTTGAGATTGGCTCGAGCCGCATAAATAGCCGCAGTATAGCCAGCCGGACCAGAACCAATAATAATCACGTGCTCTTCAGACATTTTGTGCCTCCCTTAGGAGGTCTCAGTCTAGTGAATGGGGAGGCGGAATTCAACTGACGGCTTTAGGAGCACTTCCAAATATCCTGAAGGGTTTCCCTTAGGGGTCGAAATCGAAAGCTGGGGGCAAGTTGGTGAAATTTAGCGGTGGACATTTCGAGCCCATTAAAAGGATTGTGGGTGGTGGCTTCGCTAGACACGGCCAGTTTTAAGTGAGTTACTTCTAGGAAAGTATTCAAAAGCTCTTGTACCGATTTTTTTTCAGGATTGGCTAAATTGAAAATTTCGAAGGGGGTCGATTGATCCAGTCGAAGCAAAATACTCAACGCCTCCGCAATGTCCCGCTGGTCTGAAAATTGTCTGAAAGCATTTAGAGGACCCGTTGAAATTGAAGGTAAAGACTTTGTTTTGGCAGTTTTTAGTTTGGAACTGAGATCGCTAGCAACAAATCCTTTGGGTTGTCCGGGACCCAAACAGCTGGATAATCGGACTACTGTTCCCCGAAGGTGGGAGAAGGACTTGCTCGATTTTTTAACCGCTTCCTCAGCCAAAAACTTTGAAAATGCGTAGGCGCTTTGCGGATGGGGTAAGGCAGTTTCCTCAACCACTCCCGTTTGGTGGCCATAAATATGAACTGAACTGATTAAAACGAAGCGTATCGGTTTAACTAATGATTGGAGTTCAGTGAGCAGATTCTGGGTAAGACAGACATTCCCAAGAAAATAATCTTCAAGGGAAATTGCAGCAGATACTTTTGAAAGTCCCGCCAAATGCAGGACGATGTCCGGTTGAATGGTTTGAATCACCTGACGCACTTGTTGAGGTAGGGATAGGTCACATTCTTTTCTTCCGATTGGGTAAACTGTGAATCCGCTATTCTTTTGAAGTGCTGGGATCACAGAACTTCCGAGAAAACCTGTGGCTCCGGTGACCATTACTTTCAGTGAACTCATAGGTGCCCTATTGTAGCAGGTCTTCAGATCACCAAAAATAACGCGCCGAGACAAAAAAGAAGGCTTTTGTGCATCAAAGTCACTTGTGGTAACACGAAGCCTCTTAAAGGAGTCGATGTGAAGGTGTTAATTACTGGGGGAGCCGGATTTATCGGTTCGCATTTTGTTGAATATGTTTTAGCGAAGTATCCGCAGGCTGAAATAGTGAATGTGGATTTCCTGACTTATGCAGCCCATCCAGACACCGTTGAACGGCTCTCGGTTCTGGGAGGCAACCGATACCATTTTTATAAAATGGATATCTGTGATCCCAACATCAAAAATATTTTTAAAAAGCATGCGATTGAAGCCGTTGTCCACTTTGCTGCTGAATCTCACGTGGATCGCAGTATTTTAGATCCTCAAGCGTTTGTTCGGACCAATATTCAGGGTACCCAAAATCTACTTCAAGTAGCCCGAGCTTGCGGAAACCCTCGTTTTGTTCATGTTTCCACTGATGAAGTTTATGGCTCCTTGAACCCTTCAGATCCGACATTCACCGAGCAAACTCCTCTAGATCCGAATTCGCCTTACGCCGCTTCAAAAGCGAGCTCTGATCTTTTGGTAATCGCGAGTCAACGCACTTACCAGCAGGATTTGGTAATCACTCGATGCACTAATAATTACGGTCCTTATCAGTTTCCTGAAAAGCTCTTACCGCTCGTGATTGCCAATGCCCTAGAGGATAAACCAGTGCCCGTATATGGGGATGGTATGCAAGTTAGAGACTGGATCCACGTGGTGGACCACTGCCGGGGAATAGATGCCGTCTTAAGAAAAGGAAAGGCCGGAGAAGTTTATAATATCAGCGCACAATCGGAAGTTCCTAATTTGGTGCTGGTAAAAAAACTACTGGCCCTGTTGGGTAAACCAGAAAGTTTAATCACTTTCGTGGGAGATCGACCTGCCCACGATAGACGCTACGGTTTGAACCCTCAAAAAATCAAGAGCGAACTCAGCTGGAATCCTCAAGTAACTTTAGATGATGGTTTGAAACAAACGGTTCAGTGGTACCAAGTCAATCGTTCATGGTGGGAAAAAGTAAGAAACAAAGATTACTTTAAATACTATCAAGAAAATTATCAGCCCAAGACAGCAACATCTTCCGAGGTTCAATTATGAAGGGTGTGATTTTAGCAGGAGGAACCGGCTCGCGCTTATTTCCACTCACCAAAGTAACTAATAAGCACCTACTGCCAGTGGGTAAAAAGCCCATGATCCTTCACCCAATTGATAAATTGGTTCAAGCTGGAATTAAAGATATCGTTGTCGTTACCGGCGTCGAACACATGGGGGATGTGGTCAATCTCTTGGGCTCTGGGAAAGATTTCGGTGTGCGCTTTGGCTACAAGGTACAAGATGAGGCTGGTGGGATCGCCCAGGCCTTGGGGCTGGTTCAAGACTTTATTCATGATTCTAAGTTTGTGACTATCTTGGGAGATAATATTTTTTCGGATGATCTCACACCTTTTGTAAACTCTTTTGAAAACCAGAAGGGTGGCGCGAAAGTCATTCTGAAAGAGGTCAAAGATCCGGGACGATTTGGAGTTGCAGAGCTTGAGGGCAATCGGATCCGGGGAATTGAGGAAAAACCAAAGGCGCCGAAATCTAATTTTGCTGTAACGGGGATTTATTTTTACGAATCTAGCGTTTTTGAAGT
Source organism: bacterium (assembly GCA_009927045.1). Classification (GTDB taxonomy): domain Bacteria; phylum Bdellovibrionota; class FAC87; order UBA2466; family UBA2466; genus RFNO01. Next base: position 14,078 of record RFNT01000057.1, on the reverse strand, counting down.
CGTCCGGACGCTCAAGCCCAGCGGTCGAGGGGAATTAGAGATCACTGACGTCAATAATTGTTACGTGAGACAAGGGACTCTTACCTGTGATTTCTTTAAAGGACCGTGGACAGACGCTGGGACGTTTGATTCTCTTTACTTAGCTAATCGCCTGATGTTTGAACAATGATGCTCTCTCACGAGCCCACACGAATTTTAATCACTGGTTCTCAAGGTATGTTAGGCACTGAGTGGGCTGTTTTTTTGGCTCATCATCATCCAGAGGTATCCGTATTAGGCACAGACTGCCGAGAGCTGGATATCACTCATTCGGCTCAAGTCGAGAGAGCAGTGAAAGAATTCCAGCCGCATTGGATCATTAATTCAGCAGCCTATACCGATGTAGATAAAGCGGAAACAGAACGAGACTTGGCTTACCAACTCAACGTTTTAGGACCTCAAAACTTGGCAGAGGCCGCCTCGAAAGTAAATGCGCGACTGATTCATTTCAGTACGGATTATGTTTTTAATGGTTTTGGTCATCATGCTTGGACTGAAAAAGATACTCCTAATCCCCTGCCTGGGAATTGGTACGGACAAACAAAGAAGTTGGGGGAGGACTTTGTCCTCCGGGAATCTAGTAATCTCATTTTTAGAATTCAATGGCTTTATGGGCAAAAAAAAGAACGGTTCAGTGTTTTGAAAACTCGGACTGAGTTTACCCCATTCATCGACCAGTTTGGGGCTCCTACGTGGACTCAAGATATTGTCAAAACGTGTTTTGAGGTGATGAAAAGAGGGGGGAATGGTCTCTTTCATTTAGCTTATGATGATTTTGCATCTTGGTACGATGTATATGATTTCGTGAAACAGGAATGGAATCTTGCGGTTCAGCTCAAGCCCAAAAAATCGGATGAGGTCCAGCTACCTGCAAAACGCCCCTTGAATGGAAGGCTTTGCAACCAAAAGTTAAAAAAATTTCTAGGAGTCTCTGAGCTTGGAAGTTGGAAAACTTCTCTGAAAAATTTTCTGGGTACCCTTAACAATGATTGATACGGACGTAGTTGTCATTGGTGGAGGCGTTATAGGGCTGAGTTGCGTCAACCAGATCCCCGTAGGGTTGAAAGCCATTCTGATTGAAAAAAATAGGCGCTGTGGTGAAGAGAGTTCCTCAAGAAATAGCGAAGTCATCCATAGTGGAATTTATTACCCTCATGGTTCTCAAAAGACTGAGCATTGTAAAGTGGGTCGGAATGAACTCTATCGGTTTTGTGAGAAGAACCAGATTCCATTTAAGCAATGTGGAAAAGTCGTAGTTGCCACTTCTCAGGACGAAGTTCAGTTTCTAGAAGGGTTAGCAGCTCATTGCGAGTATGAAATTGTTCCTTTCCAACGCCTCAGCAAAAATTTGATCCAGAGAAGAATCCCTTGGGTTCAGGGAGTCGAGGCTTTGTATTTTCCCCTTTCAGGCATTTTCGATGTGCACCAATACCTGCGGTGTTTAGAAATAAAGGCCCGAAGCAAAGAGGTTACTATCGCCACGAACTCTCGAGTCTCCAGGTTTTTGAGTCGCGATCCGTGGATTTTGGAAGTAGAAGAGGGCGACCAGAAATGGCAACTTCGTGCAAAAATAGTGATCAATGCGGCTGGATTAGAAGCAGCAACCCTAAGCAATGAGGCGCTTCAGGTGGATCGTTATGAACACAAACTGTGTCGAGGCAGGTATTTGCTGATCAACCATCTTTTTTCTGAACCCCTTTCTGTTTTGATTTATCCGGTTCCAGAAGAAGAGGGGCTCGGACTCCATTTAACACCTGATTTATCAGGTCAGGTGAGATTGGGACCTGACACCGAATGGTGGAGTCCCCAACACAAGAATAAAGCCAGCAAGTCTTTATATGATTGCGATTGGGACACTCTTAAAAAAGAATTTGTGGCTCAATCTAAGAAACTTTTGCCATCGCTTTCTGAGCAACACCTCAGTCCCGGGTTTGTGGGAGTGCGACCGAAACTCTATGTGGAAGGCAAGGCCTATCGAGATTTTCTTATTGAACGCCATGAGCGTTATATTCATTTATTGGGAATTGAATCGCCAGGTTTAACGGCTTCTTTGAGTATCGGAGCTCAGGTAGGAAGAGAAACAGAGGCCATAAGCTAGTGATTCCAACAAGATAGAAGGGGGCGTTGATTCATGGAGGTACCCCCTCTAGGATGGGGTTCCGTTTTCGAGGATGTATGAAGGTGGAAAGTCTGAAGCAAAATCTGCAACAAGGTGGAAAATCCAATCCGTTTTGGATTGTGGGCCCCTGTGTGATCGAAAACTTAGAGCTCTTGAAGCAAGTTGCTCATACTCTTAAAAATATTTCCGAGAAACATCACATTCCCGTAGTCTTTAAAGCCTCCTTTGATAAAGCAAACCGTACATCTCATCAGAGTTTTCGGGGTCCTGGCATGCAGGAGGGATTGAAGCAATTGGATTGGGTAAAACGAGAGTTTGAACTTCCCATTTTGACAGATATTCACGAAAGTGCACAGGCTCGACCCGTAGCTGAAGTGGCAGACATTCTTCAAATTCCTGCTTTTTTATGTCGGCAAACCGACTTGTTGGAAGCTGCTTGTAGCACTGGAAAGCCCATCAATTTAAAAAAGGGACAATTTTTAAGTCCAGCATCTGTATCCCAACTGGCGAGTAAATTGAGAAACTTTAATGCTTCGGATTTCTGGGTTACCGAGCGTGGAGTGAGTTTCGGTTATCAACGGCTCGTTGTGGATTTTGCTGCATTCCCCGAGATGGAAAAAACGAATGCTGACTTGATTTTGGATATCACGCATGCTGTTCAACTTCCTGGAGGCGACGGAGCCACTACTGGTGGAATCCGAGAAGCAGTTCCCTATTTGGCGAGAGCGGGAGCCGCCGTGGGCGTCTCTGGTTTTTTTGCGGAAACTCATCCAAATCCGGCCGAGGCTAAGTCAGACGGGCCTAATGCGTGGCCTTTAGATCAATTGGAAAAGTTGATGGTCCGTTCTCAAGCTATTGCGCGAGCGGCTCACGCTGGAGTGAACCTGTGACCAAAATGATATTGTATTGATGGGGCGAAAAGTTTTAGAGAAAGAAGCTCGTGCACTCTCTGCGTTTGTCTCTGATTTGGATGCCCAATTCTCCACGGCCTGTGAAAAAATTATTCAGTGTAGAGGGACGGTTCTGCTGACTGGTATTGGAAAATCAGGATTAGTAGCCCGTAAATGGTCGTCTACATTTGCAAGTACAGGCACAAAATCTTATTTCATTAATCCTGCTGAGGCTTCTCACGGGGATTTGGGAATCATGCACTCGGAAGATCTTCTGATTGCGTTAAGCTATAGTGGTGAAACCGAAGAATTGAGCTCTATTTTGAGACATGCGCGCGAAACCGGCATCTATCGAATTGGCGTTTCTGGAAATAAAGAAAGTTCCTTGGCGAGGCAGTGTGATATCACTTTGTCGGTAAAAACAATCGAAGAGGTCTGTCCACTGAATTTAGCTCCCACTACCTCAACCACCCTCATGATGGCCCTGGGAGATGCATTGGCTGTAGTGCTGATGCAATTGAGAGGCTTTACCGAGAAAGATTTTGCTAGACTCCATCCGGGCGGATCGCTGGGCCGACGATTATGGCTTCGAGTAAAAGACTTAATGCATTCCGGAAATTCAATTCCCAAAGTGAATTTGAGTGATAGCTGGCAGTCGGTACTCCTGACAATGACAGAAAAACGTTTGGGGTTAGCTGTAGTCATGAAGGAACAAGAAGTGTTGGGAGTGATTACTGATGGTGATTTAAGACGCTTCCTGCAGTCGGGTAAATTTAAAGATACCGCACTAGCAGCCGATTTTATGACCCGGGATCCTAAGTTTATTTCGGAAGATGCTCTCGTTGTAGAGGCCAGAGAACTAGTAGAAAAAAATTCAGTTCAGCAGTTGTTGGTAAAAGACTCCAATGAAAAACTGACGGGTGTTGTCCACGTTTATGATCTTCTGAAGAAAAAGGTTCTCTAGTGAGCCAGCCTGCAATCTTTCTAGATCGCGATGGAACTCTGATTATCGATCAACATTATCCAAAAGACCCCGCCCGGGTTCAGCCACTTCCAGGAGTAGATACAGCTTTGATCAAATTACAGAACAAGGGCTACTTTTTATTCGTTGTGAGTAATCAGTCCGGAGTGGGACGAGGGTTGATTTCAGATGGGGAGTTCCAAAGCGTACACCAAAAAATAGCAGTCTGGTTTCGAGAAAAGGGAATTCAGATTCAAGAATTTGCTTACTGTTTTCATAAGCCTGAAGATGATTGCAACTGTCGAAAACCTGCAACAGGATTAATAACGGCGTTAGCGAAAAGCTATGAACTCGATTTATCTCGAAGTTATGTTATTGGGGACAAATGGAGTGATATCCAGTTGGCCTACCGAAGCCAGAGCACCGGAGTGTTACTAAATTCGCACTATCCGCCTGACAAACCAGCCGAGTTACAAAATGTTGAAGTACCTTGGTTTAAGGATTGGGATGCGTGTGAAAAATCTATTCCACCGTTACACTCTTAGCGAGATTTCTGGGCTTGTCCACATCGGTCCCGCGACCAACGGCTATGTGGTAAGCAATCATCTGCAGCGGTAGAGTCAATAAAATGGGGTTGAGAGCCCAAGTGGTTTTGGGAATACCTAAATAATAATCTGACTGGTCTTGTAGCTTTTTGTCCTCACCACTCCCAATACTCAGAATCATGCCTCCTCGGCTTTTGATCTCCTGTAAGTTACTCATCATCTTTTCATAAATGACAGCACTCATAGGATCTGGATTGATTTCTGTGCTGAGTGCTTGGGGAGAAAGAATCAAAGTAGCCACCTGCTTTTCAATCAGCGCAATGGGACCATGTTTGATTTCCCCTGCTGGATAGCCTTCTGCATGGGCATAGCTGATTTCTTTCAGTTTCAGAGATCCTTCTAAAGCTATGGGGTAATTCACATCTCTGCCCAAGAAGAAAAAGAAATTCTTTTTTTGCAATTGAGTGCATAACTTCTCAATTTTAGATTCCATGGCCAGCGTATTTTCAATCAAAAATGGAAGTTTTTGAACTTCTGAAGTCAGTTCTCGGGCTTGTTGCTCTGAAAGAGAGCCTTTTAATAATCCTAATTGAACAGCAAATAAATAGAGCACTACGAGTTGAGTAGTGAATGCTTTTGTCGAAGCAACTCCAATTTCTGGACCTGCCTGAGTGTAGATCACAACATCAGATTCTCGAGCTAACGTACTTTCTCTGACGTTACAAATGGCCAAACTAGGCACACCTTTAAGCTTAGATTCTTTTTGAGCCGCTAAGGTGTCAGCAGTTTCCCCAGATTGAGAAATTAAAAGCGTCCAAGACTTCGGATTTAAAATTGGGTCGCGATATCTAAACTCAGAACCAAAATCGACATCAGCAGCAACTCGAGCAAATTTTTCCAAATAATATTTACCTACAAGTGCAGCATGTCGGGCAGTTCCACAAGCTACGATGGAAATGCTGCTGACTTGTTTTAATTTTTCAAAGTGAGGAGCTAACTCAGGAATATTCACAATTCCTTGCACATGATCAATTTTATTCTCTAAAGTGTTTGATACAGCTTGTCCCTGCTCATAAATTTCCTTGAGCATGAAGTGCTGATAACCACCCTTTTCCATCTGATCCGGTGTCCACTCGATCGTTTTAATGACCAGGGGAACGGGTTTTCCAGAAAAAGAAAATATTTCAACCTGCTTCTTTCGGCAGACAACGTATTCTTCATCGTTCAAGTAAATCACTCGATGCGTGCGATGGAGGATAGCTTGAACATCAGAGGCTAAAAGTTTTCCTGGTCGCCTAACCCGACCAATAAAGGAGCCCTTTACGTACTCCTAAGAGAAGCTCAGGCTCCCGGTCACTCATAACCACGAAAGCGTAAGAGCCGGTTAATTGTGGAATTACTTTACCCACTGCCTGAACCAGAGAAAGTCCTTTGTGCAATTCAATATCGAAGAGATGTGCAATCAGTTCAGAGTCAGTATCGCTGGTAATAACTCTTTTTTTCGACTTCAAATCCTCTCTCAGTTCGAGATAATTCTCTATGATTCCATTGTGCACCAGAGTGATAGAACCCACTCGATGGGGGTGAGCATTGATCTCATTGGGGGCTCCATGAGTGGCCCATCGAGTATGCCCAATCCCCAAGGATCCTTTAAAATGTTTACCGACGAGTTTATTTTCTAAGCTCTGAATGCGACCTTTGGAGCGAAAAACATCTACTTTATGAGAATCTTGAATCGCAATCCCAGCAGAGTCATAGCCGCGATATTCTAATCGCTTCAGACCATCAATGAGGATTTCTTTCGGGTCATTTGAACCGTTATAACCAATAATGCCGCACATTCCATTCCTCCAGCCCGAAACCTCATTTTCTATCGAGTTTGGGGGCCGATTTCAATACTTGTCTAGCTGCTGCCAAAAAAGGAATAAATATTAATAAATACAGGTGTTTAACCAGTTTTGGAACTGGAGCAGATCCCAAAGCCGATGCTCATGATTACGAGCCCCGCTCAAGTGCTCCCGCCAAAGCGTCTCCACTTGTTGAGGATTCAGATAGCCTTCGCGATGGATGCGCTCGTGATTTAACAGAGATTCTGCCCAATCTTTTAAAGGGCCGCGGATCCATTCGCCCACAGGAACACTGAATCCCATTTTCGGGCGTTGATAGAGAGTCTCTGGAAGGTAACGGTTCAACATTTTTTTGGTGATGGCCTTTCCTTCACCGTCCTGAATTTTAAAGTGTGGCGGGAGCTTCCAAGCAAACTCCACCAATCGATGATCCAAAAGCGGCATGCGGCCTTCCAAACTTACGGCCATAGTAGCCCGGTCAACTTTCACCAAAATATCATCCGGTAAATAACTAACTAAATCGAGATACATCATTCCTTGGGAGATGGGCTCCCAGAGCGGCAAATGTTCAGCATCCTTTATCTGCGTGGAGTATTCTTCAGATGTAAAAGTTACCGAACTCGGCGGATTAAAATGAGAAGTGAGTGCCGTGTACAGTTCGAGCGGATTAGTAACTCGGAGAGCCTCCTGGAGTTTTTTTATTTTTTCACCTGGGGATTTCCAGTGCCAGTGAGGTGGTAAGAACGGTTCAAGGGCGCGAAATCCTTGTTCCCACTGTTTGGACGGAATTAAATTCAGTAAGGTTGCTAGCGATTTTTTTAAACTGATTGGAAATTCAGAGAATTTATTCCAAAAATTTTGTCCGTAAATATAACGATCATAGCCACCAAAAAGTTCATCTCCGCCATCCCCGCTTAGAGAGACAGTCACACTTTGTCGAGTGAGGTGTGCCAACAAATAAGTGGGTATTTGAGAAGCGTCCGAAAAAGGCTCATCAAACATCGAAGGCAACAAGGGAATAACAGACTGTGCTTCTTTGGCGGTTACTTTCAATTCGGTGTGATGGGTGTGCAATGCTTGTGATACTTTTCTCGCATATTCTGATTCGTCAAAGCGTGCCTCTTCAAAACCTATGGTAAATGTTCTGATGGGGACAGAGCTTTGTTTCTGCATCAATGCAACAATCAAAGATGAATCAATACCGCCGGAAAGAAATGCCCCCAAAGGAACATCAGCCTCCATACGTAATTTGACTGCGTCTTTCAAAAGTTCGTGTAGCTTCTCCTCGGCTTCTTCAAAAGTGCCAGTGAAGGGATTTTTGACTCCTTGAACGCAAACGTCTTGCGCAGACCAATACCTATTTATTTCAACAGTAGCAGGTTGGTTAGGGGACCATTTAAGAAAACAGCCAGGAGGAAGTTTTTTTACTTTTTCAAAAACAGAATAGGGCGCTGGAATGCAACTGTGACGGAAAAAAAGATTAAGAGCTTTTTTATCAAGGGTTTTTGAAAACTCCGGAAGACACATGAAACTTTTTAATTCAGACCCAAATATAAAGAGATCTTGAGCCCAACCATAATAGAGTGGTTTTTCACCGAGACGATCTCTACCCATCAATAAACAGTGCGATTCACGATCCCAAACCGCTAAAGCAAACATGCCATTCGTTTTCTTGAGAGTTGCCTCAACTCCCCATACTGTGAATCCGGCCAAAAGTGTTTCGGTGTCGGAACGACCCCGAAATTCGAAATGAAATTGATCGGATGCAATCACGGCTTGCTTGATCTCTGAGTGATTGTAAATTTCTCCGTTGAATACGAGGGTGTATCTTCCACAAGCTGATTCCATGGGTTGGCGCCCTTGGACGGACAAGTCCAATATGGAGAGCCTCCGAAACCCCATGGCGAGACCACGCTCTGCTTCAACCCAATAGGCGCTGTCATCGGGACCACGATGCCGAATAGCGTTAGTCATGCTTTCCAAACGCTGCTGATACCAGTCCCGGGATTGATTAGTTTTAGGATTGAGTAAGCCTGCAAACCCACACATAATAGGCATTGTGACATCAATACCAGCTTCGGAAAAGGTGAATGACTAAAACTCCTTTGTTTGAGCTTATTATTCCCTGTTTCAACGAAGCTGCCTCTTTGTCTCTATTGATTGAGAAAACGATTCGAGCAGCTCAATCGGTCGAGCTGACACCCGATGAATTTCAATTAGTGTTAGTGAATAATGGGAGTAGCGATGCTTCACTTGAAGTCTTGAGCGGGTTTCAATCGGGTTCTTTCCGTCACTGGCTTCGAGTTTTGAATCTTGAAGAAAATCAGGGATACGGAGGCGGGCTTTCCGCCGGAATCACCTCTTCTACGGCCGCTTGGATTGGATATTCGCACGCTGATTTACAATATGATCCGAGAGATGTTTTCAGAGCGTTCCGGGAGGGACAAACGGTGGGTGGAGCAGTGCTTGTGCGGGGTATTCGCTCTCAGAGAAACCGGAAAGACTGGATTGTGAGTCGTCTCTATGAGTTAGCAGTGGGAGTACTTTGGGGCTTTTGGTGTTTTGATATCAACGGACAGCCAAAATTATTTTCGGGTGAGCTCAAAAAATATCTTCAACGCTCTCCCCGAGGGATTTCATTCGATGCCTACGTCTTACTTCAAGCGAAAAAACACCAGTTCGTCTTCCGGTCTATCCTAGTGAATTTGAATGCCAGACTTCATGGCCAATCTCACTGGTCTCGGGGGTGGAAAAAGAAATGGACCACTTACTGGTTGGTTTTAAAGGAATTGAGAAAAACCGCTATCAGAGCTCATTGACGAGAGTTTTCTTTTTGGAGCCGGTTGAAGCTGATTTGGAACGTGGGCCGCCGGTAATTGCTTTCCCTAGGCCCATGGATTGGTACCGTTGGATATCAGCGGCGACCATGCGCTCAATCATATTTTCAAAAGAAACTTCTCTTTTCCATTTGAGTTCTGTTTCGGCCCGCGTGGGATCTCCTAGCAGGCTTTCAACTTCTGCGGGTCTCAAAAGAGCAGGGTCGGTGACAACCCAATCCTGATAATCCAAATCAACCATTTCAAAAGCGAGTTTTGCAAATTCTCTGACGGTATGGCTTTTCCAGTTGCTACTACATAGTCTGAAGGTTCTGGTTTTTGAAGCATCAGCCACATTGCTTTCACATAATCGCCAGCATAACCCCAATCTCGTTTAGCATCTAAATTTCCCAATCGCAGTTCTTGAGCTAATCCCAACTTGATTTGAGCAACTCCATCTGAAATTTTTCGAGTTACAAACTCGAGACCTCGACGTGGAGATTCGTGATTGAACAAAATTCCTGAAACGGCAAAAAGCCCATAGCTCTCTCTGTAGTTTACGGTGATGTGATGGCCATACGCTTTAGCAACCCCATAGGGACTTCTCGGGTAAAAAGGGGTTTTTCCGTTTGCGGAATTTCGCGAACTTTACCAAACATTTCAGAAGAAGAGGCTTGGTACAATTTGGTTTTTGGGCAAGCCACTCGAATAGCTTCTAATAAGCGGGAGACCCCAACGGCCGTAAACTCTGCCGTCAGCACAGGCTGACGCCAAGAAGTGGGTACAAATGACTGCGCCGCCAAGTTATAAACTTCATCTGGTTTCACTTCAGCCAGAGCCTGAGTCAGGGAAACTTGATCGAGTAAGTCGGCTTCAAGCAAAGTGATTTCATTTTGGATGTGGGAAATACGCTCAAAATTCTGGGTCGAGGAGCGACGAACAATCCCATAGACGCGATAGCCTTCAGCTAAAAGAAACTCGGCCAAATAAGAACCGTCCTGACCTGTAATGCCAGTAATGAGCGCTTTTTTCATGGATTTTCCTTGGATAGAGTCTTTTAAGTTTACCGGGCTAGGCTCGAATTAGTCTATTTCTTTTGAGGAGTTACTGTGAGTCACTGCATCCAAGCACCTAACTGTATAAAAGCGAAACGCTGTAAGCTCCTTATTTTTTAAGGGCTTTTTTAGTTCTGCTAATGGGCGTCAAAAAGATAGAAGGTGTCCATTTGGTTTACAGATTGTGAAAGACTCGCCAACTGGTGAACTTCATTCAAATTAGCGGCTGCTAGACGTATTCGTTGAGAGTGGCTTATGCGTTGCACTTTGGAGGGGTGAGACCTAAACAGGAGTGCCCTTTATGTTGAAACGCATCTTAGCTTTATTAGCACCCGGCATATTTTTATTTTTCACGGCTTGCGGTGGAGAGAGCAAACCTCCCCAGCCTAAAGACGCGAAGATTGATCCTGCAATTTTAGAAAACCTTTACCAGCATGCCCAGCAAGCTAAAAGCACATGCTCATCGGACTTAGCGCCTATAGTGGCTGAAATTGAATTACTTTATAACAGCTCTCCCGTTGTTCCTTGTGGTCCCGGTGGAGCAATCCCTGGAAACCCTGGAATGCCAATTCCCGGAGCCCCCGTTGCTGGAGCACCAGTGCCAGGAGCGCCCGTGGTTGGAGCCTCAGGCATGGCCTCTTTTGATCCTTTTTCAGTAGCGATTCAAGTTCCTGGCAGCGCAGTAATTCAGCAAGGCTATCCCACACCGGGCGCCCCTGTATGTGGCGTTCCTAACGTCCCAAATTTTCCAACTCCAAAACCTAAAACGGATGAATGTCAGAACGCTATTAAAAACTTGATTGCTTCTTTCATCACCATCAAGAGTGAAGATGGAAAAGTGCTTTATGCGAATGACCCAGCAGCGCAAGCATGGCTTGCTGAAACCTTAGGGTCCATCATGTTTTCAGCGGGAGGTTCTGGAGAACGCAATCCAGACCAAGCAGGATTTATGCTCGCTCAAGCTTTTAAAGTGGGTCAAGGTTTAGCTGAAAACTCAGGGTCCGCCCTGCCGCTGCAAATGATGATGTGTGCAGTGGAGCGCGGCTCTTGTAATTTAGGAGCGGGAGGAGCTGCTCTGCAAATTCCCACAATTTCATCAGTCCCTTTTGCAAATCCGGCATCTCGGGATATGTTTTTGAATCGATTCAACCGCACTCTTGCGGGAGGCGTTTAAAGAAAAGTTTCAGTAAAGTCAGTAAGGGCAAAAAGAACCCAATGGATCACTCTTAAGTGAACATTGGGTTTCTTTTTTCTATAGCCTTGCTACTTTATAGGGATGTCGAAAGAATCCTGCCATCATTGCGCCCCATCCATAAAAAACAAGCCGGCTCCTGAGCCCAGTCTTCGCGTTCAGTTTTGGGGCTCATTACTTTGTACGGTGCCCGTGGCTTGGCTCGCTATGAAAAATCACTTAGGGCACGGAGCTATTCAGTGGGGGCTTACTTCCGTCAGTCTTTTTGGTTTTGGTGGGCCTATTTGGAAAAAAGCCTGGGTCTCCGTGAAGGCTCTTAAGCCTAATATGTTTACTTTAATTGCAGTGGGGCTTTTGAGTGCTTATGGCCTTAGTGTTTGGCTTTTTTTTCATTCCGATGCTTCAGGCTTCATGGGTTTTTATTTTGAAGGAGCTACCATGCTGTTGAGCATGGTGCTTTTGGGGCAAGTCCTTGAGGCGAAAGCGGGTGACAATACTCAACAAGCACTCGATCAACTCACTGAGCTTATTCCCAGTAAAGCTCGTTTGGTGGTGGAGGGAAGTCCAGATCAAGAAATTGCTGTTGAAGCTATTCAATTGGGCAATCACCTTCGAGTGCTTCCGGGTACGCAAATCCCAGTGGATGGAAGAATCGTGGATGGCGCTAGTGCCGTAGATGAATCTTGGATGACTGGCGAATCTCAACCCATCGAAAAAAAAGTGGGGGATTTTGTTTTAGCTGGAACTCTCAATCAATTAGGAAGTTTTGTTTTTGTTGCTGAAAAAACAGGGACTCAAACGCTTTTGGCTCATGTGATTGATTGGGTGGCTGAACTCCAAGCACAAAAAGTACCTATTCAGAAACTGGTGGATCGGATCTCTGCGGTGTTCACTCCACTCGTATTTGTTTTCGCTGCTATCACTGGATTGGTTTGGTGGATTTTTGGGAGTGAGCCTGGCAATCCACTTCAAGCGATAGTTCCCGCTATTTCTGTTCTGATGGTGGCTTGCCCGTGTGCTTTAGGCCTTGCAACCCCTATTGCGATTTTAGTGGGGACTGCTAGAGCTGCTCGCTCTGGAATCCTTTTTCGAAACTTAGAGTCGGTTCAAATCTTTGAAAAAATCGATACGATTGTTTTTGATAAAACTGGGACTTTGACCCAGGGAAGACCTCAAGTGGTGAGTTCTCAACTGCTGGACAAAAATCTTGATACCAGAGTTGTTTGGCGCCAAGTTGCGAGCTTAGAGCGGGCGAGTGAGCATCCTTTAGCTTCCGCCGTTCTGGATGCAGCTGGGAATCAAGGAATTTCTCAACTCGACGCAGTAGAAAATTTCCGGTCTTTTCCAGGGTTGGGGATAACTGGAAGTGTAGGAGGTCAAACCCTTCTCATCGGGAATCCCGCTTTCCTTAAAGATCAGGGAATTGCTACTGAAGAGGTGCTGAGCAGAGCACGGTCCCTTGAGGATCAAGGACAAACGGTGCTTTGGGTGGCCATCGAAAAGCGGTGTGTGTTTTTAATTGGGGTTCAAGATCAAATTCGCCCTGAAGCTCCATCCATGATTCGAGCCTTTAAGCATCGAGGGCTCAAACTGTTGCTTGCTTCTGGAGATCAGCCTTCAGTGACCCAAAAGATAGCGACCCAATTAGAAATATCGGAATGGGAAGGCGGGCTACTCCCCCACCAAAAGGCAGAAACTATTCGCCGCTTACAATCACAGGGCAGAACCGTGTGTTTTTTGGGGGATGGAATCAATGATGCTCCAGCTCTTACTCAAGCCGACTTGGGAATTGCTATGGGAACTGGAACTGACATCGCTCGTCAGAGTGCGAGTATCACTTTAATAAAAGGAAACCTTTCTGCGCTCTTCAATGCATTTGAGTTGAGTCGCTTGATGATGCGAAATATCCGGCAAAACCTGTTTTGGGCGTTTTCCTATAATTTAGTTGGAATTCCTCTGGCCGCGGGAGCCTTTTATCCTATCTGGGGGCTCAAACTGACTCCGGTGTTTTCTAGTATGGCGATGACGATCAGTTCTTTGTTAGTTGTAGGGAATTCTCTCCGATTGCGCTTTCAGAAATTTCGCAACGCAGAATAAAAAAACTCGCTTTCTCACCTTTTTCTAACACCGCTGCGTGTGGTAAATTGTCTCTCATTCAAATTTTTCAGTGAAACCAAAACTAGAAAGAGAATCAAAATGAAAAAACTGTTACTGAGTTGTAGTTTTGTTGCTTTATTTTCACACTCCGCTTTTGGAGTGAAAGAGTTTTACAGTCTTTCAAAAAGTATCCGTTCCATGGGGATGGGCGGTGCTTTCTTTGGTCTTTCTGATGATGAGTACGCATTATTTTCTAATCCAGCGGGCTTGAGCTTAAGAAAAAGCGGAACGGAAGTGATGCTCAGGATGAACGGGCATGTTTCTGGAGATGCCATTTCAAGTTTCAACAAGTTTAAAGATATTGGGGGGGCTTCGTTAAAGGAAAAAATCCAGGCTTTGGATGAAACCAAAGGGAAGCCTTTATATGCAAACATTGGGGCGCTGCCATACTTTGTGACAAAAAATCTAGGCGTCGGAATTTTGATTGCCGATACCAAACTCAACTTCAATATCAGTA
>RFNT01000077.1 GCA_009927045.1 bacterium | reverse complement strand
CGCCAAAGGAAACCAACCATAGGAAATCTTGGGGCATTCCGTCAAGTCGTTGATTTGACCCTGTCGCCACTTTACCGTACCATTGTAATTAATACAGTAACTGCTCGATTCTACATTTATGGCTAAAAATACTTCAGGCATGCGATTCGAGTCCCGTGAAATTGCTGTAATCTTAAGTTTATTTATCTTTGTTTCCCTATTGATGTTCACCGTCGGCATCGTGGTGGGAAAAGGCCTAGCTCAGGCCAAATATGCTGGAACAGCTCCCCCGGAAACTTCCCATGAAAGACAGTTAAGCTCATCCCCGGCGCCGGAAACCCCTACCCCGCACGAAACTGCTCCAACGGGGACCAGTGTTTCTTCGCATCCCCCCATTATTGAAAACAAAACACCACCGGCGGCCGAAGCGGTTGCCAGCTGAACCTCACCCCACAGGCGAAACTCACTGGGCCAAAGCCCCTTTGGAGGATCCCAAAAAAGAAGAGCCTGAACCCTTGGAGTTGAAAACAAAGAAAAGCGGCAACTTAGATGTCCATCAAGACTTACAAGCAGATTATCTGAATGAAGAAACTGAGAAAGTTTTAAAGAATGCCAATTTAGCCGATCTTTTTGAAGCGGAGCCAGCAACTGCTCCTAAAGCTAAAAGCCAGGCCAAAGCGCCCCAAGTAGCCTCAAAAGATAAAGATGAAGTGGTGGAACGAGACTTTTCTCAATTGAATGCAGAACGAACCGTAGCTTCAGCCATTCCCCCTTCAACTCCCAAAAGCTTTAGCAAGGGGAACCTACTCCGTTCAGGTAGCTGCTTACTCGGAAGAAGCTCAGGCACTTGAACGAGTGGATGCGCTCAAGAAATTGGGTTTTCCCCATGCCTATTTTTCAGCCATTGAATTAGGCGAAAACAAAGAGAAATGGTTCCGAGTGTGGTTGGGATATTACCCTTCTTTTGAATCGGCAAAAGCGGGAGGCGAAGCGCTTCAAGCCCGCGGAGAGGTTAAGAATTACCTTGTCAGAAAAACTGAAAACTCCCGCACAAAGAACTGAAAAACCCTGGGGCTATGAATTGTTATGGGCCAAAACCTCAGCCTACGTAGGGAAAGTTCTCTTTGTGAAGCAAGGCGAGGCACTCAGCCTCCAGTATCATCAAGAAAAAGAAGAAACACTCTACATAGAATCGGGAACCTGTTGGATAGAAACGGGGCCTGATGAACACCACTTAACCAAAACCCGTTACGAACCAGGCGATATTTTTCATATCCCTCCTAAAACATTACATCGAGTAACTGCCATCACCGATACTCGCATTTTTGAAGTTTCCACGCCCCAGCTTTCAGATGTCGTGCGTTTAGAGGACCGATATGGTCGCAAATAAGATCGATAAGGCCCCCATTGCCCTGATCATGGCGGGTGGTAGTGGCACTCGGTTTTGGCCGATGAGTAGTAAGGATCTCCCCAAACAATATTTACCTCTTACAAGCTCCCATTCTTTGATTCAGGAAACGGTTCAAAGACTAAAGCCATTGTGCATTTCGGATCGTATTTTTATCGCTTCCGAAAAAAGCCAATTTAAACTGCTCAAACAACAGCTCCCTGAAATTCACAATTTAATTTTGGAGCCTGTGGCAAAAAATACAGCAGCCTGTCTGATGCTCTCCGTGAGCACACTTCTGAAGCAAGGCTTTTCAACAGATAGCCCTCTGATGGTATTTCCGGCGGATCATACGATTGGTAATCCCCCGGTTTTTTTGACGGCTCTTCAACAGGCGCTCAGTTTTGTTCAGACACGAGAAGCCCTGTTAACGTTTGGCATTCCCCCCACTTCCCCCCACACGGGATATGGCTACATTGAATGCGCGGAATCGGTTCAACACGGCATTTGCGGTGTCAAACGCTTCACTGAAAAACCTACCCGACCAACAGCTGAAGGATTTTTGAGAGCAGGAAATTATTTTTGGAACAGTGGTATTTTTGTTTGGACTCTGCGTTCGATAGTGACTGCTTTTGAATCGTTTCTCAGTGCTTCGTGGAATGCAATTCACAATGCAAAGTCTGAGAGTGAGCTTGTGGAATGCTTCAAGCAGTTACCGGCTCAACCGATTGACACAGCAGTTTTAGAAAAGTCTTCGAAGGTCTTTGTTCTGCCAGTTCCTCATTTGGAATGGAATGACTTGGGTTCCTGGAAAGCTCTTTATGAATTCAAAGCGGTTCATCCGCAGGAGAACGTTTGCCTTTCTGGAGAACTTAAAGAGCTAGAATCAGAAGGGTGTTTGATCAAAGTTCGCCCAGACACCCAGGTTGCCCTGGTCGGTGTGAAGAACCTCGTGGTGGTTCAGGAAGGCAACAGGCTACTGATTCTCGATAAAGAACAAGATCAAAAAGTTAAGGAAATCTCCCAACAAATTGAAAGATGATTGAACATGCCTTTTGATCTGCGTTTTCAATACCAAAAGCAACTCACGCTGAATGCTCCAGTGAGCGAAGTGCTTTCTTTTCTAAAAAACTATTCCCGAGCTCTTCCTAGCACATTTCCGGGATTACACCGCTTCGAAGAACGCCAAAAGAACTTGTTTTTCTGGGAGTTTGAGCCTTTGGAATATGGAGGAAAAAAGTTAGAGGTTACTTTTACAACTCGATTTCAGGATCTGGGAGAACGCATCCAAATAAATCCTACAGAGGATTCGCAAACCACCGCCCTCAGCGGCTATTGGCAAGTGAGTTCCCAGCAATCACATACTTGTATCGCTATGCTTTTTGATCTCTCCTTTAAAATGCCATTTCCTCAATTTTTAAAAAGTGTAGTCAGTCCCGTGGCTCAGGCAGAGCTCACCAAATTATTTGATCGTTATGCAACGAATTTACAACATCACTTTTCCTACTAACCGCTGGGTCTTGAGTATTTTGGCGGGAGTTTGCGTGTTTCTGGCATTTGAGACTTTCAATTGGGTGCCGGTGCTTTTGTTATTTCCTTTGGCTTTTAATGCTGCCGTTCGATCCGCTCGAAGCACCTGGGAGGCTTTCCGGATAGGCTTTCTCACCTCTCTAGTCATCATGTTAGGCGGTTTTTATTGGGTCACCTACGTGATTCATGAGTTTGGTGGCATTCCCTGGAGCGTATCAGGTCTTTTATTCCTGGGGTTCTGTGGTTTTGGTGCTCTGAATTTTCCTGTCTTTGCTGCACTTTCTTACTTTTTCAATCAAAGAAGTCACTCAGCTAACGCATCTCGATCTCATATCCTGCTTTGGTATTCCATCGGCACGCCTGCACTCTTCACTCTGATTGAATGGGCCATCCCAAAGCTGTTTCCATGGTACATTGGACACGCTCTCTATCGCCAACTGTGGGCAATACAAATTTGTGAGTTTACGGGCGCCTCCCTCCTCACTTTTATTATTTATTCAATAGGGAGCACACTGGACTATTTACTTCAGAAACATCCCGCCCACGTCAAGCCCATGAAACGAGCCCTTCTCATTCCCGGAGGGTTGATTCTCTTGCAGATCACTATCGGCTTTTGGTGCTTAAAGCATCGTTCATTCGCCTTATCAGCACCCCTGAAAGTCGCTTTGATCCAAGCTAATATCGGAAATTTGGATAAAGTTCAGGCGAAACAGGGCTCTCTCTCCCGAGTCGATACGGTATTATCCACCTACGCGGAGCTGAGCCGAGAAGCGCTCATTCAAAAACCCGATCTGATCGTTTGGCCTGAGACCGCTATTCCGCTCCGAATGGATATTCCAAGCCCGAGGCAATTCGAAATTCTCAATTTGGTCAAAGAATTTAACATTCCTCTGATTTCGGGTGGTTATGGAAGTCACTCAGCTAATCCCAATCGGGAACACAATTCAGCCTTCCTTTTGGACCCAAGCGAGGGCTCACTCCGCACTGAGACCTATCACAAAAATATTTTATTGGCTTTTGGCGAATATTTACCCTTAGGTGAGATATTCCCCGTTTTGTATCGCATGTTCCCACAGGTTTCCGATTTTGCTCGAGGACACGAACAAAAAGCTTTCACGCTTTCAAACGGAATCCGGCTAGGCATCAGTATCTGTTACGAAGCGATTGTGCCCTCTTTTATGCGGAAAGTGGCTCAGCAACAAGTGCAGGCTTTGGTCAACCTCACCAATGATTCCTGGTTTGGTCCCACCAGTGAACCTTATTTACATGGCGCTTTGACCGTGTTTCGTTCGGTGGAACACCGGTTGCCTCAAGTGCGAGTGACTAACACGGGAGCTTCTTTCACCGTCGACCACTTGGGACAAATGAGCAATCGTTCCGAGATTTACCGACCCGAAGCACTCATACAAAGCATATCCCCTCGGGCCGCAGCGACTTTAACAACTTACGGTGAATGGGGCGACTGGTTCATTGCCGTATTGGGAATTTTACTTAGTTTTTTAATTTTCAACACCTGGAGAAATCGTGCATCCGTTTCTGTTTGATGGTTGGGTTTACGGCCATCACTTGAAAATACCTTCTTTTGGGGTGTTCTTAGCCATTGCATTTTCGACCGCTTATTTTTTATCCCTTCGAAATGCTTTGCGATTGGGAGTTCCTCTCAGACACATCGAAAATCTCTTTTTACTCATCATTCTCGCAAGCGCGATCGGCGCTCGCCTGTTCCACGTGGTCTTTGAGGATTTTTCTTATTATCTAGCTCAGCCTCTTAAAATTTTGGCTGTTTGGGAGGGCGGGTTTACATTTTATGGTTCCTTCATTGCATCAATACTCACACTCATTGTTTACTGTCGAACATATTCAGTCCCTGTGGGACTTGTTTTTGATCTGGCGGGTGTTTCCACTGCTTTGAGTCTCTCAATTGGCAGAATCGGATGTTTTGCGGCAGGTTGCTGCTGGGGTAAAGTGTGTCACTTTCCCTGGGCAGTGACCTTCACTCATCCTGAGGCCTTCAATTCGGTGGCCGGTGTCCCAGTTCATCCCACCCAATTGTATGAATCTTTGGGAGCCTTTTTGATCTTTATTTGGGCCCAAAAGAAGCTCTTAAAACCTCATGTTCCAGGCACCGTGGGATTGATGATTTTACTCTCATCTTCCTTAGTTCGTTTTTGTGTGGAGTGGTTTCGCGGGGATACTTATCGAGGATTTATTATTCCCGAATGGCTCAGCTATTCTCAGCTAATTTCTCTAGGTTTAGCCGCAAGTGCGCTTCTGGCGTTTCGATGGCTTAAAATTAACCAGCGTTCTATTTAAGTGCCTGTTCTAAATCTTTTCTCAAGTCCTGAACATTCTCAATCCCAGTTGAGATTCTCGCGAGCGTGTCTGTGATGCCTAATTTGGCGCGCATTTCAGCAGGAATTGAAGCGTGAGTCATAATCGCAGGATGTTCAATTAAGCTTTCTACGCCTCCCAAACTTTCAGCTAACGCAAACAATCGCACTCGTTCGAGGAAGTTCCGAGCAACATCTAAGTTCCCTTTTAAAAAGAACGTGATCATCCCTCCGAAGCCCTTCATTTGTCGCTTCGCAATTTCGTGTTGGGGGTGACTCTTCAGTCCGGGATACAATACTTTTTCAATTTTCGGATGCTTTTCCAACCAAGAGGCCAGCTCCATTGCATTCTCCTCATGCCGCTTCATTCGAAGAGCCAATGTCTTAATCCCCCGCAAAACGAGCCAAGCATCAAAAGGACCCGGAACTCCTCCCATTGAATTCTGAATATGGTGCAACTTCTGTCTGAGTTCGCTGCCATTAAAGGCTAGGGCGCCCCCCACAACATCACTGTGACCATTCAAGTATTTGGTAGTGGAATGCAGAACAACATCAGCTCCTAACTCCAACGGTCTTTGGAAATAGGGACTGGCAAAAGTGTTATCGACAACGACCAAAGGCTTTGGATTTAACTGGCGAGCTTGCTTTACAACGCGTTCGATATCGATGATTTTCAACAGTGGATTCGTGGGGGTTTCAATCCAAATCATTTTGGTCTTAGGACGAATAAAAGCAGCTAAATCATGCTGAGCCAAATCCGCAAAAGTAGTCTCCACCCCATGACGAGCCCACACGGTGCGAAATAAACGACTAGTACCTCCATAAACATCATCTACGGAAACGATATGGTCGCCCGCCTCTAAAGTATGGCAGAGAATATCAGTTCCTGTACAACCAGAGGATAAAGCCAAACAGTGTTCCGCTCCCTCCAGAGCCGCAATAGAGCCTTCCAATGCCGTGCGAGTGGGATTCGAAGTGCGGGAGTAGTCATACCCCAAATGCTTACCTGGAGTGGTCTGAACGTAAGTGCTCGTGGCAAAAATAGGCGTCATGATGGCGCCAGTCGAAGGATCGGGTTGAACTCCAGCATGAACCGACAATGTTTCAAAAGCTAAATCTTGAGATTCCATTTCACACGACTCCGCTTAAGCTGAGAAAACTGATGAGATCAATTTTAGTGAGAACATATTTGGGCAACCCGGCTTCGGGCACTATCACTACTTTTCCATTTGAAAAGAGTTCGTTTAACCGAGAAATGGGGTCCGAATCTTCCACTAAAGCAAAATCACTTTTGACCAACCCACTGATGGGATCCGTAGATTTGATCTCTTGAGCAAATAACGGCCGTAGCAAATCCGTCTCTGAAACAATTCCGACAATCTCTCCCGTTTTCATAACTGGGATTTGAGACACACCTTCATTTCTCATCAACTTAACCACGGACTCCACTGTGTCCCCAGGTTGGGCCGAAACAATTTTCGGAGTTTTGTGAATCAATCGCAGCAAGTCGCCGACTGTGTTGGTGGCTTTTTTGTCTAAAAAAGAATTCTCCATCATCCAAGCATCGTTATACACTTTGCTGAGATATCGATTTCCCGAATCGGGTAAAATTACCAGCACGCGCCCCGGGTTGGGCACTGAGGCCATATATCTCAAAGCGCCGACCACAGCAGCCCCACAAGAAGTCCCTGCAAAAACACCTTCCTTCGTGAGCAACGCTCGAGTCATGAGCATGGACTCTTTGTCTTCCACTCGAACAATGTGATCAATCACTGAAAAATCAAGATTAGCGGGAACTTTATCTTCGCCAATTCCCTCAATTTTATAGCTTGAGGATGTCGGCATTTTGCCCGTTTCAAACAGATCTTTCAGGATAGAGCCTTTAGGATCCACTCCAATGATTTTGATGGCTGGATTCTTTTCTTTCAGAAACTTTCCTAAACCGGTCACAGTTCCACAAGTACCCATCCCGGCTACCAACGCGTCGAATTTTCCTTCGGTTTGCCGCCAGATTTCAGGACCTGTCGTGAGGTAATGCGTTTCTCGATTGCTCAGGTTTTCATACTGATTCATGAAGTGGGCGTTGGGGGTTTCTCGAGCAATACGTTCGGCAACGCTATAGTGCGAATAAGGAGATTCTGGCGGAACTCCAGTCGGGGTCATCACCACTCGAGCACCAAAAGCTCGCAAATTCTGTCGTTTTTCCTCGCTCATTTTATCAGGCATCACAAACACAGTGCGATAGCCTTTGATAGCCGCTGCGATCGCTAATCCCATTCCTGTGTTTCCTGAGGTGGCTTCCACAATCGTTCCCCCAGGCTTCAGTTTGCCTTCTCGCTCGGCCACTTCAATCATGTGGGCGCCGATGCGATCTTTGATGGAGCCTCCGGGATTCATGAATTCGCATTTAGCAAATAACTCTCCGGCAACACCACGGCTGACCTGATTCAGCTTCACAATAGGAGTATTCCCAATCGCTTGAAGAATATTGTTATAAAACTCAGCCATAGCTCCCTCCGAAAGGCAAAACTTAGCAGGTCCAGCGAAAGAAGGCAAAGCAGAGGTAGGGGTCTCAAAGCAGGTTGACGCCCCTCTGACCCTTCGTGTTTACTAGCCACTCCACCCACAGGAGGGAGCACCCTTTGGAAGAGACCCGGATACCGATTCGTAGAGCCTTAATCAGCGTATCCGATAAAACGGGGTTAGAGGCCCTTTGTCGACGCCTCCAAAGCTGGGGAACTCAAATCTTTTCTACGGGAGGCACCGCCACGACCCTGGAAAACTGGGGAATCCCAGTGACCCCCGTTGAGGCACTCACAGGGTTTCCCGAAATTTTGGATGGCCGAGTGAAAACACTCCATCCCAAAATTTTTGCAGGGCTCCTTGCACGAAAAGATCACCCTGAAGACCTGGCTCAACTCGAGAGCCACCAGATGTTGTTGTTTGATCTCGTGGTTGTGAATTTGTATCCTTTTGAAAAATTTCGGGGGACAGCGATCGCCACTCAAGTTCCGTGGATTGATATCGGCGGTCCAAGTCTCATCCGAGCAGCAGCAAAAAACCATGAACGAGTAACCGTACTTTCTTCACCGGAAGACTACCCTCTTTTTCTTCAATCAACAGAAAGCCAACCCTCGGTATCTCTGAGTGAGCGTCATTTTTGGGCTATGCAAAGTTTTCGAAGAACTGCCGAATATGATCTCACCATTTTTGAGGAATGGCATAAATCCACCCTGCCACAGCAAGTCCGGCTTTCGCCACAAACACCTCTCCGCTACGGAGAAAATCCCCATCAAAAAGCATCGTGGTGTGGAGTCCCGGATTGGCAATTGCTTCAAGGGAAAGAACTTTCTTATAACAACTTACTCGATGTCGAAGCGGCCAGCCAACTTGTGGCCGAATTTTCAGAACCGTGCTTAGCGATTATTAAACACAACAACCCTTGCGGAGTTGCCTGGGGCCAAAAAAGAGTTTCGGAACTTTTTCAGCAAGCGCTGGAAGCCGATTCCAAGAGTGCTTTTGGTGGCATTGTGGCTGCGAACCAACCGGTGGATGGTGTCAGTGCTCAAGCACTCAGCGAAATTTTCTTGGAAGTGATCATAGCACCCTCGTTCGAGCATTCGGCTTTGGATGTTCTCAATCGGAAGAAAAATCTCCGACTCATTCAGTGGCAGAAACCTTTTTTCTCAAGCTTTGAAATCCGCCCTGCCCTTGGGGGTTTTTTGGTTCAAGAGAGAGACTCTGGGGGAACTTCAGTGACTTTGAAACCGATGACCTCCCACCAGGAGCTTACCCCCCGTTTACAAAATGATATCGAAGGCGCTTGGAAAATCTGCAAGCATGTGCGTTCGAATGCCATCGTGATTGTCCAAGATCAAAGGACCGTGGGAATTGGTGGGGGTCAAGTCAGTCGAATAGACGCTTTGAATCTGGCCGTACAAAAAGCCCGTCCCAAGCTCCAGGGGGCCGTTTTAGCTTCCGATGCGTTTTTCCCTTTTCGAGACAGCATTGAGGCCCTCCAAGGGCTTCCTATTCTTGCGATCGTGGAGCCAGGCGGTTCTCAGAGAGATGCGGAGGTAATCCAAGCCTGCGAGGAGTTTGGCTTCCCCTTGTTTTTTACCGGGCAGCGTCATTTCAGGCACTGATACAGAGCGTTGGTCTTCCTTAGTTTTACCTTCGGGAAAGCCGATAAGTTTCGCATGAACAGAAACTGGTTGGTTCGAACGCGTTCTCGTCAAGTGCTCGGACCCTTCAACCAACAAGAGTTGTATGATCAACTCCGACAAAATACTTTCGGCACCGAAGATGAAATCGCATCGCCGGGACGTCCCTGGATTTCGGCGAGAACACTTTTGAATCATGATTTTGATGAAGTCACTCGCACCAGTGCCCAATTCAATACTCGAACTATCAACTTATCAAAGGACAGTGAAGAGCTCATCACTCCCAGTCCCTCATCTACAAACACACCCACTCCGACTCGCAGTTTTACTCCAGTGGAAATCATCCAAGGAGAACCTTTACGTTCTCGATCCGTAGTTGCTCATGAGCCATGGTCGCAACCCCACCCACTCACTTCTCCTGAGCATCTTAAAAAACAGTCCCGCATTTTGCAGAAAAAAAGTCCCTTGCTCACCGCAATCTTTCTTGCACTGGTCATCGTTTTCATTTTTCAAATGCTTCCTAAGGAGCGCTCAAGCCCCACGCTCTCTCTGGCTACTAAATTAGGAGTCGCCTCAGATACTCCTTTTCTGAGAAATATTTACGAGTTGATCGGAAGAAATGAAACTGCAAAAGCACTAGAGGAACTTTCGCTCTACCATCAGGGGCGTCCCTCTGAATTGGATTACTTGATCCCCTATGCAGCTCTTTTAATCATGGAAAATCACAACCATGATCAAGCGCGCTCTCACTTAGACAAAGTACTCACGAGCCAAGTCAGCAATCCTTTAAAAGCCAAAGCCCATTTGTGGTACGGCTACTCTCTTTTAGCCAATGAGGAAGATGACTTTGGCGAGAGCCATTTTTTGGAATCCTTGCAACTGAGTCCTAACGATCCAGCAACCCGATTCAACTTAGGCCGAACTTATATCAAACAACAACGCTACGCTCATGCCCTAGATTATTTGCAGCTTGCCGAAGTTGAAGTACCCGATTTATGGCTCATTCATATCTACAAAGGATTTGCTAAGACGGAGTTGGGAAAAAGAGAAGAAGCTCGAGCTTCTTTTCGCTTGGCAATTGATGCTTCACCCGATCGCTGGTTGAGCTATATTTATTACTCTCTGTTCCTCTTGGGTTCGCGGGATTACAACGAGGCCCGGCTCACGCTTAGAAAAATGCTTACCCGAGATCCGCTGTTTGAAATCTTTAGCCCTGCCCCCTGGGGCTTTTACCAAGAGGGGGTTGATTATAAGGAATATTTGAACGTCTTTTCCCAGGTAATGGGAAACACGCGCGAAGATGAAAAAGAATTGGGAACCACTTTTATTGCATTCCTCATGAATGGGAATGGTCCAGTGGAAAACCAACGGCTTCAAATGCTTGCCGACAAGGGGGGCCTCATGAATCGAGTGATCGCCTTAGGGGCGCTGCTTCGTTCAGAACCCAAAAATGATGATTTACGTAGGTCCCTAGTCCGCCTCGGGGGTAATTTAAGTGAGTTTGGGCCTTACGGCTATGTGATTCGAGCAGAAGCGAAAAGTCGCCTTGGGAACTTATCGGAAGCCCAAGTGGATCTCAATTCCGCACTTTTAGCGGAACCCAAATCAGCCGCTGCGCATCTCCTTCAATATAAACTTTACAAAGTTCAGAACAAGAAAGAAGAAGCTAATCGCGAGATCCAAACCATCCTGTCCTACCACCCCAATTATATTCCTGCTATAAAGGCGCTACAGGAACTCTGAGTTCTTAAGGAGTGCTCTTTTGAACGTACTGATACTTGGTTCTGGCGCCAGGGAACATGCCCTTGCTTGGAAATTGAAACACCAAGGGGAGTGTCACCACATTTGGCTATTTCCGGGCAATGCCGGAACCCGCCTGGAAGGATTTTCTCATTTCCCAGAGCATTTATCCCGTGAAGAGCTCGTAATTCAGGCACACCGGGACTCCATAGGGCTCGTGGTGATTGGTCCTGAAAGCTTCTTAGAACTGGGCTACGCAGATTGTTTCAGAAAAGCTGGGATTGCCGTAGTCGGTCCTAACCGGGAAGCTGCTCAACTGGAAACGAGTAAAATATTCGCAAAGCATTTCTTAGTTGAAGCTGGAATTCCTACAGCTCCTTTTCAGATATTTGAATCGGAAGCGGCTTTATTGAAATCGTCCCACCCCGACCACAGTCCGTGGGTATTGAAACTGGATGGATTAGCCAGTGGTAAAGGAGTGGTGATTACCCATTCAAAAAAAGAGGTTGAAGCTTTTGCTCGCGCAGTTTGGAAAGATCATCTTTTTGGAACAAGTAATCAACGGGTATTAGCGGAAGATTTTTTACCAGGAAGAGAAATCAGTTATATCGGATTTTGCGATGGGCGGTCGTTCATCCCTTTGGCCACTGCTACCGATCACAAACGTGTTTTTGATGCGGATCAAGGTCCCAATACGGGGGGCATGGGAGCTATCTCACCTTCCCCTCATGTCCATGCTGAATTGGAGAAAACAATCCATCAGCGGATTGTTGATCCTCTTTTGCAAAATATTCAAAAACGTCAGCTTAATTTTCGAGGAGTGCTTTTTTTAGGGTTAATGATAGATGAACACCACCAGCCCCGGGTTTTGGAAATCAACACGCGCATGGGGGATCCCGAAACTCAAGCCGTTCTCCCCAGGCTGACGAGTTCTTTATTACAGCTCTTGCAGGCAACTGCCACAGGGGATCTTCAG
>RFNT01000041.1 GCA_009927045.1 bacterium | reverse complement strand
CACCTGTTAAGACCATTCAAAATTCTTTGTCCCGAGTTCTCTCGATTGACTTAAACTGAAGAAGATCGGCCATAAACCTTTTTTCGGGAGGTTTTTCATGATTCGCTTTGGATTTTTAATCTTCAGCACTTTGGTTTCCCTCCAGGCATTCTCCGTTGAAGTGAAGTGGTTTGAAATGGATAACGCGGAGATGGAGATTGAATTGAACCTAACTCCTGAGGAGCTCACTCTTGAGAAAGTTAAAAGCCAAGGAAGGACGTTTTCAAGATTACCGATTCACGGAGAGGGGTTCCAAACTGGACATGAAGGGCTTCCAGAGACGCCCCTCATCCACCGCTGGTTAGCGGTTAGTGAGAAATCCCAATATCGATTTGAAGTTGTTCCGGGAAACTACAAAACCTATCACAATGTCTTACTGTATCCTGCCCAAGCAGACGTACTTGAATCTGAGACGCCCACTTTTACGATGGATCATAAAGCGTATCTGCAAAATCGTTGGTATGGCAGTTCTCGAGTCATGTTAGGTCGGCGGGGTAAACTGGGCCCAGTAACGATCCTTCCTATTTCTTTTTCCCCGGCTGCCTATCATCCCCTTAAACGGGAGTTGAGGGTGTATGAGACTTTAAGAATCAGGCTAATTCGAGTGGATGAAGAGTTGAAGGACGAAGAGCCCAAGCCAGTTTCTCAATTCGCGGCTGAACAAATTGCTCAATTAACTCTCAATGGTGAGAGTTTTCTCCGTAGACAGGCCAAAGTAGCTCGAGCAAAAAAAGTCCTCATTGTTTATGCCCCCATTCATCAAAAAGCTGCAGAGGATATCAAGCAACTGTATCAAGGGCAGGGGCTTGAGGTTTATCGATTGGAGGCTTTAGCGGGCTTGAAGCCCACAGCGCTCAAAGAAGTTTTAAATGCCGAATATAAAAAATGGAACTTAGACGCAGTTTTACTTTTGGGAGACGAAACAAACATTCCCATGAAAGATTCCAGTGGTAAAGTAGGGGATTACTCTTACAGTTTAGTTTCCGGCACCGATGCCATTTCAGATATTTCGATTGGACGGTATCCCATTAAGAATGCAGTTCAAGGCCAAATGATCGTGAATAAATTGAAGCGATATCAGGCTTTGTATCAAGCAGGCTATCGAAATAAAAAAGTCATGTTGATAGCTCACCATCAAAATTATCCTGGAAAATATACTGGGAACATGGAGAGCATTCGAAAGAGTGCCAATCCAAAGAACTTGGAATTCAATACCCAATACGGCGGCGAGCAAGCCAAAAATGGAACAGTCATAGCCGAAGCTCAAAAAGGATATGCCATTATCAACTATCGAGGGCATGGAAGTGCCAGTTCCTGGAGTGGTTGGGGCAGCGATGGGGCTTCCTTCTCAACGAATCAGGTCAAATCTCTTCCTGATTCCGAGACGAGCTTATCTTTTATTTTTAATGTTGCCTGCACTAATGGAGCCATTCAAAATTCAGCTCCGGTGATTGCTGAAAAAGAGTTGTTTCCTAACGAGGATCCCGCAAGTTTGCAGGGCGCCGTGAGCACGTTTGGGGCAACTGCTCCTTCGTTAACGGAGGTCAATCATCGCTTCAATTCAAACCTGTTCGAGTACCTACAATCGGATGCAGAAGTCTCTATCGGGTCTATTTACACTTTGGCGAATAATAAACTCACGAAAGATAATGGCGGTTCTGCCACCAGCAATACTCGAATGTATATTTTGTTTTCTGATCCGCTTTTGGTTCCCTGGATTCAATAGGGATAAAAGAACGGAGGAAACGAAGTGTAAAAGAACGTGTAACCCCACGGGCCGATCACATCCCAGTAACGAGAATATTCGTAAGGGTACCAATCGTAGTAATTTTTAATCAGTCCAAACGAATCAAAATGCGTCTCATGCCCGGTGGGCCGGATAGGTGGCTGATTGAGAGTGTTGTCCATTAACCGACGCTTAAACAATCGCATTTCTTCTTGAGCATTTTTGATGAATGCGAGCTCCTCTTCAGTCATGACTCGAGTGACTTTTCGAAGGTTTTCAGAACTTGCTGGATTCAAAGCCGGATTGTTGTCCATTCTCAACGACCCCACTTCTCGGAGCCGATCAGCGAAAACGAATTCTAAATTTTGGCAGCCATTCAAAATGAAACGTCCCACTTCCTGGAGTTCAGGCAAATTTAGGAACTGAAGATTTTTTTCCTGAATGACTAAACGAGAGCTGACGTACCTCAGGCGGGGCAACTCGACAACTTTGAGATCGGTTCCAGTTAGGTACATATCACGGACTTGTTCCAAAGCTGGAAAAGCCACCGCTTCTAATCCGCGGGATTCAATATTGATGATGCCTACGCGCCGGAGTCGAGGAACGG
>RFNT01000092.1 GCA_009927045.1 bacterium | reverse complement strand
ATTGTATTCTTGTGTCTTTTTCAAGCGGGAACTCTCTTCGGGACCAACAGTCAAAAACTTGAAATTATTAAGAAAATACCGCATTCTGGCTATTCAGAGGGGCTGGATTTTCATGCGGGCTTTCTATGGCATGCGCTTCCGAAAGCCATTCTCAAAATAGATCCTCGTGATGGGACGGTGCTTGAGCAATTCACTCCTGCCTCCGAGTACAGTGAAAGCATTAAATGGTTCCGAGGTGAACTCTACAATTTGAGTTTTTCAAACGATGGCCTCTATCGAGGAAGACTCAACAACAAACAGCTTCAGTTTAAAAAAATAGCATCACTTCCTGAGCCCCATGGGTGGGGCATTGAGAGTATCGAGGGTCAGTTAGTGGTGACGGGCAATTTTAGTAACAAATTGCATTTCTTTGATCTCAAAAAAGAAAAGTGGGTGCGTTCATTAGAAACGGATGCCAATGAATTGGAAGATCTGGCATGGGATGGAAAACGGTTATGGACTTCCAGTTTCAGCACTCATCGAGGATCTATCTTCAGTATTGATCTGAAGACTGGAAAAATGTCAGGAATGTGGGAACTCCCAGAGAAAGATCAGTGTCCAGTCATTGATGGGATAGCTTTTGATGGAAAAAGTCTTTGGATTACTGGAAAAGAGTGTCCGTCTATATACCAAGTGAAAATTCCGGCGACCCGAGTCCTTTCTTCACCTTCAGAAAAGAAAAAATAAAAAAGGGGCGAGGCCAGTGGCCCCACCCCTTGAGAATCAACTGAGCAATTACTCGCTCTTTACAACTAACGAGGGATCTCCAAACAAGTTGTACCATTTAAGATTATCTGTCGTAGCTGAGCTTGTTCCCATTTGCTCTAACAGATAGAGTTGACCTGCCATCACTGAAGAACCGACAGTTCGAACTGAGTTCTCAAAGTGTCTTTTCGCAATCCCAACACTCATGACAGCGGGCGGATGCCAACTGATACTGACGGATCCTCCGTAATACGCTACTGCTCCCGTGGGACCTTGTGCATTTGATTGGGTCATCCAAGCTTTCCCGAAGCATTTTAGAATATTCATCCAACTTGCATTCAAACAGGCAACATCGATGAGCACAGGGAGTTTTCCGGAGTTTTCTACTTCAGCAACTGTGGAGACAGAGAACTTATCGTTCACCGATCCCCAGGAAGTTCCACTGCCGTGACCAAAGTAGGAAATCCAACTGCGACCTGCTTTAAGTGCTTCCAAGATATTCGCAGCAGTTGCCGTTTTTTCCCCTTGGAAGAAGCTATCCACAGAGGAATAGGTTCCTGCTTTAAGAGCTTCTTGGACTTGACCGGCATATTCCTCATCGCTCGGCCCGGATCCTTCATCACTGGCAATGGTCATTCCTTGTCGTCGCCAGCTATGAGCTCCTGAATCCTTCTCATAAGCAATTGTTCGTTGGATTTGGGTGTTCAGTTCTTCAACGGAATCGGCTAGGAAGCGACCATAAAACACGTCAGGAATCGCATCATCGCCTGCTAAGAGAGTCATGCGATAGTCAGAGGCAGCTGAACCAGAACCCGTGGATTCCTTAAACGCAGGAAGTGTGTCCTTGTTTCCAACAAACAGCAAATAAGTAGGCTTCACAGGAGTCGTTTCATAAGCTGTGCGGAGGTATTTTTGCATGGCCTCTTTGTTTCCGCCAGCCTCGGTTAAAGTCACTACATCGACTTGAAGTCCTTGTTGTCTTTTCCAAGCCACATAGGGTGCCAAAGCATCTTTCAACGTATCGGCCGCCACAATCAGCATTCGATCTCCCCGAGTAGCACTTCGGATCCAAGCAGAAAGACTTTTGCCGTTCACTGTACTTGCTTGAATATTTTCAAGAATGCCAGGAGCAACCGACTGAGGTACTGCGGACCGGTTCGTTTTTCTGAATTGAATTCTTGCTTGCAGACGAGTCGCCACTAACAGTTGATTTTGATTCATGTGCATACGCACTGGCTGAAGTGCCAATCGAACCAAACGAACACCTCCCAGAGAACCTACGTCTTCCAGCTGTGCCCAGTGGGCTGGGTAGAGTGAACTTGACTGGTAAAGACCGGAATTGAAAGTGAAGCTCCCTTTGGGGCCTCCACAACGCCATTCTTGCTGAGCGGGTCGTACTCGCACATTTTCAAGAGTCTTGTGCTCTACTTGAGCGATTTCCAATTCAGGTTCATGGCCTGCTGGAACAGCTACAAGAGCTCCAGTCACCAAAACTTCAGGATTGCCCAAAAGAGGTGAGGGAGAGAGTTTGGATACCGTCAGTGCATCAAAACCGGCTTCATCTCGAACAATTTCTATCGCTGGTACAGTGAGTTCAACTTCCACACTGTTCACTTGCGAAGTGCGTGAGGGAATCAATCGGGTTTCTAATTTGGCTTCGGTTTGAGAGCCAGAGAGCTCTACACGAACCCCAAACGATAAGTGTCCCGCGGTTAACAGCGCAAATACTACCAACATCCTGCCCATTCCGGTCATAGGTGGCCTCCTTGGTGGCGTGGCTAAACTACTTGTTTATATGGATAAAGAACCGCTCGAGCGGCGGAACACGAACTTTAATAACGGTAACACAGGCATTTCTGATGTGGGAAGAAAGAATCAGATATTATTAATTTTTGTTACCAAACAACGAGAAAAATAATGCGATGAGTAGTTTGGATTTTCTAATCACGCTCATCGAGCCATCGCATTTGAATGGCCTCTAGGATTTTTTCATTCGAGCGCTTCGGATCGTCACTGAAGCCAGGGAGTTCGGTTACCCAGCGATGGAGATCAGTAAAGCGGAGTGTCAGAGGGTCTTGATCTGGATGTTTTTCCCAAAGTGCAATGGCTATTTCATCAATATCTGTCCACTTCATTAGGTAATCTCCTTGTTATTCAGAGCGTTTTGCAACGCGTGATTCAATAAATCTTGAGCAAACTGCTCAGTGGTTGATTTGAGCCACTCAGTGGCTTTTTTGATTTCTTCTCTATTTTTGGTAGTCAAACTCTTCTGTAAGCGTCGAATGGCACTCTCAATGGCTTCTTTTTGTTCTTCTTGAAGCAATTGGCTCCCTTGGGACAGCGATTTCTGAGTCGCGCGGATGAGACTTTCCGCTTCCAGTTCCGCTTCAATTAAAAACCGTTTATCAAAATCGGATTCTGCATTCTCAAAAGAAGCCATGAGCATTCCTTCGACCTCTTGATCCGTCAGTCCATAACTGGGGTTCACAGTAACAGTCGCTGTTTGACCTGTTCGCAATTCCATCGCTCGAACACTCAAGATTCCGTTCGCATCCACTACAAACTCAACTTCAATTTTTGGGATTCCCGCGGGAAGTGGCGGAATTTTGAGTTGAAACCGAGCTAGGCTGCGATTATCCGGAGCCAGTTCTCGTTCGCCCTGAAGCACATGAATATCTACGAAAACTTGTCCATCCACATAAGTGGAATAATGTTCCGTCGCAGAAATGGGAATTGTCGAGTTGCGATGGATGATTTTACTGACCACTCCTCCCATGGTTTCTATCCCCAAAGACAGGGGGATCACATCCAGGAGAAGCATTCCTTGAGTTTTCCCAGCCAGAATATTGGCCTGAACGGCAGCGCCCATAGCTACCACGTGATCGGGGTCTAAAGAACAAATGGGTTCTCGTTTGAAAAGATCTTTCACTAGTTCTCGAACTCGAGGAACGCGCGTGCTGCCACCGACCAGAATCACATCAGTCAATTGAGAAGCTGAAAGCCCCGCATCCTCCAGACACTTGATACACGGCTCAATCGCTTTTTGTAAAACAGGCTCAATAGCTTGATTGAACTCCTGACGGGTGATTACTTTACGAAAAACTTTTCCATGAGACTGCCATTCCAAAGCGGTAGTTTCCTGACCGGATAGAAGTTTCTTGGCTTTTTCACACTCAGCTAACAGTAAAGCGCGTCCTGTGGTTTCTTCAAAGGGATCCAGACTGGTGCTTTGAGTGATTTCTTTTCGCAGAGCTAAAGCGAGCGCTTGATCGAAGTCATCCCCTCCGAGAGCAGTATTCCCGTTGGTTGCCAAGACTTCAAAGACGCCCTCTGAAATTCTGAGAATAGAAATATCAAAAGTGCCACCCCCCAAATCAAAAACAGCAACTGTTCCTTGGGTTTTTTTATCGAGCCCGTAGGCCAAGCAAGCCGCCGTCGGTTCATTAACGATCCGAACCACTTCCAACCCTGCCAACTCGCCTGCAAATTTAGTCGCCTGCCGTTGAGAATCATTGAAATAAGCTGGAACGGTGATCACTGCCTTTGAAACAGAAGCTCCCAATTGCGATTCCGCCAGAAGTTTGAGTTTTTTAAGTACGAAGGAGCCAATCTCAATGGGAGTGTAAGATTTCTTACCTACTTGGAAACGAACCATCTGATCGGAGCTTGGAGAAAAGTCAAAAGGGAGTAGGCCTTTCCAGGATCCGATGTCCTCCAGGCCTTTCCCCATAAAGCGTTTAGCGCTGAATACGACTCGCTCTGCTTCAGAAACTCGCTTTTTTTGCGCAGAAGTGCCGACTTCAGGAGTTCCATGATCAGGAAAATAAACAGTTGAGGAAACTAGAGGATTCCCGTCCTCGCCGACAAAGAGGCGAGGCCTTCCTTTTTCAATCACGCTCACCAGGCTGTGCGTAGTTCCCAAATCAATGCCAACAATCATAAACGCCCCTGTAATTTTTTTAGGTTTTCTTTCAAAGAAGCTAAATATTTGAAGTGGTGGTTCAACTGATGGAGCTGAGCAATCAGAGCGCTCTTTTCTGGAGCTGACTTCCAAGCACTTACTAATTTCTGCCAATCCGATTGATAGCGTTCCTGCGCTGATTGCAACTGAGATTCAAATTGCTGGATAGCCCCGAGCGCATCACCTTCTGAAATCAGTTCTTGGAGTTCAAAAAAACTTTCCGCTAAATCTGTGGGTATGTTCGGACGGAGTTGAGCAGGCTTTGGAAATAATTCCAACAGATAGTCGATTCGTGAGTGGGGGGTGCGTAATGTTTGATAAGCCCGATTGAGCAGAGCACTCCACTGGGAAGCATGACTCTGTTCATAGCTATCCTTTAGGACATGGGTATCCGGATGCACTTTTTGAGATAACGAATAAAACCGATTTCTGAGTTCGGATTCCGGAAGATCTAACATGGGCTCAAAACCCAACAGAGAAAAGTACGACGGCTGAGGAGAGGGAACCGGCTGAACTTTTTTACAGGAAGAACAGAGAATATTCTCTGGGCTAGATCCTGGTTGCAATAAATGCAAGTTTTAGACGGAGAAAGAGGTGCCACAACCACAACTTTTGGAAGCATTGGGATTAGAGAATGTGAATCCCGTTCCGTTGAGTCCACCGCTATAGTCCAAGGTGAGCCCTTTTATGTAGAGAAAGCTCTTGGGATCTACAAAAATTTTTACCCCTTGTTGTTCAAACACCTTATCGGTAGGGGCGGGATCTTTTTGAAACTCCAGTTTGTAAGACAAACCACTACAACCCCCTCCAACCACAGCAATTCTCAAGCCTCCTTCAGGCAAGTTTTCATCGTCTCGGAAACGCTTGATCTGCTTTACTGCATTTTCGGTCAGTTGAATCATGATTGACCATCTGCTCCCGTATTAGAGGTTTGTTTTTTCTTGTAATCAGCGATTGCCGCCCGAATCGCATCTTCCGCTAAAACAGAACAATGGATCTTTACTGGAGGTAGGGCCAGTTCATTCACAATATCCGTATTCTTGATCTTAAGCACTTCGTCCACAGTTTTACCTTTGACCCATTCAGTAGCTAACGAAGAGCTCGCAATCGCACTTCCGCAGCCGAACGTTTTAAACTTAGCATCTTCAACCACATTGGCATCATTGATTTTCAATTGCAGCTTCATGACATCGCCACATTCGGGTGCGCCCACTACACCAGTTCCTACTGCCGGATCATTTTTATCTAAGGATCCGACATTTCTAGGGTTGTTGAAGTGATCAATAACTTTTGGTCCGTACGCCATAGAGTTCTCCTTAATCAGTGGGGATTCCACTGAACCGATTTCAAATCAATGCCTTCTTTAGCCATTTCATATAACGGCGACATTTCTCTGAGTCGCTTCACTGTGCCCACTACTTTTTTAACTGCAAAATCGACTTCTTCTTCTGTTGTAAATCGACCCAAACCGAATCGAATAGAAGTGTGCGCTAAATCTTCTCCTACGCCCATTGCTTTTAAAACGTAAGACGGTTCCAACGAAGCAGAAGTACAGGCAGAGCCAGAAGAAACTGCGAGTTCTTTGAAGCCCATCATGAGCGCTTCTCCCTCAACATAAGCAAACGATAAATTCAAATTATTAGGCAAACGTTCAGTGGGGTGCCCATTCAGATAGACTTCATCCAGTTCTTGAGTGATTCCGCGATACAAACGCTCTCGGAGTGCTAGTAACCGTTGAGTTTCAGATGCCATCTCAGCTTTCGCCAATTCAGCAGCTTTGCCCAAGCCAACAATCGCTGGAACATTTAAAGTCCCTGAACGTAACCCTCTTTCATGACCGCCCCCATGAACTACGGGTGCCAATCGCACTCGAGGATTCGAGCGACGTACATACAAGGCTCCAATCCCTTTGGGGCCATATAACTTGTGCCCCGAGATTGAGAGAATATCGATGCTCATTTGGTTCACGTCGATGGGGAGTTTACCAGCCGTTTGTGCGGCATCGACGTGAAAGAGAATCCCTTTCTCTTTCGCAATTTTACCGATTTCTCCGATGGGATGGATTGTTCCCATTTCATTGTTAGCGTGCATCAGGGAAATCAAAATAGTCTGGGGTGTGATTGCTTTTTTAAGAGCTTCTAAATCAATTTGTCCCAAAGAGTCTACAGGCAAATAAGTGACTTGGGCCCCGTGTTTTTCAATATATTTTGCAGAGTCCAAAGTGGCTTTGTGTTCCGTCACACAAGTAATGACGTGATTTCCTTTTTCGCCATACATTTCATAGGCGCCTTTGATCGCAATGTTGATGCTCTCGGTGGCACCGCTGGTAAACACGATTTCTTTAGGGTTGGCTCCAATGAGCGCAGCTACTTGGGCACGAGCTTGCTCAACTCCTTCTTCACCTTCCCAACCGTAAGCGTGCGAGCGACTTGCAGCATTTCCAAACTTCTCTGTGAGGTAGGGCATCATGGCTTCCACGACTCTGAGATCAATGGGAGTCGTGGAGTTGTTATCTAAATAAATTGGGAATTTCATACTTGGGCCGCCTTTCCCTCAACGAGGGGGTCACTCTTTACTGCTAACTGCTGTACAGAAGTGGCCTGAAAAAGTTCAATAATTTTTTGATTCAGCACGTGCATGGGATCAATAATTTTACAAGACAGCCGTGCCGGACAGTCTCCATTATCGGGATCCAAACATTCGGCGACTTGGATCGGACCATCTAAGGTTTGAGTGAGGTCGAGCAAATTGATTTCAGCAATCGACTTCGCGAGTTTGTATCCACCTTGATTACCGTAAACAGCACTCACATAGCCAACGTTTTTAATGGACTGCATGACTTTCGAGAGCAGTGCTTCGGGCACTGCACAGTTAGCAGCCATTTCTCTCACGCTGGCTGATTTTGATTCCTGCTCATTTAAATACAGCAGGGCCAAAACCCCATACTCTACTTTTTTATTGACCCGAATCATGCAGTTACCTCTTAATAAGACCTGGCTATTCTTACTGGACTCAAAAGGTCTTATTAGTTGTTTTTCTTATTATGTAAACTTTGCTGAGCCAAGTCAAGAAGTAAGACTAAAAACATCCAATAAGAAGGGTTTGTTTCTAAGTATTTAAAATTAATAATTTATATGGCGTTCGTAAAGAGTGGGATAAAAACAATGTTTTAGCTTGTACTCTGGATCAAATCCTTTTATAAATCGCGCGATACCCATTCTCACAGACCCCTACAAGGGGAGTTCGTATTTCATAATCAAAGGATGTATTGAACATGGTCCCAGAAAAAGCCCCAGTGGCCGCTAAGAAAAAAAGTCCCAAAGTGCCAGCTTCCAAAACCCAGAAAGCTCTGAAAGAAAAAGAAGAAACACTCATTGAAGATCGTGCTGTTGAACAAGCCGCAGTTTCGGAAAGCCGACCTGTCGCTGAGACTCGTCCCACTGCAGTTTTCAAGGAGGGAGACGATTACACGCTCACGGTGCGCTACGACAAAAGCTTGAAATTATTTGTCGCGGAAGTAGTGGAGATCAGCGAATGCAAAGTGCAGGGAATGAGCCGTGAAGAAGTTTTAAAAGATTTGAAAATCAAGTTGGAAGACTACTTAGAGGATCATCGCCACCAAGGTGGAGTCCCCGATCCTATTTTTTCTAAGCAATATCCGGCGTCGCTCAATGTTCCCATTTCACAGGCTCTTTTTCGAAAGCTCGATTTGCTTTCCCGAATGAACAAGACCTCTCTTGAGAACTTAGTCAGTGAATTATTGATTGCTGCTGCCGAAAGAAAGCTTGATAACAAAAGCGGTGGGCAGCAAAAACACGGGCAATCTCATGCGCCACAATCTCAGCGCCACAACCATCATGGCGGGCGACATGGAGGCGGTCACAATAGGAACCGGCATTCTCAACAAAATTTGGATAGTCGCGAAAACTTTATGGAGTACGTCCGTAACTTAGAAAAAGGCGGCAATCGCTGGAAGAAATAAAAAAGGCGCCCATCGATAGATGAACGCCTTCTTCTGTTTCCAATATTAAGCTTTTTGGAAATACTCTTTTGATTTTTCTGGATCTGGCTTCATGGTTGATTTTCCAGGTGTCCAGTTAGCTGGGCAGACTTCGCCAGTTTTAGCAACTTCCTGAAGCGCTTTTAACACTCGCAAGGTTTCGTCAACGTTCCGTCCAATACCGAGATCATGAACTACGCTATATTGAACTACGCCTTGAGGGTTAATGATGAAAAGTCCGCGAAGGGCAATGGCTTCGTTGACTAACACACCATAATCTCGCGCAATTTTCTTGGTGATGTCTGCGAGCAATGGGATTGTGAGTTTTCCCAAGCCGCCATCTTTGCGAGGTGTTTTGGACCAAGCCAAGTGAGTGAATTTGCTATCCACAGAGCATCCGATCACTTCACAATTGGCTTCTTTGAATGAACGATGAGCATCGTTGAATGCCGTGATTTCCGTCGGGCAGACAAACGTAAAATCTAAAGGATAGAAAAATAAGCACACCCATTTTCCTTTGAAATCGGCCAGCGAGAGTGTTTTGAAATCTTCTCCAATTAAAGCCTCAGCTTTAAATTCCGGAGCATGTTTTTGTACGAGACTTTCGATTGATTTAGTGTCCATAAGGGTTCCTTTCAAAAAAAGAGAAATAGATGGTAAGCCTCCCCCGTGGAAAGTGTCAAATACGGAAGGAGAAGCAGAAGAAGTAGCGCTCCGCGTCCGAATGGTAAGGATTCTTGAACTTTTTTCCGAAAAGAAAGGGGGAGGTTGCCTTGAAAGCTTTGCTCGCACTGGGGGTACTTATTTTGACTCTGCAGGGTTGGTCGGTGCCTTTCACCTTGAATTATCAAAAAAAACTCCAAGATCGAAATACGGGAAAACCCATGGAGGGCAATCGCTCGATTCGGCTGACGTTCTGGGATGCCTCTCAGGGAGGAAACCGTCTGGGTAAAGAAATCCCTGATACTTATCAGGTCAAATTTTCTCAAGGAGTCTTCAACCAGGCCGTGACTTTATCGCACAATCAATGGCAGCAGCTCTTTTCTCGGACTCGAAACTTTGTTTGGATCCAAGTGGAAGATGTGTCGCTGACACCGCCTGCGAGTTATCCGAGGGAAAAATATTCTCCAAGCGCAAATACGTTGGCTGTAACAACCACTCTTGAGAAAGAAAGCTCCGGCGAAGCGCTCCAAACAGCGACGCAGGGACAGTTGCTCTCTCGGTGTCCCAGTGGATTTACCTTGATTGCTGGAAACCTCAGTTCAAAGCCTTTTTGTATTTCAACTCAAGCCGAAATTGCTGCCGATTGGCTATCAGCTTCCAACCGATGCTATCAAAAAAACAATCGAGGCGGGCTCTGTACTGCCAGTGAGTGGGCCTTAGCCTGTCAATCGGGAACTGCTTTAGGTATGAGTGATTCGTGGGAATGGGTCGCGGATCTCTATGCCGAAGATTATGCATATGTAATGGTGGTGTCCGGTTGCACTTCAGCTTCTACCAATTTGCTCGGGAACAGTTATCCGTCGCGATGTTGTGTGAGGTAGTCCGGTTTGCACATGCTGAAAATTGTCATCTCCCTGAATGAAGTTTAGTCAACAAAAGCCAATAATCATTTTGATGAGATAGCTCAGTGAGAGGCACGTAAACCAGAGTGCTTTCGGCAAAAACTTCCGTATTCTAAGAGCATGCAGGCACTGAACTTCTCTTGGTATACCCCTTGCATTTTTGCTGCTGAGCCTGGGTGTTCCGAAATGGCCCCGGGGGGTGTCCAGTAGTGGCACGAATAGGAGAGAGCACATGAAAAAGTTGTTGTGGGTTTTAGTAGCAGTCGTTTGTATCAGTCCGAGCTTTGCAGAAGATAAGAAAGACGAACACTCCGGGTCTGAAAAGAAAGCTGTCGAGAGCGTTGAGAAGAAAGCCGGAACAGAGCGCGCTTCCAAAGAAGCCGCAGGTAAGGGCGAGCTTTCCAAAAAAGTGGATGCTTGTCTGAGCCAGCGACCTGAAGCTGCTTCAAAATAAGCTTTTAATTTCAATTCTTTAATGGAAGAGCCTGGGCATTTCCGCCTGGGCTTTTTTTTGCTTAAAATCTGGACTCGAAAGGTTGACTCGGAGCAAAGAGAACATAGTATACCTGTACGCTATGTACTCAAATGAAGAAAAAACCGGGTTAGGATCCTTTGAAAAGCAGACCGAGGCCAAGAAAAAGAAGTTGGTGCCGGAGTATGTTGAGATTGTTCCTCTCGAGCAAACCTTTCCCTCGGTTCTCCCGCTTTTGCCCATCTCCCAAGCGACCTTGTTTCCGGGCATGGTGATTCCGGTGATTTTACCGGAAGGGAAGCTCACTCAAACCATTGATAAGGCAGGAACCTCCAATGACTATGTGGGGGTCGTCCTCATCCAAGAACCGCACAGTGAAAAACCCGTTGGAACAGGCCCCAGCACATCGGTCACAGGAGTTCCCGTAGAAGGAACTATGGGCGAAGAATTGAAGCGAAAAAGTCGCTCCAAAACCCCCTTTCATCCTTATGGGGTTTTAGCCAAAGTCATAAAGAAAATTAATTTACCGGACAACCAAATCAGCGTGTTGCTGT
The DNA here is from genome assembly GCA_009927045.1 of bacterium. Lineage (GTDB taxonomy): Bacteria > Bdellovibrionota > FAC87 > UBA2466 > UBA2466 > RFNO01. The sequence goes on along the minus strand of RFNT01000092.1, from coordinate 2,632 downwards.
CGGGGCTTCAAAGATTTGAGTTAAAAGGACTGGTTTCTCAAGAACCGCTTTTTGTAGCTAAAGTTGAGTACATCCATGAGAAAATGCAGCGGGATACCGAGTTGGAAGCTTTGCTTCGAAGTGCTTTGACTCAGTTTAAAACCTTGGCAAAAGACAATCCGCTCATCTCTGAAGAAGTTAAAGTAGCTCTGGTGAACATCGATGGTCCGGGGAAACTCGCAGACTTTATTGCTTCGGTTTTTGTTCGAGATGTAAAGGACTACCAAGAGTTTCTTTCCCATGGTGATGTGAAAGAGCGTTTGCATCGACTTTTGCTCATCTTAAAAAAAGAGCAGGACGTACAAGCCGTTCAGAAGCAAATTTCTGATGAAATCAATCAAAAGGTCTCTGCAGCTCAAAGGGAGTTTTATCTGCATGAGCAATTGAAAGTGATTCAGAAGGAATTGGGCAAGGGCGGAGATAAAAACTCGCTCGATGAGAAGTTTCGTGTTCGTCTCCAAGGAAAACAGCTTTCCACTGAAGTGCGAAGTCGTATTGATGAAGAGTTTGAAAAGTTAGCGACTCTGAACGAGTCTTCGTCAGAATACTCGGTCGCCGTCAATTATCTGGATTGGGTCACTTCATTGCCCTGGGGCCAAATCAGTTCCGAAAATGTAGATTTGGAAAGAGGAACTAAAATATTGAATCGAGACCATTATGGTTTGAAGGACGTGAAAGAACGCATTCTGGAGTTCCTGGCCGTAAAAAAACTCAAAGGGCAATCAGAAGGAACCATTCTTTGTTTGGTGGGGCCCCCGGGCACAGGGAAAACCAGCTTAGGAAAGTCGTTAGCAGAAGTGTTGGGAAGAAAGTTTTATCGCTTCAGTGTGGGCGGAATGCGAGATGAAGCGGAAATTAAAGGTCATCGCCGAACTTACGTCGGTGCGATGCCTGGAAAAATCATCCAAGGTCTCAAACGAACGGGCACTGAAAATCCTGTTTTTCTGATAGATGAAATCGACAAGTTAGGAAACCACAGTCACGCCGGAGATCCAGCTTCTGCTCTGCTGGAAGTCCTGGATCCTGAACAGAACAAGGATTTCATGGATCACTACGTAGACCTTCCGGTGGATTGCTCCCGAGTGTTCTTTGTAACCACTGCAAATAGTGTGGATACTATCCCGGCTGCTCTTTGGACCGAATGGAAGTTATTGCGCTTTCGGGATACACCGACAAAGAAAAATTCCACATTGCTAAAAAGCATTTGATTCCCAAACAGAGAGAAAAAAATGCCCTTTCCTCCAAGCAGATGGAAATCACGGATGCTGCTATTTATGAGATCATCCACCGCTATGCACGTGAAGCGGGAGTTAGAAATTTAGAAAAGCAATTTGCCAAACTTTTTCGAAAGGGTGCTTATCGAATAGCGAGCGGGAATCGAAGACCCATTCGGGTCGACTCGCCAAAAACGCTCGAAAAGTTTTTGGGTGTTCCTCCCTACCTACCGGAAACGGATGTGCAAACAGGTGTCTGTGGAGTGGCTACGGGACTTGCTTGGACTTCGTTTGGTGGAGAGGTGCTGTATATTGAAAGCCGTGCGACTCCTGGCAAAGGAGGTCTGATCTTGACCGGCTCATTAGGCGATGTCATGCAGGAATCAGCCAATATTGCTTTCACTTATATTCGGGGCAAGGCTCCTCAGTTGAAAGTAGACGCTGACTATTTTGAGAAGCATCAAATTCATCTGCACGTGCCCCAGGGAGCAACACCCAAAGACGGGCCTTCTGCTGGCATGACGATGGCTTGTAGTTTATATTCACTCCTTAACCAGCAATCGTTTCCGAAACATTTAGCCATGACTGGCGAATTGTCACTGACCGGTCGGATTCTACCGATCGGTGGCGTGAAAGAAAAGTTGTTGGCAGCTAAAAGAACCGGAATGAAAAAAGTGATCTTACCTCAAGCCAACGAAAGAGACGTTAAAGAGCTCGCACCAGAAGTTACTCGTGGCCTTAAGTTAACGTTTGTCAGGTCTATGGAGGAGTGCTTAAAATACGTCTTCAAATGAACCAGAGGAGCCAGACGTGCAAGCGATAAAATTAACTCGGGTGTACTCAACGGAAATGGAAACGTTGAGAGAGTATATTGAAGCACTGTACAAACATGATGAAGATTTTGAAGCTGTGATCCACATTGAAGACGGGGTCAAAAGTTTGTTGCGCAACGAAGCGCTCGCCACCCCCTATTTTATTCAAATGGGTGAAGAACGAGTCGGTTATGTGATTCTGACAAAATATCACAGCGTGGAAAAAGGCGGACTCACCATTTACATCGATGAGCTCTATGTAGAAGATCGCTTCCGAAAAAAGGGCATTGGCGGAAAAGTGATGCAGGAAATCATGCAGTTGGCTCGGACTTTGGGAGCTAAGACGCTCTGGGCCCAAACTGAGACCTACAACAAAGCAGCCCAATCGTTCTTTCAGGGACACGGATTTCGGCAGAATCCTTACGTAAATTTTGAACGGCCCCTCTAAACGAATCGGTCACACTCTGTTAAACTGAACAGCATGTTCAAACAACCTTTCGTTTTAGTCACGGATCGGGGTGGCCATTTGCACAATGCTTTGAAACTCATGGAGCAGCTCCAAGAAGC
>RFNT01000124.1 GCA_009927045.1 bacterium | reverse complement strand
ATGCATTCAGCTTCTTGAGATAAACCGTCGATAAATAAGGTATGAAATCGATTCAGTCTCTCAGCAGTCTTTTTCTATTCCTAGCTGCTTTGACTTCTGTAACGTGGGCATCAGCCCCACAGAAAAAACTGGCTAAAGATTTAATTAAAATACGCACCCAGTTGAAGAGCCGTTACCAACACCTTCAAACAGAACTTCGAGTGCTTGACCAGATAGAAGCGCTTAAAAAAGAGCAATCACGCATCGAAAGCCGCTACGCCTCCAAAGTTTCTGATGAACAGTGGTTAAGTTCATCGGATCAAGCACACCTCGACCAAACTTTTGAAACTCATCTGGGGACTTCTTTGCTCCAAGGACCTACTTCGTTAGAACACTCTCGTCGCTATGTCGCGTGGGCTATTCATCAACTTGAAAAAGAGCTCCCGAGCCAGAAAGTGGAACACCTCGCAAAGCAACGCCAGGAAAAAACCAAGAAGCTCCAACAGCTTCAATATGTAGCCTCACGATTGGGATTAGATTTAGAAGAGAATAGAGTTTCTGAAAGAAGGCCAGCTTCGCAATCCACACCGACTGTATCCCACTAGAACACAGACACTCGAATGCCCACCTCCGTCACACGTGCCTCCTGATGTACTGAACTCCCGCTACTCAGCTTGGTCTCAGTCTTGAATCCTAGATGGCCCCAAGAGGTCGTGGACCGTATGCTCCAGTTGTTTATTGTGTTAAGCGTTCTTTTGGGAACCGTTCCCGCTTATGGGCTTTCCTCCACTCAAAACTCCTGTCAAATCCTGATCCATTTTGAAAAGGTAAATGGTGAAGAACAAGACATTCGGTTTTTCTCACCTCTCAAATCCAAAGATCAGTGTAAAACTCTCGCCCAGTTTCACAGAACTAATTTTGATCCCCAGCAATTCAAAAGCAAGCGGGTCACTTTTGTCTGGAAACAAAAGAAGAAAACAATCCCATTCATCGCTCAAGCTAAGAAAAAAATTGCAAAAGTGGGTAAGAAGAAAAAGGGACGACGCCTCTAACTGAAACGTTCCAGAAGGGGTTTTCCCTCCTTCAAATATTTACCCAATTGTTGACGACGATTTTCCCAAGGATCTTCCCAAGGCAAATTGACTTCTAACAGGCCCTCACACAACTTCAGCATTCCTTGAATATCGGAAATGCTGACAAATTCAGGAGCTGGGCCCAGCTCACCTCGACACTCTGGACCGCCTTGTAACCCTTGATTGTGATAGTTCCCGAGCGGAATAGAGATACCAATAGAGGGGATGCGATGAGCAACTCCTACCGTTGCTTCACAGGTTCCTCCGTCCATGATTCTGCGCTGATACTTTTTCTTTAATTTTTTTTCAGCTACTTGGTGGAGTACTTCGCTGCCTGCTGCAGAAAAAATACTCGCCCGATCCCCCAAGCGCACGACTGGCCCTTTCCCAATTTCCGCTCCTGGGAGCGTCCGAGAGGTCTCTAAACTCACGAATACCAGAGGCCGTTTCGCTTCTTGAATCCCAGAACTCGTTACATGGGCAATACATCCCACAAAACCCACTTCTTCTGCTCGGGTGAGAAGCGCAATGGCTCGTCGAGGACGATCCTCGATGACCTTTTTTAAAAGTTCGATTGCTACAAAGCAGCCCACTAAATCATCCGCGGCCTTGGTATAAATTAACGACCCCTTCTTCCAGACGGGTGCCTTGAAAGCAAACCCGCCAAACAATTGCTTAGCATCCACTTTTTCAGGGATCAGATCGCATCGAATCATTGCCTTGACCAAGTGGGTTTTATTTCGATCTAATGTCGCAGAGACGAGAGTTCCGGAAGTGGTGGTGCCATCAGGCAAAGCAAGCCATACAGCACTCCCTACGAGATGTTTTCTAGGAGTCCCGCCTAACCATTTTACTTCGAGTTGAGAGCTCGATTTCCACCGGGTGCCGTGAAATCCTGGATGATCCATGTGCGCCACAAACATCCGTAAGGGCTCTTTTTCTGGCTGTGATAATAAAATTCGATATTCTTGTTCACTGCTCACTCCCACCACCAAATTACCGAAGGTATCGCAGAAATAAGGGACTTGATGTTTTCGTAACTCGGTTTGGATCCACTGACTAACTCGCTCCTCACGATAAGGCGCTGTCGGGATAGCTAATAATTGGAGTAACCCCGTCTGATTCATGAAGGTACTATACCCGAAAGTTTTTGGTTTTTGTACAAACCGCCGTTTGCCAGGTATCTTTAGCAAATGAGCCGTTTAGTAAAAGTCGGATTGACGGGGGGCATTGCCTCCGGCAAATCGCGCGTGGCCGATCTCTTGAAAAAAGCGGGGATCCCTGTCATCGATATGGATGCCATCAGTAAGTCCCTTTTAGATCGCGATTCAGACCTTCAAAAAAAAGTGATCTCTACTTTTGGTCCTCAAATTCTCACCCAAGGAAAAATCGACCGCGCAAAAGTTCGGGAACTTGTTTTTGCGGACCCAGATAAAAAGCAGCTTTTAGAAAACTGGATTCATCCCATTGTTCGCTCAGAATTTGAGCGGTTGGCTTCAACAGAACACCAAAAAGGTCACCGTTTAGTCGTTTGTGAGGCAGCGCTCTTAATTGAAGGGGGTTACCGGAAATCGTTGGACCAATTAGTAATAGTGCTCGCACCTGAAGCAGTTCGCATGAAGAGACTCATGGAAAGGGATCGGATTTCACAGGAACTCGCGCAACAAATGATCCAAGCTCAATGTTCGGATGAGCAACGTAAAAAACTGGCGGATCATTTAATTATCAACGATCAAGACGAACGAAATCTCAGTCAGCAAGTTGATAATCTTCTCACGATTTGGAAAAAAGATGGGCTGCTTTAATTTTTGATTTTCTTTTTAACTTGCAGAGAAGCTGCCAAAACGAGATTTTTCATCAGCATGGCAATGGTCATCGGACCGACGCCTCCAGGGACTGGACTGATCGCCTGACATTGGTTTTCCACTGCCTCAAAGTCCACATCACCACATAGATGTCCATGGATCCGATGAATGCCTACATCGATCACTACTGCCCCTGGTTTCACCATCGCTGGTCCCACCCATTTCGGCTTTCCTAGAGCAGCCACCAGTACATCAGCTTCCTTACAAATCAGTTCTACATCTCGGGATCGAGAGTGACAGACAGTGATTGTGGCATTCTCATTGAGTAGCAGCTGAGCCATCGGTTTGCCCACAATGTCACTTCGTCCGAGAATAACAGCTCGTTTCCCAGCGACATCAATCCCGTAGAATTTGAGCATTTCCATCACTCCCAACGGCGTACAGGGAACAAATCGGGGTCGTCCCAAAGCCAACAATCCGGCATTGGCTGCTGTTAACCCATCCACATCTTTCAAGGGATCCAGCACTTCAAAAATCCGATGCTTGTTGAGGTGCTGAGGGAGCGGCAATTGGACCAATACTCCATGAGTCGTCGGATCTGCATTTAAAGTTTGAATTTGCTGAATGAGCGTTTCTTCGGAAACATCTGCAGGGAAATGAAGGGTTTCACTTTGTAACCCTAAGGATTGGCATTTTTTTGCTTTGGTCCGAACGTAAGTTTCAGAGGCAGGGTCATTCCCCACTAACACCACCGTCAGCTTAGGAACCACCGAGAGGAGTGAAACATCTAAAAGGATTTGGGAATAGACCGATTCTGCTACTTTCTTTCCCTCTAACCGCTGTGCCATGAACGTATGAACTCCCTTACTTCAGCTGCTTCAAGAGTTGCTCGGGAAAGGCCCGAGCATCTACTTTTGGAAATACTTCCTCAATCATTCCAGCTTCATCGATGAGATAAGCAATCCGCTGGGCATACGCTTCTTGCTCAGAAGCACAGGCCCCATACTTGATGCCAAGTTCTCGTTGAGTATCACACAGCAAAGGATAATCCACGGCAAATTTTCGAGCAAAAGAAGCATTTTCCTCGACCGTATCGAAAGAAACCCCGAGCAGCACCGTGTTTTTCTTCTCGAACGCAGATTTTCGATCCCTAAACCCACACGCTTCCGCCGTGCATCCCGGCGTATCCGCTTTAGGATAAAACCAGAGCACTACTTTTTTTCCACGAAAATCAGAAAGTTCCACAGTCTGTCCTTGGTGGGTCAACGTTTTAAACTCTGGAGCTCGATCCCCTTTTTTAAGCATAAGTACTCTTCCCTTCTATGTTGAAGTAATCCCCCAGTTTTGGAAATTCAGGAAATACCAAATCTGTTTTTCTACAGGTTTCAATCGCGGCTTCAAGATGGTCGACATCCAAACACAAAACCCCCATGCCCAATTCACACCATTTCACTGCGAGCTCCACTTGGGAGTCATTAGCTTCCCCATAACGAATCTGTTTGGGGACCACCACAGTTCGCTTTTTCATTGCATACAGTTGCGAAAGCATTCCGGTGCCCCCATGCGATATCACCAGTTCAGAGCTTCGAATCAGCTTTTCAATTTCCTGAGGGGGCGCCGTCCTAATGTGAGGAAATGACGGAACGGTATAGCTCATCCCTATTTGACCATAAAATTCATACCGAGAGCTCAATCGATCGCACGCTTGGATTAAGGGATCGAAATGACCCGTGGAAACTAAAATTAAAATCATAGAACCCACCCCTCATACCGTGCCTTAGGCCCATATGCTTTTAGAAGCTCCGGCCATTGGACAAGCACTTCGCGACAAATAGGATACAGCATTCTGCCGGTGATACTTCGAGTGGTGACTTGATTCATACATTCCACGTGAATGATTTGGGCCCCCACTCCATTTAGCCAAATAACAAAAAACCACCAC
>RFNT01000087.1 GCA_009927045.1 bacterium | reverse complement strand
GCCGCAGTGGTGGAATGGCAGACACGCTGGTCTTAGAAGCCAGTGCCTTTGGCGTGGGGGTTCAAGTCCCTCCTGCGGCACCAAAAATATTTTCACTTCTTCATAATTGCCCCACAATTCTATGTTCTAATGGAGAATAGTGAAATGAGGTACGTATGAAGCCACATCGCGACTGGGTCGACCACCCAGAAGCGCAGCTAAAATCTGCGCGGAGAACACGATTGAGACTCGTCATCAGCCCACCCGAAGCTCCTCCTGAAACACCAGCAGAGAAAGCCGTTAGCTCCATCAGTCCAGCAACTGAAGTAGCTTTGGTGCTTTTTGCTCAGGGGGTGCTGATTGGTGGCTTGTTTTTAGCGGCAAACCTGTTCTAGTTCGCTAAAACATGAATGCCGTGAAAGCCGATCAGGCGCCAATCGGAGTTGGTCCGTACTAAATTGTCTGCTTGGGCTTTGCTTGTGGAAAGACTCGCCCCCGTGCGGGCGTTGTCCACCCGCCAGAGATCAAAAGCTCCTACGGGAGACTGACTGGTTCTATTCCCATTGCAGGCGAAACCTAAGAGCTTTTCATACGTACCAGTGCCGCAGGTGGAAACGCTCAAGTAGTTCATTCCGCGCGTGTTCCTGCATCTCAGCAAGGGGCTCGTACAGGTAGCATTGGAAAAATTAGCGGGAACATCGAGCAATCTAAAAGCGGGAGTCGATCCATTCGGATAAGTAGTGGCCGGAGCACCTTCCCCTTGGGTTCGAGTGAAAAAGTAATTTCCGCGACCATCAATCCCCTGGAAAATTGAAACTTTTTTAGCCCAGCTGGCTAAGTTGTTAAGCATCCAGGTGCGCGAGTTTCCATAGGCAATATGTTTGTGATACGTCTCAGAGACAGTATTGCAGTAGCCTCTCCAAAGGACTTCACTAGCCACGCCCAACAATTGCCGGCGACCATTCCAGGAAATGTAGAGCGGCCCACCGCTATCTCCCGGGCATATCACTTGACGGCTCGTGGAGGGCTTTGAAACTAGCGTGTATTGGTTGTCATCAAATCGGAACATTTGAGAAACGCCTTTGCGCTTGGTGCCCGATCCGCTATCGACTGTTTTGCCCCCTGAGAACTGAGTCGTACTGTCCCCGTATCCTACGATTTCTACTAATCGATTGATTTCATTTTGAGTCACGGCAGTCAGAGCGATTTCACTGGGCTCTACGCTATTGATTGGGCTTGCTAATTTCAGAATGGCGATGTCTTGAGTGGAGTATCTCTTCACTGAAGTGACATTAATCCAGGTGTTAGTGGCATTGGAATATTTAGCATCTAGTGTGAATTTTAAAGAAACGAGTTGATCTCGGCTATCGCTCACACAGTGTTCCGCAGTGAGAACTACATCAGAACTGATCAAGGTGCCCGTGCAAATAAAGTCCGGACCTTTTACGAGACCTACGCTCGGAAATTCGCTGGAAGTGATGGGAGTGCCGTTCAGGATGCCACGGCCACGGCTTAAAGGTTCAGAAGCCGTGTAAGAGGTTTCCTTTTGGCAGGCGGTGAGGGCTAAAGCACTGAGTACGAAAAGAAATAACTGATTCATAGGCAGACGGGCCCCTCCAAGGCCACCGACCCTATGCAGCTGAGATGCCACTGAGACTTCGGGGAGATTTTCGCAGAAGCAGGATTCATAAAATGTACACGACGGAACTGTTCTCAGACGGGATCTGTCACAAAGGTGATAAAATACAATAACTTATAGTGTAAACTTTCAGTGCACTCTCAGGGACTATTTGAGTTGGGTCGAATGCGTAACAGGGCGAGTAGAGGGGAGGTAGCAAAAGTAGTGACGAGGGCCATGATGACTAACATGGTAAACAAGCGCTGTGAAATCAGTTTTAAATCGAGCCCTAAATTGAGAACAATGAGCTCTACCAAACCTCGCGTATTCATCAGGATGCCTAACGCCGAAGAATCCTTCCATGAAAATCCAGACCACTTTGCGGAAAGAAAAGTACCCCCAAATTTTCCCAACGTAGCAAGCCCGATGAGCACTAGGCACCAATTCCAATCTGAAGTGGAATTGAGGGCATTGAATTGAGTTCGCATCCCCGTGAAAGCAAAGAAAGCCGGAAGAAAAACAATCCGCACAAGATCTTCAACGCGTTCAGTGAGTGCGGTTGCGACTCGGCTATCATGTGGGGTGATTGCCCCCAAAAGGAAGGCACCAAAAATAGCGTGAATGCCAATCACTTCAGTTGCCAAAGCAGAAAGTAACAGAGCAACGAAAAAAGCAGCAATCCCGCCTTGAGTGATGCGATCAAACTTTTCAAGCCACGGAATCAAACGGCGCATGAGAGGTCCACCTAAAAGAAACATTGAACCGATGTACAAAAGGGTGAGCCCGGTGGTTCGAATCACATTGCCAAAAGCATCTTGAGCCACGCTCACCAAAAGCGCTAATAAGCACCAAGCAGTAACGTCTCCAATCGCTGCACTGGTAAGGGCCATATTTCCAAGTGGAGTTTTATTGAGTTTTTTATCGCTGAGAATGCGAGCGAGCACGGGAAACGCAGTGACTGAAAGGGAAATACCTAAGAATAAAGCAAACTGAGAAAAGGGAACTCCCGGAACAGACAGGTCCTGAAACACTAAAAGGGCAAAGTAAGCGCCCAGCACCATTGGAAGTAAAATGCCGGAATGTGCAATCACCAAAGCCGTGAGCCCACTCTTTTTTAGCACTTTCAAATCAAGTTCCAGTCCTACGACAAACATGTAAAAGACCACACCGATTTGGGCAATAATCCCTAAAAAGGGCAACGTGCTTTCCGAAATGAGCATCGTCTGTACTTTGGGTGCATAAGTTCCCAGGAAAGAAGGGCCTAAGAGAATCCCGCCCACCACTTCTCCGATGACCAGGGGTTGACCTAACAGTTGAAAAAGGGCTCCCATCACTTGGGCCATGATGATGACTACTGCTAGAGCGAGCAATACTTGCAGAAGACTGTTGATTTGATCGTGAGCCGCACTGCCTAGCATACTGGTGAATGAAGGATCAGCGACTGCGAGAGTTTTACCTTTTTGAAAAATCCAGAAAAGCCCACCGACTGCAACCGCAATCAAGAAGATGTACGACCAAAAGACGTGACTGTTTTTTCGGTGCTGCATCCGTTCCTTAATTGAGCGACTGAGCCAATTGGTTCAGTGCTTCGTATTCCATTACGCGGCCTTGTCGGTAACGATCCCGAATGCCGTAATTTTCTAAATCATTCGAAACCGAAGGGCGCACGACAAAGGTTTTGTTCTGTGAACGTGAAGGCCGTCGGAGTTGGGTGAGGGAGGGTTGATACACTTTTCTTACTGCAAAGCCCAAGTTTCGAGCTAAACGTGCCGTTTTAAACGCGCAACGCGCTTGAAAGAATTTTCCAGAAAAGAGTTTCCCCCAGGGATTTGTGACTAAAATTTCGAGAACGCCCCATTTCTTTAATTCAGAAGCAATAGCAGGGAAAAGACCCGGCAACGTGTGCACTTCCTGATGACCATCCATGTAGCTCACAGGAACTTTCAACGTCCGGAGTTTTTCCAGCTGGCCTTTGCAGGCGTCAGTTGCCAGGGCAATTTTTGTGGAACGCCCGAGGGGATTTGCCCAAATCATGCGCAGTTTCCAAAAAGGCTTGTAGTGAAAACTCGCAGGATCCATGAAAGGAGAAAACGCATCTTGTTGTTCTTCAAAGAGCGGTGGAAAAAGTGTGAGATTGAAATGGAGCCCAAATTTTAAGTGGGGTACTTTTAAAAGTTCATCGAGACCATGCTTCACAAAAGGGCTACCTGCGAGAATGGAAACTTGTTGAATGAGACCCCGTTGCGCCATTTCCAGAATGGCCGCATTGATGCCGGGGCTCATGCCCCAGTCGTCAGCAGTAAGCGGTAAGGGTCGTGCTTGGGAGTTCATCGTACATAGAATATCGAACTTCCTCGCATTTAGCTAAAACGCGGAGGGTCGAGGGGGGTTAGTTGTTGCTGCGATGGAGTTCAACCCATGCCGAGCCTGTCCATAGAAGCTCAATCGTATCGTTTGGGCCGGGATTCCAGGCGGTATCGGCAGCAAGAAGAGGAGAAGTAGTTCCTGGATCCGCAGCTCCATCTGCCAGTGTCAGCGTTGAACCTGTAGCCGCGATAAGAGTCAATCTTTGACCTACGGCTGAGCCAGCTGCCAGGGTGAAAGTTATTGTTCCGCCAACGATGAAACAAGAATCCGTTTCAACAGTGGTTCCACCCAGAATTACCGAATCTCCTCCGGTTACAGTGATACTCGTGCACGTTCTTGTAAAAGAGCCGCTATTTCCGCTGACACCAAGGTTTGTTCTTGCGGTTGCAGCATCAGTTGCACCGGTTCCGCCGTTAGCAATTGCGACGGTTCCAGTGACGTTAGCAGCATTTCCGGCGATGTTACCCGCTACTTGGGCGCCTGGGAGAGATAACGCCGAGAGAGTTGTAAGCGTACTGTTCGATGTAGCGGTGATATTGGCAGCCGTTCCGGTGGTGTTCTGGTTTAAAATAGGAACGTCGCCAGCTTGAATAGCTGACAATAACACGTTGGTACCATTTCCCCGGAGATACTGCCCAGCCGTTACTCCTCCAGCGATTGCGTTCAAAGCCGGTTGTTGTGATGTAGCTCCCGTTCCGCCATTGGCCACTGCTATCGCTGTACCCTGCCAGGTCCCCGCAGTGATGGTACCGACTCCAGTGATACCGGTGTATGAGCCACTTAATCTACTGCTATTTAAGGTCCCACTTGAAATGTTGTTTGCACTCAGAGCGGTCAACGCACTTCCGTTTAGTGCAGGTAATGTTCCTCCTGCGGTGATGTTAGCAGCACTCAGTGCAGTCAGCGCACTTCCGTTTCCCGTAAAACTCGTCGCCGTCAAATCCGGCAAACTATCCGCGTTCTCTTCTGCCATATCTCCTAAACCAAGAGCAGCTCTTTGAGCAGCTGCAACGGGATCGTTTGCGGTTCCCGTCAATGTCTTGGTGGGTGTGTTCGACAGACAGCCCGAAAGCAGTACCAGGCCCCCTAAGATACTCAGCAGTGATGTTGCGGTCATAACGATCCCCCGAAAAAATAGAGATTCCCCTACGCTGTAGAGGATAGCTCTGAAGTGCGTGCAAAAAATGAGGGATTCATGAAATCTTTTGCACATTCTCCACCCCAAAAATGAATGACGCACCACGATTCAGTTAGACCTCTGTGCCACCGATAAGAAAGATGAGGAAAAACTTATGAAATACGCACTCCTGTTTTTACTGGGTTCCGTTCACTTGTATGGCGCTGAACTCCTCAACGTGAAGGGTAAAGTGATGGAAGTTGATTTCGGTGCAAAACGCGTGGAACTCTACGTGCCAGCTTACCGCGGGATCAGCCCCGAAACACGCGTCTGTTTGCAAGGTTCGACGGATAAGAAGCAAGTCCTAGATCTCAAGTGCGGCAAAGTACTTTCAGTGAATCAACAGAAAGTTCAAGTTGAAGTGACTAAGGGCGGATTGAGTTTTGCTTTGGGTGAATTCGTCAATATGATTACGGAGAATCGAAGTAATGCCCAAGATCGGATGATTGCTTCTTACTACGATAACTTGAGTGGCCAAACACCTTCACGTTCCGGCTTAGCTGCTGGGATGACGTTTGGATTGACCTATTTCTTTCCCAGCGTGCATTTAGAATTAGCGTTGAGCCATGCAGTGACTTTAGGCGTGACAGGAATTTATGGAGATGCACAATCCAATAACACTCGAAATAAAACCTACGGCGGGCTTTTAGGATTGACCTATTACACGGCTCAGCCAGCTCTGGGACTTCATTTTGAAGTATTGGCCGGCATGTACAACTCTCAGGTAACTTTTACCGGCTCCGTTTCGGAAAAATTGACTCTCTCGTGGGAGCGGCATTAGTGGGCTGGAAAGGCTATCTCTCCGAGCAGTTTCATTACCGAGTGAATGCGGGTGCTCAGTACGTCTCTAACCAGAGGACTCCGCAGTTCCTGGATTTTTCTAATGTGCTGCCTTTCTTCCGAGCTGAAGTGGGTGTTTCCTTCTAACGGGCTTGTCCAAAGCGCTTGATATCTTCCGTGAAGTCGTAGTTATCTAATGAATCTAAAAACTGAGTCACTTGGTAGGGAATGATCGCGTTCTTTGCATTCTTTGCATAAAAATAAGAGCGAATGGGAAAGGTGGGGTTCTTTTTGAAACCCTCGGTTTTTTCCCAGCCTTGAACCGTTACGTTCACTTCGATATCGAGTTTGCTTTTCTTAACCCCGTCTTCAACCAGGCGCTTTGCTAAAACACCTATCAAGTTGACGATTCTCTGTGTGAGCTGATTTCGGTACTGGTAATAACTGGTTTGTACGGCCGGTAAAACTGCACCGCCTTGAGAGGCTCGTCGGAGGGCATTGGCCACTATCCGGGGAGCCAAGCCACCTCCAGGAATCGTCGTCGCAATATCGTCGGCGAGCAAATAATAAATATGATCAACCCCTCGCACTACAACTTTGCGCACAGGAGTTTGTGGATAATAAGCTTTCAAATTTAGTTTTGGTTTGAGTGGGAGCACATTGATTGCTGTGACTAAATGGTCTTGCAAAAGTTCTTTATTAGGATGGTCTTGAAGCCATTCTTCAAAAGCTTTCCAAAAAGAGTCTTCAAAATTTCCTGTGTCTTCTAGTTGGCTTTCTAAAAACGATCGTTTGTTTTGCGCAATGAATCGATTGCCTGCAGGGCTGAACAGGAATGCAATCAGCGCGTGGCCTAAATTATCTACGGCTTTCTTGCCAAAGACTACATCCACATCCCAAGTGATGGTGTCTTGATATGCATTCACCACTTTGTCTTTCATCCCCCAGACATCCCACCAAGCAGCGGCCTGTGCTTGAAGTTCCAGTTGGATGGGGCGTTTACGGAAGTTTGGGGTTTGCGTCCGATGGGAGGCATGTTCTGAAAAAGCTGCGCTGGATAGCACTAGAAACCAGATAAAAAACCACAATCGACTCTTGGCCATCACTCGGAACGCCTCCTAGGCATTGAGTGAGGCTGCAATCGCCGTGCTGGAATCTTGAGCGTGAACTCTAGATTGTTTTTCGTGAACCCATAAACACAGTGACGATTTTTGGCAGAGGGGGATAAAATAGTGAGAATGAAAGTTTCTTATCGGCAATTAGCAGCTTACTTTCTAAAAGCCGGCAGCATTGGGTTCGGTGGACCGCTGGCTTTGGTCGCCATGATGGAGCAGGAGTGTGTTCATCGTAAGCACTGGGTCACGCGCGAACGATTTGAATCGAGCTTTGTGTTTTGTAAAATGCTCCCAGGGCCCATGGCCTATCAAATGGCACTTTGGGTGGGCTATGAAGTGAGGGGAGTCCTCGGAGGCCTCTTAGCCGGAATCTGTTTTGTCCTTCCCGCAGCTACGCTGCTCTATCTCTTTGCCAAGTTTTATCAGAACTTGAGCAGTCTGAGTTCTGCCAATGCGGTATTAGATGGGATGCGGATTGGAGCTTTAGTGATCATCTTACAAAGCGTCTACTCTCTATTTCTTCCGTATCGGAGAGAAGTTGCAGCTTGGATCTATTGTGTGTTTGGTGCTTTAGCCATGGTTTTTATTCCTCGAGCTGAACCACTGATTATTTTAGCGGGGGGATTTCTAAGTTTGGTGGCGCATCGCTCTCAGCTTTACAGAGTGAAAACTTCTTTAGGTAGTGTTCTATTAGCTCTTTGGTGGACCCATTTCAAAGCAGGGGCTTTTGTGTTTGGAACTGGCCTGGCGATTATCCCAGTGCTTCAAAAAGAAATTGTGGATGTGTATGGCTGGTTAAGTCAGCGTGAGTTTTTAGATGCACTTGCTTTTGCCCAAGTCACTCCTGGGCCCGTCACCACCATGTCTGCTTTTGTGGGATACAAAGTTGCTGGGGATTTAGGTGCTCTTACGGCATCCATCGGTATGTATTTACCAGGAGCGCTCCTCATTTTGGGGGTTTTGCCTCGAGTGAGAAAAAAATTAGAGGCTCGTGAGGAACTTCACCAATTCCAAATCGGTGCCGTTCCCACAGTGATAGGCTGCTTAGTTACGGCGAGTATCGGGCTTTTAATTTCAGGGCTTACGGATCCCCCGCGCGTCGGGCTTTTTATTTTTCTGTTAGTGATTCAAATCCGAATGCAATGGCCACCGTGGTTAGTGATTCTTCTCGGGAGTGGGTTTCAAACTATTTTGCAGTTTTTCTTCTTTTAAGTTCCTTTTTCAATCAGCTCCAGCTCTCTCAGAGATTGACCAGAAATTGCGCTGTTTTCCTGGGCTCTTCGGATCAAATAAGGAGTGAGCTCTCTGACGGGACCGTAGGGAACATATTTGGCCGTGTTGAAACCACACTGAGCTAAATTGAACGTCAGGTGATCGCTCATGCCAAGCAGTTGAGAAAAGTAAAACCGTAGATCCTTCGGATCAATTCCCTTTTCCAACATCAGATCGACCAAAAATTGACTGGACTGCTCATTGTGAGTGCCTGCGAAAATAGCGGCATTTTCAGTGGAGTCTATTAGAAGTTTCAAAGCAGCATCATAGGAGGCGTCCGTAGCTTGTTTGTTGGGAAGGATGGGTGAAGGCATTCCTTTGGATTCAGCACGCTTGCGCTCCTTTTCCATATAGGCTCCGCGCACCAGTTTTACGGCGCAGATAAAAGAATCCCTTTGGGCTTTCTGGAGGAGTTTTTTCAGATAATCCAATCGATCGGATCGATACATTTGCAAAGTGTGGTAAACCGTGGGCTGCGTCTGATTGAAAGTTTTCATGAAACCTTCCACCAGCGTATCGATGGGATCTTGGATCCAAGTTTCTTCCGCATCCACTAAAACCCGCACTTTGAGTTCAGCTGCTTTTTCTATGATTCGACGAACCCGCTCTTGGGCTCGATGCCATTCTTTTGTCTCTGCCTCTGTAAGAGCGGTTTTTTGATGGAGCTTTTCAAGCAAAGTAAAGCGCACGAGACCTGTCATTTTGAAAACAGTAAACGGGATCGATTTACTTTGAGAAGCCAGAGTCAGATTGCTGAGGAGTTCTTTTTCGGTGGCATCAAAAACGGTCTCATCTTGAGCCCCTTCAATGGAATAATCCAACACGGTTCCGACACCATATTCTGCAAGTTTTCTCACCGTGAGACTGCAAGCATGCGCTGTTTCTCCACCACAGAACTGTTTAAACAAAGTGGCTCGTAGGAGGGGATCAAACGGGATCGGAGTGTGAATAAAAGCATTGAGAAATCGAGCACCCCAATGCACAAGTGCAGGAGAGCCAACCCCTTTGAAGAGCAGATAGGCTTGGGTCAGTTCCCACGTGGACTTATATTGAAAAGCAGTCTCAGTGTTATGGAAAGGAATTTTCATATCGTGCACCCAGTAGCCTAATCCAGACCAAGAGCTTCGGGTAGAGGCTAAGTATTGAAACCATTCACTTTTCAGAGAATCTTCCGAAAATCCTGAGGTTTATGTTGCAACACAGCAGGGTTTTGGGTTAGGAAGAGGGCGAAAATTCACAAAGGGGGATCTTTGAAGGTCATCGGAAGTTTTCGTCTGACTGTTTTGGCCCTAACTTTAAGCGTTTTCTTGGCACCTGGAAGCCGCTGCTTTGCCTCAATCACTTATGATTGGCGCGCAGCTGAGCACAAAGTGCCTGGCGACCTCTGCGACACTGCAGATAGAGACTTTGATGGATTTCGCTACCAAGAAAAAATTCCCCACTGCAAACGCAATGTCACTGTAGAAACCAAACGAGCTGTTGCTCATGACTTTGGTATTTTTGACGGGTACGAAAAATACGAGATTGATCACTACATCCCGCTATCAATCGGTGGCAGTAATGAACCCGCCAACCTTTGGCCACTGCCTGTTCCCGTTGCTCGCGCTAAAAGCGATCTAGAAGGCAAAATCCACCAGCAAGTGATTGCTGGTGAACTCAGCCAAGATCAAGCTATCGAGCGAGTTCGCAGTTGGAAGAAGTTCCTTCAACTAGAAGAGTAGATTCCTGAGGTTCAAGCGCCTTTTCAACGGCCGTCTTAATTTGTGCCGTTGTTTTGCTGCTCCAAACTCCCGTTGATTTGTAAACCACATTGAGCTTCTGATCCAATACGTAAGTTGTGGGGTAGCTCGTGGTGCCCAGCTGTCGAACAAGCTTTCTGCTCGCATCTTTTAAAACAGCATGATTGGGTTTGTGGCGGCGGATCCATTCTGCATAAGAGCTATCACTCTGATCTATCCCAACATCTAAGATTTGCACGCGTGCATCATTCTTAAAATGTTGCTGGAGTGCATTCACATTAGGAGCATTGTCATTGCAATAAGGACATCCCAAAAAGAATGTTTCAATGACCCAAACAGCTCCTGAATATTGACTGCTCTGATAAACTGCATTGGTCTCTGATTCAGCATTCACCCAAGGCAATTCAAAATGAACAATTGAGAAGCCGAGACTGCTCATGCTCATCAAAGTCCATACGGACGCTCTAAAAAATAAGGTTTTCATGTTTTCCCCTCGATTTGAAAGATTGATACTTTTAGTGTGAACGAAAGCAGAGGGGGCAGTGGGCCTACCAATCGAAATCAATTAACAAGTGTTAGAGGTCAAACCCTTAGCGGTTTTCAAAAAAATCGCCGCTACTCCAATTAGTATTGTTGGAGCGTTGTCCATCGGCTTGATAATTCTTTAAATCATAACCAAAACCACTATTACCGCTTCGGCCCGCAGCGCCAGCAGCACCGCGAACTGCGTTAGTTCCTGGGCTCGTGGGGTTTGGGGTGTTCGGACTGCCAGGTTCCTGCGCAAGTCCAGGGAGTGCTTTTGGCTTTCCAGAACAAAAATTACACGCCAGAGCAGGAAGAGCGATTGAAAAGACTAGGAATCCGATGAGGAATGAGAATTTCGGTTTCATAAAGCCCCCTTTCGGGAAACCAGGGTTCCCTCACTGCATTTATGAAGCAAGCCCAATGCCAAAGAAAATCATGCTAAGCAGTTGAAAACATTGAATTTTAAAACAAAGTCGGAAGTGTTGGTTTGTTGCGGAAGGAGTATTAAGAGTCTGAAAGTATTGAATAATTGAATGATTGCTCTTTAGACGGGTGTGAAAAAAATTGACTGAGTCCATTAACTCTTCAGCTCGGTCCACATCCGGCTCAGCCGAGGAAGCGCATCGCCCAACTCCTCCAAAAACAGAAGCGTTTTGAGCGTTTTTTCTGGCGGATACAGATGCGGATTCTTTTGAAGTCCCTCTGGCAATTGTAATCGAGCAGTTCGGTTTGGCGTGGCTAAAAGATTTTCTTCGATCACTTTCAAGTTGTTTTTGGGATCCAAGAAGAAATTGATGAACTGGTGCGCTTGCTCGATGTGAGGACTTGTGGCGGGAATCGCGAAATTATCTGTCCAAATAATACCTCCCTCGCGTGGAATGAAAAAACGGATATTTGGATTTTCCTGTCCGGCTTGAACGGCATCCACAGAATAAGCGTGCGAAACAGTCAGTTCCTCTTTTAACAAAAGTGCTTTTGGCTCAGAAGTGAACATCAGTACGTGATTTTTTATTTGGGTGATTTCCTCTTTGGCAGATTCCAAAGAAGCGAGTTCTCGAGTGTTCGGGGATAGTCCTTTGAAGAACAAAACAGAAGCAAACACCTCTCGCATATCATCGAGTAAAGAAGTGTGTGTTGGGTCGGGTGAGTTCAATAAAAATGACCACGAAAGGTTCTCTTCTTTAGGGACTGGAACTTTGGCTACGTTCACTGCAATGCCGGTAGTTCCAAAAGTAAAGGGGACGGAATACTTGAGTCCCGGGTCGTACGATAAATTCAAGTAATAAGGATCCAAATGGTGCAAGTTGCTCAACAATCGGGGCTCCAAAGGGGCTAGCATGGAGAGGGCGATCAAACGTCGAGTGATGTAATCCGAGGGCTGAATGATATCGAACCCCGTAGCTCCTGCTTTGAGTTTAGCAAACAGCTCTTCGTTGCTTGAAATGTAAGTCAGCTCCACTCGAATGCCAGTCTGAGCCGTAAACTCTTCCAGCGAGGCTTCGGGAAAGTAATTACTCCAAGTGCAGACTCTGAGCGTGTTGGTTTGAGCGACCTTCGTGCGGAGAAACAAAATTCCGCCAATAATACCGGCTAAAGCCAGAAAGAGGCCGACTATCCTTTGAGTACCCATTTGCGACTTTGTTCCTTAGAAATCAACATCAACACTAAGCAAGTAGAAATACAAATCATGATCAATGATAACCCATTTAACTCAGGTGAAACCCCAATTCTCATGAGTGAATAGATTTTCAAGGGCAGTGTAGTGAGTCCCGCCCCGCTGGTAAAGAAAGAGATGAGAAAATCATCGAAGGAAAGAGTGAAAGCAAGCAGCCAACCCCCCATTAACCCGGGAATAATATTCGGAAGTGTGATTTTCCAAAAAACTTCGGTGGGTTTGGCACCCAAGTCCTGAGCCGCTTCGTTCATTTGGGGATCGAGTTTTTTGAGTTGTTCCACCATGATGAAATAAACAAAGCTGGCACTGAAACTGGCATGGGCAACTACCACGGTGACAAAACCTAAATCGAACCGACACAGAAGAAAGAACAGCAGCAGCGACAAGCCAGTAATCACTTCGGGCACGAGAATTGGGAGTAGGATTAAGGTTTGAATCAGGGGTGGCAGAAACTGAGCGATTCGAGTGAGCCCCACCGCACCTAAAGTTCCCAAGCTCACGGCCAGAGTGGCAGATAACACACCAATTTCTACGCTGTTCAGCAATGGGACCCAGAGCGCGGAACTATCAAACAGCTTCACAAGCCATTTTAATGTAAATCCACTCCGCCAGTCGTTTGGATTTTCCAAAAAAGCTTGAAAAACCAAATAGAAAAGAGGCAGGTAGAGCATCACAATTCCATACCAGAAAAGAAATGTGACCAGGGGGTTCCTAAATCGCATGGAAGAGTCCTTCCGATTGTGCTTGGTTTTTCTGAGACCAGCGATTTTGAAGCCATAAAGCCCCTAACAGCAACACGGACAGCACTGTCGCAATGGCCGAGCCCAAGGGCCAATCCTGCAACACGAAAAACTGCTCAACCATCACTTTACCCAGGAAAGCTTCTTTGGCCCCCCCGAGCAAATCCGGAATCACGTACTCTCCGAGCATCGGGATGAAAACAAAAAGACTCCCGATGAACACTCCTTCTTTAATATTGGGGACAATCACTTTGCGGAAAGTTTGAAAGCGGGTTGCTCCCAAATCCGAAGCAGCTTCTCGCAAAAACGGGTCTAGCTTTTCTAACGAGGAGTAAATAGGAACCACCAAAAAGGGGAGGTAGTTGTAAACTAATCCCAAGTACACCCCCCAACGAGTATAGAGGATTGAGACTTTTGAAAGTCCAAAAGCCAACAGGGTTTGATTCAGCAGACCATTGGTTCCAAAGAGAGAGACAATCCCATAAATGCGTAAGATGAAATTGGTCCAGAAGGGAATAAAAAGCAAAATCAGTCCGATACTTTTCATAGGACCCTGAACCCGAGCCAGGAAGTATGCAACTGGGAATCCGATACACAAACAGGAAACAGTGGCCATCAAGGCAAGCCATAGAGTTTTCAATAAAACACGCAGGTACACCCAGTCCAAGAGCTGTTCATAATTGTTAAAACTCAAGGAGAAAACGATTGTGCCGAGGTCACTCCTTTGCAGAAAGCTCATGGCCAAAATGAGAGTAAATGGCAGCAGGGTCATAAGGATGAGCCAAATTAAAAATACCCAAGCACTGGAAGGGATCAATGAAGTTCGTTTCATGAGTTTTGAGCTAGAATAATGGCGTCTTCACTGCGCCAAGCAAGAAAAACACGGTCTCCAACATTGAGCCGCCGCTTCTTCAAGCGTTCTAATTCCTGCTCAAAGACTTTAAATACAGAAGGGCCTATTTTTACGGAGTATTCAGTGCGAGAACCCAAGTACGTGAGGTCCTGAATTTCTCCTTCCATCAGGTTTTCTTGAGTGGTGGACTTGCTCCGGAGTAATCGCATTTTTTCGGGTCGTAAAATGACCGATACACTTTGAGGCAACGGTTGGCCGTTTTTTTTCAGCTTGAAAGTACCTAAAGGTGAAACAAGACCGACTTCCCCCGTTTCAGGTGCTGCTTCCCCCTGAATTTCTCCCGGGATTTCATTCACAGCTCCAATGAACCGAGCCACAAAAGGTTCGGCTGGATCCTCGTAGATGGTTTTGGGAGTTCCTACCTGTAAACACTGACCTGCTTTAAAAACAGCTATCCGATCGGAAAGCTGGAGTGCTTCTTCTTGATCGTGAGTGACCAAAAGGAAAGTAATCCCCACTTTTTTACAAATCGCTTTGAGTTCCTCGCGCATCTTCATGCGCAATTCGGGGTCCAATGCCGATAAAGGTTCATCCAGGAGGAGGAGATCAGGTTTTCCGACGAGTGCTCGAGCGAGAGCCGTGCGTTGGGCTTGCCCGCCGCTGATCTGATGTGTCCGGCGATCTTGAAGATCGAGTATTTCTACAAGTTTGAGACACTCCTCCACGCGTTGAGCGATTTCCGCCGAAGGCAACTTTTTTAAATGTAAAGGGAATGCGACATTTTCCCAAACGGTCAAATGAGGAAAAAGAGCATAACGTTGAAACACCGTGTGGACACTGCGTTTGTGGGGGGGCAACTGGGTGATGTCTCGACCATTTAAAATCACTTTGCCGGAAGTGGGCATTTCAAAACCGCCAATCAAGCGCAGGACGGTGGTTTTTCCGCAACCACTGGGCCCTAAAAGCGAGAAAAATTCGCCCTTTTCGATAGAAAGGGTGAGAGGATGCAATTGGAATCCTCCAAAGCTTTTAGTGACCGCCTCCAAATTGAGTAACATTGAGATTAAATAAAGGAAACTGCTAGTACACTCAAGCGCTTATTTGATCAATTTTTCACTAATTGAATGGCTTCGGGACCCGTCAAGAGAATTTGTGGGTTGGCTTGTCCAGGATCCACCACATTGAAGCTTCCCGATGCCGTTATAGTGATTTTTTTATTGATCAGTTTATTCCGGCCGTTTTCAATTCCTGAAGGCTCAGAATCCCACAAATCCTGCAGCTTTTGTCGGATTTCCGTGAACACTTTCTCATTCTCAAAGTTCACCAAGGTAAACTCTCGTCGAATTCCTTGTTCATCCACTACTTGGAGTGCGAATACGTTGAATGCCACTTGCGGGCTTTTTGGGAATAGGACTAAATGGCCTTTCAAACTCCCCGTTTTTCCGTGCCAGTCAACCATTCGGTCAATCACTTTCAAAGGAGCGGCAGCAGTTAGGTCGAGACTTACGTGAGTCGGTTCGCTCGGATGCGCTCGGACTTTAATCGCCAAATGGACTTTATCATTTCGATAAAGCCCAGCTGCCAGTTCCGGCTTTCCGACGACGACGGGAACTACGGCATCTTGATATTCGATGACGAGAACTTTCCCCTGGTGAGCAACAGCGTGCACTTTGCCATCGATTTCTTTCAGATGAAGTAAATCATCGGGAAGCTGTGTCTGATAGGGATAAGGGTTCTCTTGAGCGCCCGGCTCCCCATGTTTTTTTATGATCTCGAGGGCTTCCACCCAAATATGTTGAATGGGGGCCGAGTTGGCCAAAAAACTTCCCTTTAAAAGAACTTCGTCGTGACGGGTAAGGGTGGGAAGAGTTCGAGCCACTGAATCATTCCCGGCAACTAACGGAAACTCCTGGTGGTCAAAAAAGTTTCCAGGTTTACGATAGGTAAACACGAACAACTGAAGCGGTTGAGAAGCTCCGTGGATCCAGCCCTTCAAGCCAGAGCCCTTCAGGTCTTTTTCCAGATCTTCTCGGGGCGCGAGAGCTCCGAGAGCGGGGATGAAAGACAAACTCAGACATAAAAAAATAATCCATTTCATAGCAGAGAAACTAGCACAGTTTTTCCTTTTGCAACACATTCCGGTCGCAAAAAAGCAGCGCTCAGCCTATACTTTTTCTCTATGGGTTTAACGGCTTTAGACAAACTCCGCTTGTTTCTGAGAGCCCCTGGACAGGGCATTTATACCCCATCCACGGGCGGTGGTTACGCGGCAAGACTGCAGCAAAAGTTGTATGGAACCACGGATCCCAAACAGATTTTAGCGGCCTGGGACGAGGGGTTCCAAAAGATTCGTCGCGTTGAAAGTATCCTATTGGGTGTGCCCTCAGATACTGGGGCCGGTATTATGAAAGGGGCTAATTTTGGACCCATTGGGGTTCGGGAAGCTTATTTAGAACAGTATGGGAGTTGGCCGAAAACCGTGTTGGATTTAGGGGATATTTTGTGTGTTCCCCATTTCTTGCATGATGAAATGCTCAGCCCTGAGCAGCGAACGAAAACTCAAAAGGAGTTATATCCCGGACAAGGGGAGTCCTTGCCGGTCAGTCCGCTCTCCATTACCGAAGCAGTGCTCAAAGCCTGTTATGAACTGAATCCTCAAGCCAAAATCTTCCTGATCGGTGGGGATCACAGTGTTTCTTGGCCAGCGATGGTGTACTGCCATCAACGGTTTGGAAAATCATTTGGCGTTCTTCATTTTGATGCCCATACGGATTTGATGCAGAGCCGGCTGGGAGTGGACTATTGTTTTGCTACTTGGGCTTATCAGTCGCTTCGTTTCCTGGAGCCCTACCACTTAGTGCAAGTGGGAATCCGCTCTTCTTCCAAAACGAAAGCTCAGTGGGCAGAACTGCACCCAGTCCTTCAATTTTGGGCTCATGAAGTCGTGGGTAAAGAAAATGAGGTGATTGCCCAAATTTGCCAACATTTTTCTGACAAAGGAATCCGACAGATTTATATTTCTAATGATATCGATGGAACAGATAGCAAGGAGGCCAGTGCGACTGGAACTCCGGAACCCCAGGGCTTGAAGTCAGAATTTGTAAAAAAGCTCATTGCGGAAGTAAAACGGCAGTTTGATGTTTTTGGTGGGGACGTTGTAGAAGTGGCACCACCGCTTTCTGGAGTTCGGGATTTCAAAACTGAGCCTACTTGTCGCTTAGGAGCCCAATATCTTCACGAACTCGTGAAACCATCTTGAGAAAGGGCAGTCGCATTTGAAAATAGCTTTTGTTTTCAATAAAAAAACAAATGAAACTCTGGAACAAGCAGAGTTTGATACTCCAGAGACCATTCGCTCGATACACCAAGCGCTAGCTTCTGCTGGACATGAGGTGGTCGATATCGAAATGAACCTCAGTTATTCCTCAGCCTCTTGGATGAATCGATTGGCTGCGGAAAAACCCGATATTATTTTTAATACAGCGGAAGGGTATTACGGCATCGGGCGAGAAAGTTTGGGCCCCACGGTTTTTGAACAGTTGCAGTTACCTTATGTTGGGTCTGGTCCTTATGGGTGTTTTCTCACCTTAGATAAATTTTTGACCAAACAAATGGTAGCGAGCCGAAAAGTCCCAGTAGCGGAAGGCTCCTTTGTCACTTCTTTGGAAGAATTGGCACTGGTAGCATCAGAAACTGTTTATCCGGCTTTTGTGAAGCCCAATTATGAAGGCTCGAGTAAGGGGATTACTCAAAAATCCTATTGCAAAGACTCTGAGGGCTTATTGTCTTATGGGGCTGAACTGCTAAAAACATTTCCCCAGGGAATTTTGATTGAGCGATTCATTCCGGGAAAAGACATTACGGTTCCTTTCGTAGCGGGCCTAGGGGATGGGGGAGTCCTTGAACCCTTAGAGTATGTATTCCAGCAATCTGCCAGTGTTGAAAGTGGCATTTACGATTACGCTTTAAAGAATGAATTGGATGAAACGGTTTCTGTGCGATGTCCGGCTGAATTAGATCCGGGAGTAAAGCATCAGATCGTTGCCATGATGAAAAAAATTGTTCCCGCGTTGGGAGTTGTTGATTTTGCCCGGGCTGATTTTCGAGTCACGCCGGATGGTGAGGCTTACTTTTTAGAAATTAACGCGTTACCCAGCCTTCAGCCGGGTGCCGGTATTTTTGCAGCCACTCAGCTTTTAGGACTGGACTACAACCAAACCATCTTGAAGATTTTAGAGGCAGCGACTTCTCGGTTGAGACGGGTGGGCAAACTTCCCAAAAGCCCTAAGCGGCTTCGCACCACACGAGCGGCGCATGTAGGCGTCGTCTACAATTTAAAACGCAAACAGTTGGGGGAAACGGGATACGAAGAGGAAGCTGAATTCGACTCTCAGAGCACGGTAGACGGTTTGTGTGCGACCATTCAGAAATTCGGATTGAGAGTAACTCCGATTGAAGCAACAAAAACCTTAGCTGAAGATTTGCTGGAGAGGAAAATTGACGTTGTTTTTAATATTGCGGAGGGATCCAAGAAAAGAGCCCGGGAAGCTCAAGTACCTGCCATTTGTGATTTGTTGGGGATTGAACATACCGGCAGTGATGCGACTTGTTTAGCTGTCACCTTAGATAAAGCGCTAACGAAGAAAATTTTGAGCCAAGATGGGATCCTCACGCCTCATTACAGGTTGTATCAGGGGGGGAATAAGCCTGTGGAGCCAGGGCTACGTTTTCCCGTGATTGCCAAGCCCAATCAAGAAGGCACTTCAAAAGGGATCGGCGAAAATTCTGTGGTCCATACGCCCGAGGAACTCCACCAAGTGAATCAAGCCCTATGGCAAAAATTCAAATCACCCGTGCTGTGCGAGGAATATATTGAAGGGGAAGAGTTCACCATTGGGGTTTTAGGCTCTGGAGCACTAAAAATAGTTGGGCCAATGCAATTTCGATTTAAAGAAGCAGCCGGAAAGTTTCCCGTTTACACGTTTGAAGCCAAGCAGAGCAATCCCTTTCAAAATCCAATCTTTGAATTGCAATGCCCTGTAGTTCTGGGACGAGAAATGGATCGAAAAATTAATGCCTTTGCAAAAAAAGTATTTAAGCTTTTGGGGTGCCGAGATGTTGCAAGGATTGATTTTCGAATCGATGCTAAAGGCAATATTTTCTTTATTGAAGTGAATCCACTCCCGGGATTGTCTCCCGGCTTTAGTGATTTGGTGGTAATGGCCGACCGGTGTGGGTTGAACTACGAAAGCTTGATCAAACGCATTCTAACGCCAGCGATGCAACGGTGGAGAAGCGGGAGAACCTGGTGAAAACTTCATGAACCTCTTTGAAAAATATTCACAAGAAGCCAAGAAACGGCTGCGTGCTCGAGACTTAGGAATTACGGTGGGGGAATTCCCAACGGGGCCTTTGAATTCCATTACGGATGTGAACGGAGTTAAAGTAGCTCACTCGACACTGATTGAGGGGTCGGGGAGGAGAAAGCCAGGCAATGGACCTGTTCGAACCGGGGTTACGATCATCCAGCCGAATGAGGATCCCTACAATCAGAAAGTAGTTGCGGGCGGGTTTGTTTTAAATGGTGCGGGTGAGGTCGCTGGGATGACTCAAGTCATGGAATGGGGACTCATTGAAACACCGATAGCGCTGACGAACACGTTATCAGTGGGGCGGGTATCAGATTGCGTGGTGAAGTGGATGGCCGATAAGCATCCGTCTATTCAAAATAATGTGGAAGTGATCATTCCCGTGGTTGGGGAATGCGACGATAGCTTTCTGAACGATGCGGTGGGATTGCACATTAAACCAAATCACGTTTTTGGGGCGCTGGACAGTGCTTCCTCCGATTTGCCGCTGGAAGGAGCAGTTGGGGCTGGCACCGGGATGATTTGCTGTGATTTTAAAGCGGGAATCGGAACTTCTAGCAGAATCATCAAAGTGGGAGATCACCAATACACTATTGGAGTTTTGGTGCTGAGCAATTTTGGGGTGATGGAGCATTTAAGAGTGGATGGGTATCCCTTGGGACAGATTTTCGCTCGAAAACTGGGGAGTTACTCCCGTCGGGTTAATAATTATGGGTCCATTATCACAGTGATAGCGACGGACATGCCCTTAGTCGCTAACCAGATCAATCGATTATGCAAGCGAGCGGCCCTGGGAATAGGACGGGTGGGGAGTTACGGAGCGCACTCCAGTGGCGAAATCATCATTGGATTTTCAACCACCAATTCTGTGCCCAGAAATTCCAATAAGCCGCTGGTCCACATGACCATGATTCAGGACACCTTTTTAGACAAAGCTTACCAAGCAGTGATTGAAGCGACGGAAGAATCGATTCTGAACTCCTTAACACAAGCGGTGGAAATGGAAGGCGTGAACGGGAATCGCGTTCCTGCGCTCGATTTGGTTGCGGTGAAGGAACTGATGAGCGCTTATTCTGCAATAAAAGCTCCGGAAGGATTTGAGAAAAAATGAGTACTTGGGAAGCCATTGTTTTAGGATCGGTTCAGGGGATTTCCGAATTTTTGCCCATTAGTAGTTCTGCACATTTGGTCTTGGTACCCTGGGTGTTGGGTTGGAACGATCCTGGGTTAGCCTTTGATGTGTTTCTGCATTTGGGAACTGCAACTGCACTCCTTCTTTATTTTTGGTCTGATTTGTGGCGGATTTTTTTTGCAGGCCTGCAGAGCATTTGGGAGAGAAGAATTGGTTATGACATGGATCGCATGATGTTTTGGTGGATTGCGATCGGGACAGTCCCGGCAGTCTTGGGGGGACTTTTCTTGGGGGATTGGATCGAGGCGCATTTAAGGAGCCCACTTCTCATCGCCTTCTTTCTAGCTTTTGTGGGGTTCCTTATTTATTGGTTTGATTGGCAGTATCCTTCCTCTCGGCCCGTGGAAGAAATGGGTTCTTGGGATGCGTTAGCCATTGGGGTCGCTCAAGCGGTTGCTTTGATTCCGGGAGTCTCGCGTTCGGGCAGTACGATAGCGATGGCCCGACGCCTGGGATTCACCCGGCATGCAGCGGCTCGGTTTTCATTTCTACTCAGTGTGCCTGTGGTCTTAGGTGCACTCACTTTGGAGGGACGTCACGTGACTCAACAACTGGGGGGCACCCTGACTGTTTCCTATTTAGTAGCAGGATTCCTTGCCTCATTTGTTGTGGGAATTCTCAGCATCCATTTCTTTTTGCATTTTTTACGGCAGGCTTCATTGAAAATATTTGCTTGGTACCGTCTGGCATTGGCTATTGTTATCATCACCATGAGCTTAGTGTTTGAAAAGTAAGCTCTTTAAAAGTTGTAGGTCAATGAAAACACGGTAGAGAAGTAGTTGCCACTGCGAGCATCTGGATTATTGCTAACATCCACTGCTTCATCATCGAAATAAACTAAGTGATATCGTAAGTCCGTTCCTAAATAAATATGACGTCGATAAATCAAGAATTGAAGGCCCCCACCCAAATAGGCCCCAGTATTATTAGTGGCCTCTTCAACTCCTGATTTAGGATCTCCGGTACGGCGCAGATATAAACCTGCGCCTGCAGCTAAATACGGATTCGCAATGGCAATGGGTCGGGGAGCATTTTTTATATCGGGATAAAATCTAAAACCAAATGTGATGGGAATGAGAATATTATCAATCACCGCTCCATTGAAGAGTGGGCTATTGTCTCGATGTCGGATGTAAGCCGCCCGGCCCTCAAAAGCGAGGGACTTATCAAAGAAGAAAACTAAGTGAGCTCCCGCATAAAAAGCAGGTTCGTTGGTTTGACCCAGACCCCCTGTAAAATTTCCTAAGCCAAAATCCATTCCGAGCATAAAAAACCGGCCTAAATGAAAAAATTCTTTGTCGGCTTTTTCGTCTTCAGCAAATTCGTACGCTGTCGGATCGCCAAACGGATCGGTGATTCCCTTGTAATCAGAACCCTGGCTTTCTGCGATTGCTGTGGAGTTCCATAACCCCGTGGAAAGTCCCAGTATCAAGGCCACAATAAACAAATTGAAACGACGTTCCATCAACGTGAATGCCATGAGTGTCCCCTGTTCAACAATGGTGTGAGGCTCATTCATTATAAACGGTTTAAAAAAAAGCGTCGATTCCCAATAAATAGACAGTGCATACTGAATGAATACAGCGAGTCAGAACCCTCGTTAATCTTTGACATTCCAAGGTTTTTTGTTAG
>RFNT01000200.1 GCA_009927045.1 bacterium | reverse complement strand
ATCCGGAACGACGAGTGTTTCCAATCAAGATCAAGAAAATCAGGGCAATAATGAACAAAACAATCAACACTTTGATGAGGAGCCACCAATCAAACTTTTTAGATTGAGCCCGCTCTTTTAATTCATCCTCGGCTTCCACTAACCTGCGTTTCTTATTTTCTCCACCTCGAGCTTCTTCCCCTTTAGCTTGCTGACCTTGAGAGGCTGCTGAGTCTTTTGCTTTTTCCCCCGCCTCCCCTTCTGGTGCATTTTCTCCCGAAGTCCCACCTCCACGACGGCTCCCTCCGGCCCCAGTTTCCTCCCCCGATCCTTGCCCTCCGAAAGTTCTGCCAGGTGTTTGGGGAGGAGTACCAAAAAAATCATTGCCTCCTGCCACCTCGCCAGCCCCAGCGGATCCGACTCCAGAATATCCGCCTCCCCGACCAGCGGCAGAGCCCATATTGATTGCATTGGGGTCTTTCAGATCCTTAGCTGAGCCGGGTCCTCCGTCTAAATCGCCTGTCGTAACGTTCCCCGGTTCGCCAACAGCTCCCGTTTCCAAAGGCGGTTGTTCACCCAAATCATTGGCACCCCCAATCGTTTGTGAATCCGGGCGAGCCGGTTTTTCCTGGCTAAACCACTCGGATGGCACCGGAGGCTTTCGGTTTTTGGGTGTTTGCCCAATAAAATTCACAAGCTTTCCGCGTTCAGTTTGAAGAGTTTCTACAAACGGTCCCCCAAACTTATTATAAATAATGGGCACGGCGACAGCAGAGATCAAAATCACCAGCATCAGGTATTCAACTACGGCACTTCCGGATTGGCCCAACTTCATGACACACCCTTCGGCGTTTCTTTAGGCTATTGTTTTGAGGATCTTACTTTGTATTTTATCAAATTCGCCGTTAGACATCACTACTACAATATGTCCTGGCTGCAGCTCGTTTTGAAGTACTTGCAATATAGCGTCTGTATTGGAGAATTCCCGAGCATTTTTTCCACGCGTGCACAAGTTGCGAACTAAATCACTAGTGGAAAGTCGCTCCTCAGAAGCTAAATCAGACGCTTTGAAAGGCACCGACAGTAGAATAAAATCTGCGTTGTCAAAACTTTGGACATACTCTTCCTGATGTACATTTCTTCTTGCTGTGGCAGATCGAGGCTCGAACAAGGCCCAAATTTTTCTATTAGGAAATCTTCCACGGACGGCCGCTAACGTCGCTTTCACTTCGGTGGGGTGATGAGCAAAATCGTCAATCAGCACATAAGGCTCTTGTTTGAGAATCTCCTGACGTCGCTTGACTCCGCGAAAACGACTGACAATGGGTCGCATGGCTTCAATCGAAAATCCTAAATTGGAAGCCACGCAAATTCCCGAAAGAATATTCATCAAATTGTGAACTCCAAACAGAGCCGTCTGAAACTCTCCGAGCTTTTTCCCCTTGTACTGAACTTCGAAGTGAAAGCCCTCTGCACTTTCTCGAATATTCACCAAGCGCCACATCGCTCCTTCGGCAGTTCCAAAGGTTTGAATCGGACACAATGCTTTTTGCGCTACTTCCATGGCGTTGGGATCGTGATAATTCACCACCAACACGCCATCTCCCGGAAGCAAACCAGCTAACTTTTCAAAGCTTTGCTTCACGTGCGCTAAGTCTCGATATATATCCGCATGATCAAATTCAATATTAGAAACGATACATGCAGTCGGATTGTAATGAAGAAATTTTGGACCTTTGTCGAAGAAAGCGGAATCATATTCATCGCCTTCCCCTACAAACAGATCCCCTTGATCGATATGACTCCCCGTAGGCAAATCCACCGGTACTCCGCCAATTAAATAACTAGGACTCTGACGAAGCTCCGAAAGTAAAAAACTCACCCAAGTGGTCGTAGTGGTTTTTCCGTGAGTTCCCGCACATACTATAGATAGTTTATCTTGGATGAGAAATCGTCGAACTGCCTCAGGAAAAGAACAAAAAGGAGTTCCCCGCCGAATCCACGCTTGGGCTTCCGGATTCTCTTTGCGAATGACATTTCCAATCACGACTTGTTCTGGATTAAGTTCCTGACAATGCGCTTCTGAATACCCCTCCAATAAGCGAATGCTCACTTTTTCTAACTGACTTTTCATCGGCTCATACAGCTTTCCATCGCTACCCGTGACGGCATACCCTGCTCGAGCCATCGCAATTGCTAGGCTTCCCATCCCTACGCCCCCAATACCTACAAAATGCACGCTCTTTTTTTCATTGGTCATGAATGAGATCTCCAAAAGTGAGCAACTTCGTCATGAAGTATCGGTCGCACTCTTCTAATCCGATCATCCACTCGGCTAGGATGCACCCGATTGGTCAGAAAAATACAAATTCCTTGGACTTCCGGATCGACCCAAATAGAAGTCCCTGTGAAGCCCAAATGGCCAAAGCTCTTTTGTGAAAACACAGAGCCTGCAGACGAGCCCTGAAAAGAGCGAGTATCCCAACCCAAAGCCCACGAGCTTCCAGACACCAACTCACTTCTCTGAGTGAATCGTTGTGCCGTCTTTTGTTGTAGCCACGATGATCTCCCTTGAATCGCGAGCAACCACTCCTTCACAATCGGCAATACGCTCTCTGCAGAGCCGAATAGCCCCGCGTGAGGAGCCACACCGAGCATCGCCTCGGAATTCTCATCAAAAGACTTCCCCCGCAAGGGAGTTCCAATAGCGGCTCGCCACTCTGTAGCGACACAGTTCATTGGATTTGGGGGATTAAATGCCAGCCCACTGATTTGTAAAGGAGCACACACTTCACTCTCGAATACCTGATTCAAAGCTTGCCCCGATACACTCTCAATGGCTGTACCCAAGAGCAAAAATCCAATATCGCTATAGCAAACCTTTTGGCGAGGCTTGCACAAAATAAATGTACTTTCGTTTTCCCTTAAGCAAGTTTTCCAGTCGGTCTCCTGATAGAGCGGATACCAATCCAAAAGCCCCCCCGCATGAGCTAATAAATCGCAAAGGGGCAACTTCCCATAGCCACTTCCCCGCCATTCCGCAGCTACTGTTTCCAATGGCGCCTCGATGTCTAAAACACCGCGCTCTGCCCAACGGGCCAAAATACTGGTGGTGCACAGCGCTTTGGTCAAACTGGCTAAATCAAACCAACTGGCTTCAGTTATATTCTGTGCTATTCCCCAATAGGAGTAGACTCCTCGAGCTAGCGACAAAGTAGACGTGGGGCTTTCAGCAATACATTGGTACGCTGAAAAAACAAATTCTTGTCGAGCTTGCTCAAGAATTTTTTCTATCTGGTGTTGAGTTGCCAAAGTCTCGTATCACTGCTGTAGGACTAGAAACTGTTTCCGGTCCCTTTTTTTTGAAAAAATCCATGATGCGATAAGAAGTTAAATTATTGTAGTTGGAAAAACAATAAAACCATCCATCAGGGCTCCCTACCGAAGCGGCCAAGGTTCCAGAACCCAGTCGTTCGTAAGTCAATCGTTTCCCAGTTTTGGGATCTAAGATCAACACAGGATCTGAAGACGTCGTCACCACTAAATAATCTCCTGCTCGAGTGGGGCTGAGGGGAACGCCTTCTACGGGTTCAGATTTCCAAATCACCGCGCTCGTTTTTCGGTTAATAGCATAGACATGACCGTCCAAAGCGCTCAGATAGATTCTATCTTCTTCAACCAATGGACTTGCATAGGCGCCGGCCGGAAAAGCCCACTGAATATTTCCAGTCACCAAATCTAAACTGTAGGCTTTCCCGTCAAAAGCTGCCGCAATGACTCCCTGACTGTCAGCTACTGGCGTGGTGTCGACATCATAAAAGCGTTCTCGAGTTTTCAGCCTTTTAATCCAGTTTTGTTTTCCATCCTTCAATCGAAGCGCTGCTAAATTACCATCCGAAAATCCTACGAATACTTGATCGCCCCAAATAGCAGGAGCCGCAGTACCTCGCACAGTCATTTTTTCATCTCCACGATGGGAGTAATGCCACAACTCTGTTCCTTGAGTCTCACTCAGAGCGTAGACTTCATCATGACTAGTAGAAACAATCACTTTCTCTCGAAACACCAGCGGGGGGGAAAGCCACTCTGACTGGATTTTAAACTTCCAACTCACCGAACCGTCTCGTGTGTTCAATGCGTATAAGTTGCCTTGGGTATCCCCAACAAAAAGCTTTGAACGCCCATAGGCTAAAGCCCCATTGACGCCAGCTTCGAGCCGTGTTTTCCACAACACATATCCGTGCAATCGATGATACGCAGAGACGGTTCCTACGATGTCCGCTGTGAAAATAAGATCTCCCACAATGACAGGGCGAGTGAGCTGTTGGGGTGTTTCTAAACTGACTTTTAAGTGGGGGGTTACCACCCATTCGCTCACGACTTCATTTTGAGCCCCAACACTGACCCCAAAAAGCAACACGCAACCGAGAATTAAAGATTTCATCGACCCGTTTCCGTTCGCAACAAAGGACTTTTCAACTTGCGCCAATGATTTTTTGCCGTCTTTCCATATTCTGTACCGGGAAATTCAGTCATTACTTTTTGATAAGTTTCGGCAGATTTCTCTACTTGTCCTTGCTCCAACTGAACTCGAGCAATTGCAAGCAGAGCAAGTGCCTTTGCAGGACCATTCATTCCGTAAGCTTGTTCATAATCTGCTAAACTCTCATTCCATTTTTTGAGGAGTTCTAGAGCATTCCCACGATTCATCAGGAGGAGTTGTTTTTCCACCGGCAATAAACGATTAAACTCCAAAGCCTTCGAATACCAGTCCCCCGCTTGTTGGGCTTCTTTCCCGGCCTCGGTTCCGTAATAGAAATCTCCTAATTCCACTGCAGCTAGCATGGCAGCTCGGCTCTTGGGCCACTGGGCATGAACTGATTTGTATTCGTCCCACTTTTTGGTGGCTTCAGCTTTGGATGCCCGATAAAAAGCCGTCCAAGCGTTTTGCTCTTGGTGCTCGTCCCATTGATCGTAAGCAAAGAAACCTCCGGCAACCACCGCACCAATCATCAAAATGGGAATTAAGCCCACACGACTGGTGGATAACTTTCCCAATAACTGGGTTCCACGTTGAACAAAAACATCTGGAAGTTTTAAAGTTTTTC
>RFNT01000161.1 GCA_009927045.1 bacterium | reverse complement strand
ACCAAAAACAAACTAGTACAAACTCCAGTGTACAAGGTGACTATTCCGATGAGATTCCAATCGGTTGTGAGGCCATAGGAAACCAGGGTTTTAACGTTGAATAGTCGAAAGTTCGGGAGTAGCGCTGTGATGATTTTCCAAACTGGATTTTGGTCGAGTGCTGGATTGGTTTTAGCGGCTCCTTCAGTGAAACTACCTAATGCAAACAACCCGATACTGGCCCCTGCGGAAACTAAGGCTCCTAAATTCACCGCAAAAAAGTAAACTATCGAACTCATCAAAATACCCTGAAAAAAAGTCAGCAACAGGGATTGGAAAAGAGCTGGGTAAACTAAAGATATTTGATTCTCTCGACACATGCCAATGGTCAAGCCACCCAAAAAAAGAATCACAAGAGCTTGAATAGTGCCTTGTCCCAAAAATTTCCCCAGAAGAAAATGGGTTCGAGATACTGGTTTTGAAAGGACCATGGCAATCCAACCCAAATTGAGTTCCCGATGAAGCAGAGTTATTCCCATAAAAACGGAAAATAATAAGCTGGTCAGTTCAATACCCGCTAATAAGAAATCTACCGTGATTTTAGACTGCTCCGCGTAGGTCAATCCGCCTAAAACAAGTGAGAGAGCAACTGCCAGAAGAGAAAAAGCTCCAAGAAAATAAAATATTTTTTCGTGGAGCAATTCTTTTATAGTGATCCCAGCTATTCGAAGGATGGTGTTCATACTGCGCCTCCTGGAATGGGTTCATCTTTGAAAAGAGCCTCCTCTAAGCTACTCCTATGGGATGAAATTCCCATGATCGGAACTCCTTGGTTTTTTGCTTCAGTTAGAAACTGAATCAATTCATATACGCCCTGAAAGGACTTGGTTTCAGTGTGAGCGTGTTGTTTAATAGAGACATCGAAGCGCTGTGCTTCCACTTTTAGTAGCTCTTCCACGGAGCAAAAAGTTTGAAGTCTCCCTTTTTTTAACAGAGCAACAGACGAACACAGTTGCTCAACATCTTCAAGAATGTGAGAACTGAAGAAAATGGTGGCTTCAGGTAATTCACGGTGAACCTGAGCAATCAACTTTTGATATCTTTACGCCCAAGAGGATCGAGACCACTCATCGGTTCGTCAAAAATCAAAAGCCGGGGTTCGTTGAGAAGCGCTTGAGCAATCGCCAAGCGTTGAGTCATTCCTTTGCTGTACCCTTGTACCCTCTCATCTGCAGCCCAGCTTAAATTAACGAGTTCCAGCAGGAAATCGGTCCTTTTTTTAAGGGCGGTGCCTGAGAGCGCTAATAATCCTCCGTAAAAAGTGAGAAGCGACCTGCCAGACATAAACTTGGGGAAGCGTGGATTTTCAGGAAGATATCCAATGAAGGATCTGGAAATTCTGCTGGGAACGGGATGGCCACAAACCGTCATGGCTCCGGAGGTGGGTCTTAAAAAGCCCATGATCATTTTTATAGTGGTGGATTTACCAGAACCGTTGGGTCCCAAGAGACCAACCACTTGACCTCGAGGCACCTCCAAA
>RFNT01000076.1 GCA_009927045.1 bacterium | reverse complement strand
TAGAGAAATTGTCAATAATCACTGGAAGAAAACCGGCTTCTCGCAAAGCATAGGCGGTTGTTCCTCCGATATAACCGTTTCCTCCGCTCAAAAGAATTGTTGGGGCGTGTTTCATGATTAATCAACGGCAGGTAACAAAAATCGTCCAATCCATTCTCCCCAAAATAAGTAGACAATGGCACCCAATGCCAAAAAGGGTCCAAAGGGGATTGCTGTTTTTAAGGTTTTCTTTCTCAAGAGCATGAGACTCAAACCAACTACCGAACCCAGGGCACTCGAAATCACTATAACTACCAGAATGGATTGATAGCCCAACCAGGCACCAATCATGGCTAATAATTTAATATCTCCTCCACCCAATCCCTCCTGCCGAGCAAATTTTTCATACCCCATCGCGATTGCCATGAAAATTCCGCCACCGAGAGCAGCTCCCAGCAGAGATTCCCACCAGGTAATGTGTTGGACAAAAAACGAAGCAAGTACTCCAATGAGAATTCCCGTTAAACTCAATTCATCAGGGATAATCATGTGTCGAAGATCAATCACAGTGATGACTAAGAGACTCGATACAAAGTAGGTATAAAAAATCCAAGCTAACGACCAGCCATAATGAAGCCATGTTCCTGCAAATAAAGCCGCTGTGACTGCTTCTATCAGAGGATATTGGATAGAGATGCGATGTCCACAGAAGGCACACTTTCCGCGCAACAGGATAAAACTCAGAATAGGGATGTTATGAAACCATTTAAGCGGAGTGGAACACGATCGACAGTGAGAACGATTCCAAACAATCGATTTCTCTTCCGGGAGTCTAAAAATACAGACATTGAAAAAGCTCCCCCACAGTAGTCCGAACAGGGAACTCCATACGAGCCCTAAAGAGTGAGTTTGTAAAAGCACCTGAAAGTCTTTCAAGTAAAAATATCCCGTTTAGAGAAACACAAACCGGCCAACAAAAGATACATGGCCGAGCAAATAAGCGTGTAGGCGCAAACAATCCCTAACAGGTGCCACTCAATGGACAGGCCATATGAAACTAAAGTTTTCATGTTGAACAAACGGAAGTTGGGAACCACGGCCTTCACCATTTTCCAGGCTGGGTGCGTATCCAGAGCGGCATTTGTTTTGACGGCCCCCTCGGTGAAGCTACCCAAGGCAAACATTCCTAAACTGGCAGCGGCTGAAACCAAAGCTCCCATATTAACTGCAAAAAAGTAAACGATGGCACTCATCAAAATGCCTTGCAAGAAAGTGAGGACTAAAGATTGAAACAGCGCTTGATAAGCCAAATGGATTTCATTCATACGGCACATCACGATCGTGAGTACTCCTAAAAACAAAATGACGGAGGCCTGGATGGTGATTTGTCCTAGAAACTTTCCTAAAAGAAAGTGAGTTCGAGAAATAGGTTTAGAGAGCACCATCGCAATCCACCCCAAATTCAGTTCTCGATGGAGTAAGGTAATCCCCATGAAAACTGAGAAGAGAAGGTTAGTAAGCTCAATACCCGCCAGTAGAAAATCAATAGTTATTTTGGATTGCTCCGCATAGGTTAGATCACCCAACAAAAGCGAGAGAATAATGGCCAACAGGGAGAAAGCAGCTAGAAGATAGAAAATTTTCTCGTGGAGTAGCTCTTTAACTGTGATTCCTGCGATTTGAAAAAGGGATTTCATAGGGGTGCTCCTGAAAGTACGGTTTCATCTTTGAATAGAGCTTCCTCCAAACTGGTTCTGTGGGATGAAATTCCCATGACCAAGTAGCCTTTGTTCTTTGCTTCGTTCAAGAAAGTAACCAATTCTTGAGTGCCGGTTAAGGATTTGGTTTCTGTCGTGGAATCATGTTTGACAGCAACATCGAAGCGTTGGGCTTCCACTTTCAACAGCTCTTCAACTTTGCAAAAAGTTTTTAATCGCCCCTTCTTTAGGAGGGCCACAGAAGAGCAGAGTTGTTCTACATCTTCCAAAATGTGGGAACTGAAAAAAATAGTGGCTTCAGGAAGTTCTCTGTGAACTTCTGCAATCAACTTTCGGATGTCCTTTCGACCCAAGGGATCCAGTCCGCTCATGGGTTCGTCAAAAATTAAAAGCCGAGGCTCATTGAGCAAGGCCTGAGCGATAGCCAAGCGCTGAGTCATCCCTTTACTGTAGCCCTGAACTTTTTCATTCGCGGCCCACCGTAGATTTACTAGGTCCAACAAAAACTCAATTCGATGGGCTAATGCTTTGCCTCGAAGGGAAAGTAAACCCCCATAGAACTGAAGCAGTGATTTGCCTGATAGAAATTTGGGGAAACGGGGATTTTCTGGAAGGTAACCAATGAATGAACGTGATATTTTACTGGGGACAGCGTGACCACAGACAGTCATGGACCCTGCTGTAGGTTTAAGAAATCCCATGATCATTTTAATGGTCGTAGATTTTCCAGAGCCATTAGGTCCTAAAAGTCCGACGACTTGCCCTCTGGGCACCTCAAGACTCAGCCCGTTGACCCCCGTTTTTTTGAGCCCAAATCCCGTTCGGAAAATTTTTGAAACGTTCTGAATTGAAATGTCAGTCTGTTCATTCGGTTTCATGGGGATTCCTTTTGTAAATAAACTCCAATGTGTTCAAGTTCTTTCGATTCACGAGGATTTGCTGATTCAATACCGGACCCATTAGGAGTTAATCGAAAAGCAAATTTTTCAGCTAGTAAAGCGGTTAACTCAGGGGACGGTCTGCCATTGAGTTCTAGACTACTGATCCCTCTTGTGTGGAGGGCCGGTAAGTGCGGAGCTATGTTCTGGAGCATGCTGGGTTTTTTACCTGGGTTTTTTTTAAGATAAACGGCCAGAGCTTTTTCCCATGCGTCTTTCTGCAAGTGCCAACGCAGACTTCTAATCCTTTGAGCGAGTCTCGTTTTAGCTTCAAGAGAGGGCGCCGATTCAAAAAGATCAACAGCAGATTGCAACGCAAATTGGGTCGCCCCTGCTTGTCCTAAAAGTCCTATTCCTAAGGAATTGATGAATTGAGGGGCTCCCGGTAATTGGGAGGCGCGAAGGATATGAGGAGCAGCGGAAGCCGTATCTTTCAACTCCAGGAAGTAGTGCATTCCCAACATGTGGTGGGCTTTCCAGTACAGGGGCCGCTTTTTCACCCATTTTTCTAAAATACGTTTGCCCCCTTCGCGATCTCTTCTGAAAAAAGAAACGTACATAGAGCCAAATCGGTAAGCGATATCAAAGTTAGGGTCGAGCGTTGTTACGGCATCTACTTCGCTAAATTCCCAGCTCAAGCGTTGGGAGTCCAAAGGTGTGGTGGTAGCTTCTTGAAGCAGGCGCACCCACAAGAGGCTAGATAAAAAGCTTTCAAATCCAAAAGCGAGTTTTTTTACTGAATCAGCTCGGTAACTGACTTGAACAGGTTGCAAGTCGGGACCTTTCAAAGCAACAAAGGCCTCCCTTTTATTTTCAATGGCTAACTTGGAAGCGGTGAGACATAGAAAAGCTCCCAAGAGAAGCGCGGGCAGTAAAAGCTTCATAGGATTTAACTAGTTTACTTGGTTGGCCGGGAAATGTTGACTGTTTGTTACTGAGAGAGGGTTTATACGGAACTGTGTGCCTTCAGCAACAGGTTTTGGGGGGATGAATGGAGTGAAAGACTCACAATCCCAAACCCTCTCTCAAAGAACTACTACCGTTCCTGAGTTTATTTTAGTTTTCCATCTCAGGAACACAGAGGGTTAGAGCAACCCTCGTGCCAAGATCTCGGTGTAACGAAGCGTTATTTTGAGTTCGTTTGAAAATAAATGAAGCATCAAAAAACACTAAAAAAAGTGCCATTTTGGAACCATTCAGATATCTCCAAATACAATTGGAAAACAACGACTTAATTCAATGCGAAAAAAACCTACTTTGGAACTGAGGTCGAAAATGAATTCTAGGTGAATACACTTCGACAAATGTCCAAAAGTTCATCAGAAACTGGCCCGACCGGAAAATATAACAAATTGAAATTATTGAATATTTTATTTAAATTTTTCGGCCCGCCTCTTGCTTCTTACAGAACGTATGAAAATACGCTCTTCACGACTGACTCGTTGGTTGCTCCTGATGCTGACAATCGGTGAAATAGGTCTGATTGGTTTTGTCTGGAAATCCACTGAACCCGAATCTCTGAGAGCGGCTCTCTCCAAAGAAGGCACTCGTTATATCTTACGCTGGGAAAACACGGATCATTCGGTCGAATTTAAAACATTTTCTTCGCCTATTGAAGCGTTAGAATTTGCTCAACAGGAACTCTCCCTTCGGCCAGGGGTCAATCCCAAGTTCAATGACAGTTTAGAAAATCTTTGGGTGAGAAATGATATGGGCCGTCGCATGATTTTCTGGAAAACCTGGGGATTTGATATGGTCCATCGATTAACCTTTAAAGACGAAGCGCATGCTGCTGTTTTTGAAAATGCCTTTAAGAAAGGCGCCTATTCACCGTCACCCATCGGTCATGCCATCTATTTAGTTAAAGTAGCCTCCCCATAAAAAAAAGAGCGATTCGTTGTCAATTCCTTGGGACCTCTTTTAAAATAGAGGTCTTTTAATACCAAGGAGGACGCACCGTGACTTTCCCAGAAATTTCTTTGAATCCTATTGCTAAAACTGGAGCTCCCTCGGCGAGCTTACTTGCTTTTTTCCAAGCAGAGCCCAAAGAGAATGAAAAATCTAAAGACAAAAAAGAGGAGGTCACTTTTGAAACTCCTGTGCTGGCAGGCAAGAAACTCAAAGAGCTCGGACAGGTTGAGAATTATTTGAGAGATTCGCAGTGCTTTCGTGGAACTAAAAATGAAACGGTCTTGATGCGAGCTTTCCACTTTGCAGGAGCCAGTAATTTGGGATTGGTCGGACTCGGGAAACGCACTTTGCTCGATTCTGATTCTCTCCGACAAATAGGTGCGGCTGTGTTTCAGTTTCAGAAAAAAGAGCGATTGAAAACTGCCACTTTAGACATGCAGGGAATTCTGAGTGCTGTTCGCGAATCGAAACGTGCCTATTATTTGCAAGCATTCTGTGAAGGATATTGGTTAGCTTCCTATGAATACAAAGAGTTTAAGAAAGTCGACAAATCGGCTTTTTATCCTCATTCCATTGAATTAGTGGGCGTTAAAGGCAAAGAGCTTGAAAAAGCACGAGACAAAGCCCGCTCACTTGCGGAGTCGATCTTTTTTGCCAGAGCTTTGGGAGACAAACCTGGAAATGCATTGACTCCAAAAGAGCTCAGTCGAGCCTGTGTAGAGATGGCCAAGGGCTTAGGGCTCCAGTGCCAAGTGTTGGGAGCCAAAGAAATGGAAAAAGAAGGCATGGGTCTTCTGTTGGGAGTGGCTCAGGGCTCTGCCCAGGAACCCCAACTGATTATTTTAGAGCATAAGGGGGGAAGAAAAACGGATCGTCCCTTTGTAATTGCTGGAAAGGGTGTGACTTTTGATTCCGGTGGAATTTCTTTGAAGCCAGCAGATCGTATGGAAGAAATGAAGTACGACATGATGGGAGCTGCGACTGTTGCTGGAATCATGATGGCTTGTGCGAAACTTAAAATTCCTGTCAATGTAACCGGATACATTGGTGCTGTTGAAAATATGCCCGGGAGCAAAGCACAAAAACCCGGGGACATCCAAAGATCCATGAGCGGTAAAACTGTGGAGATTACGAATACCGATGCGGAAGGACGTTTGGTTCTTGCGGATGTGATCGAGTATGCACAAAAACAAAACCCTCAAGCCATTATTGATTTTGCAACACTGACGGGGCGGTAGTGGTGGCTTTGGGGACTGTTACAACCGGCATCATGGGTACTCACAAAGGGTTGATCGGGTTGATCAAAGCAGCTTCTGAGGCCACGGATGAACGTGTTTGGGAGTTGCCGCTCTATGATGAGTATGAAGAAGACCTGAAAAGCGTCTATGCAGATATTAGAAATTCTGGCGGAAGAGAAGCGGGCTCTCAAAAAGGCGGTACTTTTATTAAGTTTTTTGTGGATAAAAAAGTGCCTTGGGTTCACTTTGATATTGCCGGATCGGCCTATCATCGCAAGGACCGAAATTATTTTTCTCCAAAGCATGGGGCGGGTGTGATGGTCCGATTAACGGCCCACTTACTGCAACATTGGAAAACACTGAAATAATCTTTGGTTCGTTGAGTGGTCAGTCGTTATAATGGGAGTGGAAGCATTCTCTAGGGGGAGGAACTGTGAAACACTTAATCTGTCATCTCTTGTGCTGTGCTATGGTCTTAACTTCGGGGACAATTCATGCAGAATCGATAGATGATAAGTTCGCTCAAATTTCTCCTACGCAAACACCGGGGGTTGGCGAATTTGTCCACGGCCAAGGCTATGGAAAAATTCTCATTCGAGTTTTGGTGTTCGGTTCGGTTCCTCAACAGGGAGTCCACTATGTTCCCGAGGGAACTGATCTTTTGTTCTCTATTCTTTACGCCGGTGGATACACCAATACTTCCAAATTAAATGGCATCACCATACGACGTCGCGGACAAAAAGAATTGATTGAAGTGGATTTGCAGGATCAGCTGGAAGATGGCGATAAAGTGCCTAAGTTACAAGATGGCGATATTGTTCGTGTGCCTTATAACTGGCGCAGGGATATTGATACCATTTCTCTGATCACTGGCTTCTTGGCTGCCATGACGGGATTTACTCTCTCCCTGGTCGCACTTTCGAGGTAACTTACATCCGAATAAAGCTCTTCACGAAGTTGGTTCGGGGATTTTGGGTAAGCTCTTGCCACGTTCCTAGTTGTTCTATTTTTCCCTGATGAATCACAGCAATCCGATCACTTAAGCGATAAGCTTCCTTTTGATCATGAGTAACGTAAATCATCGTGATGGGATTCGCCTTCTTGATTTCGCTGATCAAGTCACACATTTCTTCTCTCAAATGAGTATCTAGATTAGAAAGTGGCTCATCCAGTAAAACAACTTTTGGACGAGCAATCAAAGCACGAGCTAAAGCAGCTCTCTGCTGTTGGCCTCCTGAGAGTTCATGGGGACGGCGAGCTTCTAAGCCTTGAAGTTGAACTTGATCCAAAATCTGCCGAGTTCTATCAGTAATTTCTGATCGGCTAATTTTTCTGCATTCCAAAGGAAACGAAATGTTCTCACCAATTGAAAGGTGCGGCCAAAGCGCATAGTTTTGAAAAACCATACCGATATTGCGCTTTTCTGGGGGGAGGTATCTGGGAGGTTCATCTTGAAAGACGACCTCATCTTCTAAAGCAATCATTCCCGAAGAAGGGTGCTCCAGCCCGGCGATCATTCGGATGAGAGTGGTTTTACCGCATCCCGAGGGACCTAAAAGACTGATAAATTCTCCGCTCCCAATTTCTAAATCCAAGGAAGGAATAATAGTCGTCTCTCCAAATTGCTTAGTCAGTTTTCTGAGGGTGATAGACATCATAAATGGGATTCCTTTGAGAAACCTTTTAACAGCAAAGTGCCAAGCCCCAAAAACAGGATGAGAAGAGTCGCTAGGGCACAGGCCGCCAAAGGATTGGAATAATCTTGTAACTGAAAAATCAGCGTTCCTAATGTTTCAGTTCCAGGACCAAATAAGAGAACGGACATTGTAAGTTCCGAAAGCATTGGGAGCGCACATAAAAGAAAGGCACTCTTCAGAGCAGGAAAAATTAAAGGAAACAAGATACGGTCAAAAACGCCCAGAGGACCTAAACCGAAAACTCGTCCTGCTTCTTCTAAATTCTTATCGATTTGTTGAAAGGCAGGACCTATGTTTTGAACAGCGATTGCTAAGTCCTTTCCGACATACGCTATCCACAACAGAAAAGGGGTTCCAAAGAGACTCAATGAGGGATTTCCCCAACCGCTGCCAAAGCTAACAACACAGGCAAGAGCAAGAATGGTCCCAGGTATCGAAAAAGGCAGGCAGGCGATCTTCTCAAGGAGACCAGCGCCTGAAGTTTTTAATTGATAGCTTGAATAACTGATCAAAAGTCCCAATCCACAGCACGTTAGAGCTCCCAAAACCGCCAAACTCAAAGAG
Source organism: bacterium (assembly GCA_009927045.1). Lineage (GTDB taxonomy): Bacteria > Bdellovibrionota > FAC87 > UBA2466 > UBA2466 > RFNO01. The sequence continues at coordinate 23,127 of RFNT01000076.1, read as the reverse complement.
TTCAAAAGTGCGGAGCGTGACTCCTGTAATTTAAAAACGTAATGATAATTGAATAACGAAACATTCGACCAGCTGATTTGCCCGGCCACTTTAAAAAAGGAGCTGATCACCAAAGCTCCAAGCGGCAGGAGAACAAAAACTGTAAAGAGGCCTGCCAAGAACAAAAACGCAGGTAATTTCCACTTGCCGAGTGCCACCAGAGACTGTCGACTGAACTTGCCTGTGGTGAGCGCTACTGAGTGATGCTGTTTTAGTTTACGTCCTAGGGAAGCTAAGATCCATGCAAATAGAATCAGCCAGAGTGAAACAATAAATCCTTGTTCAACCCCTCTGATTCCGCCCATTTTTGAGAAAGTATAAATTTGAGTTGTTAAGACAAACAGTTTGGCAGGATTGCCAATAATGGCGGGTATTCCAAAAGACGAGAGCGTGATAAATACAAAAATCAAAGCTGCCCCAAGTACAGAAGACCATTGGCAGGGAAGGGAAATTCGCAGGAATGTTTTTAGCGGACTTGCGCCGCAGATTCTCGCGGCCTCTTCAAGACTGGGATCCATTTTTTTGAAGCTTTGGGTCAGTGGTGTGATGATCATGGGTAGAAAAGCATTGCAAGTGACCCAGACAAGGCCAAAAAAAGAATAGACATTGAGCAGGTTTCCTCCGAGCCACTGATTCAACAAGCCCACTTGAGGTAGTGCAAGAACTACCCAGGCAATTGCAAAGAGATAAGAGGGCACAAAAAACGGAAACAACAACCACGTATTGAAAAAGCGAGTAGCATAGACGTCAGTTCGGGCCAATAAATAACTGGTCGGGACTCCCAGAACAAGGCCAGCAAGAGGCTAGAAAAACTCAGAAGGAGTGAAAGCTTCAAACTCTCAAGAACAGAAGTGCTGAGCAAGAGATTAAAAAATCTGAGTCTGGTCGGATTTTTAGAGCAATGGTCAATAAAGGAACTAAACAAAAAAGAAAAACACCCACCCAACAAAAAAAATAGATAACTTTCTGGGAGGATGATTTCATTTTATTTTAAGAGCATTTCACTGAATCTTTTTTTTGTGGATTCTTTGTTTTTGCTTAACTCTTTCAAAATATTAGCATTCCATTCAAAAGCTGTCTTTTCTATTTCAGAAAAAGGCTTGGCTCCTTCCGGTGCTTCAGACTTTAAAAAAGGGGAGTAGACATGGGCTTTTAAAAAGATTCTCTGTGCGGTCTCCGTCAGAAAAAAGTCATAAATTTTTTTGCTTGCCTCAAGATGTGACGTTTGAGAAAGAATTGCGATGGGAGAGGGAATTAAAATGGAACCCTCCTTCGGATACACAATAGAAATGGGCGCGCCTCTTTTCTGAGCTTGGAGTGCATTTTCTAACAAAACAATACCTATCGGAGTTTCTTGAGTTTCAATCCTTTGCATCACGGAAGAGTTTCCGCCCGAAACAATCAATTGGTTTCTCTTTAAGGCTTCAAAGAATGACCAACCTTTGTGCTGGACCAAATTCAAAATAAAAGAGAGCGCTGTTCCACTTTCCAGAGGGCTGGGCATGCTGAGTTGGTGTTTCCATTGAGGGCGCATCAAGTCTTCCCAAGAGCGTGGAGCTTCTTGAGAAGAAACGCGCCGAGTTTCATAAGCGATAATACCTACTGGAATTCGGTTGATGATAAAAAAGCCTTCGGGATCTTTGTAACGCGCCTCCAACGTTTGAGCGAGTGGAGAAAAATAGGAGAGCAAGTGACCCGATTCCTTGAGCTCCAAGTACCAAAAGGGATCACTGGTCATAATCAGATCGGCTCGAGACGCTCCAGAAGATAATTCTGCGTTCACTCGAGCTGCAACATTTTCGCTGCCGGATTGATACCACTGTACACTAATGTCTGGATAAAGACGTCGAAGCTCTTCATCAAAAGCAGCGATGACTTCTTTATAGATAGAAGCATAAATCCAAACGACATTTTTTGAAGTCTTGGCCTGAGAAATCCAATAAAAGATAATAAGGAGCGCCGCCGGGAAAACTCGAATCAGGGCTTTCTTAAGGGTCAAAACAGGGTCCTCCTCCCAACAGCAAGGCAATAAAAAACGGGCTATCCCGAAGGATAGCCCGTTTAAGCGTTTTCGCCTAGGCTTGGCTTACATCATGCCGCCCATGCCGCCCATTCCACCCATACCACCCATGCCGCCATGACCATGGCCAGCGTGAGATTCTTCTTCTTTGGGCTTCTCAGTAATCATAGCTTCCGTGGTTAACATCAGGGAAGCGATGCTTGCTGCATTCTGAAGGGCGCAACGAGACACTTTTGTAGGATCAATGACCCCAGCAGCAACTAAGTCTTCGTATTTTTCAACTAAAGCGTTGAAACCGAAGTTAGCGCTTGTGTTCTTGCGTACATTTTCCACAACGATGGAGCCTTCGAAGCCAGCGTTTTGAGCAATTTGACGTAGTGGCTCTTCGAGAGCTCTACGAATAATGTTTACGCCCACTTGCTCTTCATTAGACAGCTTCACTTTTTCAAGTGCAGCAGCTGCGCGAATGTAAGCAGTTCCACCACCGGGAAGAATACCTTCTTCAACAGCGGCGCGTGTAGCGTGAAGAGCATCTTCAACACGAGCTTTCTTTTCTTTCATTTCTACTTCTGTAGCTGCTCCGACGTTAATCACAGCAACACCACCGACCAATTTAGCAAGACGTTCTTGCAGTTTTTCTCGGTCGTAATCGGAAGTGGTTTCTTCAATCTGAGCTCGGATTTGTTTTACACGAGCTTCGATTTCTTTCTTTTCACCCATTCCGTCGACGATTGTGGTGTTTTCTTTGTTAACGGTAACTCTTTTAGCTTGTCCTAAAGAATCGAGTCTTGCATTTTCCAGCTTGTTACCCAGTTCTTCGGAAACTACTTCACCACCTGTTAAAGTAGCGATGTCGTTGAGCATTTCTTTTCTTCTGTCACCAAATCCAGGAGCTTTAATTGCACAAACGTGCAGAGTTCCACGGAGTTTGTTGACTACGAGAGTTGCTAAAGCTTCCCCTTCAAGGTCTTCAGCAATGATCAATAAAGGGCGGCTAGCTTGCACTACTTTTTCAAGCACAGGCAGCAAATCCTTCATGCTGGAGATTTTCTTGTCGAATAACAAGATATAGGGATTTTCGAGGTTGCATTCCATAGCGTCAGCATTTGTCACGAAATAAGGAGACAAATACCCACGGTCAAATTGCATTCCTTCTACAACATCTAACGTGGTTTCAGCAGTTTTAGATTCTTCAACTGTGATCACGCCTTCTTTGCCCACTTTAGCCATAGCTTCAGCAATCAATTTACCAATCGTAGGATCGTTGTTAGCTGAGATGGTTCCAACTTGAGCAATTTCTTTCTCGTCCTTAATCGGCTTAGAAAGTTTTTTGAGCTCGGCAGCTACAGCGGCCACTGCTTGGTCGATACCGCGTTTAATATCCATCGGATTTTGTCCGGTGGTTACTACTTTTGCACCTTCTCGGAAGATGGCTTGAGCTAATACGGTCGCTGTGGTGGTTCCATCGCCAGCATCATCGTTAGTTTTGCTAGCAACTTCTTTCACCATTTGGGCGCCCATGTTTTCGAACTTGTTTTCAAGCTCTACTTCCTTAGCAACGGTCACTCCGTCTTTTGTGATAGTGGGGGCACCGAATGATTTTTCAATCACTACGTTACGACCACGGGGTCCAAGGGTTACTTTTACTGCTTCGGCAAGAACATTCACTCCACGAAGGATTGCTGCTCTTGCTTCTTCTTTAAAACGTAATTCTTTTGCAGCCATTGTTATCTCCTCTTTAAAAAGTTATTTTTCTACGACGCCGAGAATGTCTTCTTCTCGCATCATCAGGTATTCGACACCTTCAACTTTGATTTCAGTGCCAGAATATTTACCAAATAGAACACGGTCTCCCTTTTTGACTTCAGGAGCTACTTTGCGCCCGTCTTCTAAAACTTTGCCGGCGCCTACCGCAATGATTTCGCCTTGTTGTGGTTTTTCTTTAGCATTATCAGGAATGATAATGCCGCCTTTTGTGCGTTCTTCTTCTTCGAATCGCTTAACAATTACGCGATCGTGCAGAGGACGAATGTTCATGTGCATCTCCTTGTAAAAAAATAAATAAACTACCTAGAAACTTTTCCAAACGAGGGAGTTTTGCCGTGCCGCATCCCAAAAGTCAAGCAGTAAAGGTTAAGCAACTGAAATTACTTAATCTTTAGAGGGTTTGGCTGGCTCATTCCCCGTCGATGTTGTACCCCCGTTCGAGCTTTCCGAAGAAGTGCTGCCCGCTGAGCTAGAGGACTTTTTATAGTCCGTTGCGTACCAACCGGAGCCCTTCAACTGAAAACTTGTCAGCGACAGCCGCTTGACCAGTTCTCCCCCGCATTCGGGGCAACGGGTGAGCGGAGCATCCGAAAACTTTTGAATGATTTCCAGATGCTTTTTGCAGCCATGACAATCGTATTCGTACAGAGGCATAACATTTCCTAAGTTTCGAGCGACAATTTAGGATGGAACTCAAAAGTGTCAAGGGCAGGTAAAAAAAATATTTCAAAAAACTTAAGCTTTCAGACAGTTATGGTTTTTTTTTAGGGGGATTCAGTTGACTTCGCCCGGGCAGCCCCCATATTAGGGCCATAGTTAAGGAGAGAGTTTATGGCAAAGATTATTGGAATCGATTTAGGAACTACCAACTCATGTGTCGCCGTTATGGAAGGCAATGAAGTGAAGGTCATCGCAAACGAAGAAGGGGGACGAACAACGCCCTCAATCGTAGCTTTTACTAAGGATGGGGATCGGTTAGTGGGACAAGTCGCTAAACGACAAGCAATCACCAACGCCGAAAACACTATTTATTCAGTGAAACGTTTCATGGGCCGCAGACCTGAGGAGGTGGCGGGTGAAACCAAGTTAGTACCTTATAAGGTAGTCGCTCATGGTAACGATATGGCTATCGATATCCGAGGGAAAGAGTACACAGCTCCTGAAATATCCGCCATGATCCTGCAAAAGCTGAAGAAATGTGCTGAGGATTATCTAGGAACTGAAGTGAAAGAAGCCGTCATCACGGTTCCTGCTTATTTTAATGATGCTCAAAGACAGGCTACAAAAGATGCTGGAAAAATAGCGGGCCTGGAAGTGAAGCGCATTATCAACGAGCCGACTGCTGCGGCTCTAGCCTATGGTTTAGATAAAAAGAAAGAACAGAAAATCGCAGTTTACGATTTCGGGGGTGGAACTTTCGATATCTCCATTCTCGATGTGGGAGACAATGTTGTAGAAGTGAAGTCCACTAATGGCGATACCCATTTGGGCGGTGACGATCTGGATCAAAAAGTCATCGAATGGTTAATTGCGGAATTCAAAAAAGACCAAGGGATTGATCTTTCTAAAGACAAAATGGCTCTACAGCGATTGAAAGAAGCTGCTGAAAAGGCAAAAATTGAGCTGTCTTCCATGATGGAAACAGAAGTCAATTTGCCGTTTATCACCGCAGATGCCAGTGGTCCTAAGCACCTTCAAATGAAATTGAGTCGCGCAAAGTTTGAGCAGCTGATTGACGATTTGGTCGAGCGATCTATCAAGCCCTGCCAGCAAGCACTTAAGGATGCTGGGCTCAGTGCTCAAGATATTGATGAAGTGGTTTTGGTCGGGGGCTCTACTCGGGTTCCCAAAGTTCAAGAAGCTGTTAAAAAGTTCTTCGGTAAAGAGCCCAACAGGAGCGTGAATCCTGACGAAGTCGTTGCCGTTGGTGCTGCGATTCAAGGGGGTGTACTGAGTGGCCAAGTCAAAGACTTGTTATTGTTAGATGTGACTCCACTTTCGTTAGGGATCGAGACTCTAGGTCATGTGTGCACCAAGTTAATTGATAGAAACACGACCATCCCCACTCGTAAAAGCCAGGTATTCTCTACTGCTGAGGACAATCAAACCACAGTAGAAATCCATGTGCTCCAAGGAGAACGGGACATGGCTTATGACAACCGTACGTTGGCCCGATTCCAATTGACCGGGTTAGCAGCCGCTCCTCGAGGAGTGCCTCAGATCGAAGTTTCCTTCGATATTGATGCCAACGGAATTGTTCACGTCGCAGCTAAAGACTTGGCTACCGGCAAAGAGCAGTCCGTTAAAATCACTGCAAGCAGTGGTTTGTCCGAAGCTGAGATCAATAAAATGGTAAAAGATGCGGAAGCTCATGCAGAGGAAGACAAAACAAAACGAGAAAAAGTAACGTTAAAAAACAACTTAGACAATATGGTTTACAGCACTGAGAAGTTGTTAAAGGAAAATGGAGATAAAGTTGAAGCTAGCATGAAATCAGAAATTGAAGCGGCTTTAACAGAGGGTAAAGAAGCCGTCTCCAAAGATGATGCTGGTCAGATGAAAGCTGCTCTAGAAAAAATCACCGGGCTTTCTCATAAAATGGCAGAGCAGATGTATAAAACAGCCTCTGCATCTGGAGGTCCTCAAGGCGCTTCCGCGGGGGGTGCCGGAGCTGATGGGGATGCTTCTGGCAAAAAAGGGGAAGACGAGCCTATAGAAGCAGAGTTCAGGGAAGATAAAGGCACACCGAACTGATGAGCGCCCGAATTGCTCAGTTAGTTGGCCGAGAGGTATTAGATTCTCGAGGGACTCCCACGCTTGAAGTAGAAGTGGAACTTTCTGATGGCAGTATCGGAAGATCCATCGTGCCCTCCGGGGCTTCCAAAGGGGAGAACGAAGCGCTGGAACTCCGAGATGGCGATCCCAAACGCTTTCTAGGCAAGGGAGTTCTCAAAGCGGTTGAGAACGTCAACACTCAACTCGCCAAGCTTCTTCTGGGCAAAACATTTACCGATGTGTTTGCTTTGGATCGTGAAATCATCCAAGCAGACGGTTCGGAACAAAAGAGCCGTTTAGGTGCGAACACGTTGCTTGGGGTTTCTTTGGCTTTTGCGCACGCCCTGGCCCAGTCTCAAAAAAGAGAGCTGTATTGGGTCTTCAATGAAATGATGGGCTTGAAGGCATCGGATCTCAGAATGCCCACTCCTTTGATGAACATTCTCAATGGGGGAGCTCACGCAAATAATGGCCTAGAAATCCAAGAGTTCATGATTGTACCTCATGGATTCGAGCGGTTTTCTGAAAGCTTAAGAGCGGGCACGGAAATCTTTCATCACTTAAAAAAACGTCTGGAGTCCCTCAATCATTCAACAGCCGTGGGAGATGAAGGCGGATTTGCTCCTCAACTGGAAAGTAACACTCAGGCAGTGGATTTGATTTGTGAAGCCATTGAAAAAGCTGGGTATCAACTGGGAAAACAAGTCAGCTTAGCGCTGGATGTAGCGGCCAGTTCGTTTTATGACAAAGCCTCCAAAAGCTATCAGTTCCGGTGGCAGGGAAAGTCCATCGCCTACGCAAGCGATTTGATGCAGTTTTATTCGGAACTTAAGAGAAAATATCCGCTCGTCAGCATTGAAGATGGACTTGATGAGAACGATTGGAGCGGTTGGCGAACGCTGACTGAGCAGTTGGGGAGTTCAACTCAATTAGTAGGCGATGATTTGTTTGTGACCCAGAAGAAATATCTCCAAAAAGGAATTCAGGAAAAAGTTGCAAATGCCATTTTGATCAAGGTGAATCAAGTAGGGACTTTGTCTGAAACGATTGAAACCATGCTTTTGGGTAAAAAACATGGATATAAAAGTGTAGTTTCTCATCGCTCGGGTGAAACCGAAGATGTCACGATAGCTCACTTAGCTGTAGGGACTGGATGCGGGCAAATTAAAACGGGCTCACTCTCCCGCGGCGAACGCACTGCTAAGTACAATGAGTTGTTACGCATTGAAGAGAAAGCCCTGAAAAGGAAATCACCCATCAGTTTCTCACACGGGCTGACTTGATCCCTTTCCCAAAACACGAGACAATTGAAACATGTCGCAGAATCTGATCGATCAGGGGTTGCGCCTTGTTTTTGAAGGCAAGTTCGAAGAAGCGCGAATTGCTTTTAAGAAAGCGCACCGCGAAGCCCAGTCGGCAGAGTCACTTACCTATTGGGGGTGGATGGAATATCAATTGGGAAATGTTGAAAAAGCAATCCGATTGTGTCGAAAAGCCATCCGTCGCGACCCTGAACTCGGAAATCCCTACAATGATATTGGTTCGTATTTAGTCGTCTTGGGAAGAGAAGAAGAAGCCATTGAATGGTTTGAAAAAGCAATTGCAGCACCTAAATATGAAGCTCGTCATTATCCTCACTTGAATCTCGGACGATTGTTCGTGAAAAGAAGATTGCCCATCCGAGCGCTTCAGGAATTTCAAAAAGCAGATGCGTGGTCTCCCGGGGATCCCGGAGTGGAAGCAGCCATCAAAAGCCTCATCGAATCTCTCAACTAGGATTCAATAGGCCCTATTTTTTCAAAAACGACCAATCGCCTGTCATGCTCGGTATTCGGGAGCGAATAAGCTTGATCCAAAACGCATCGAAACGCTTTGGGGAACCGTTTTTGCATTTCCCGAATTTCCTCATCTGCGTTCGGGCCTTTCATAAAAATGAGATGGCCATGAGTCTGCAGAGCTGCTGAAGTTCTGAGGGCAGTTTTATCCATAGTTTCCACGGCACGAGTGATCACACCTTGAACCGGGGTGGTGAAGCTTCGGCTGACGACTTTGTGTTCAAAGACTTCAATATGCTTGAGTCCCAGTTCCTCAATGACTTCAAAAAGGAATTCAATTCGCTTGGGCCGAGGCTCTGCCAGAATCATATGAATTTCTGGTTTTAGAATTTTCAGCGGGATACCCGGAAATCCAGCTCCCGACCCCACATCAACTAAGGGCGAGGGCAGTTTCCAAAACTGAGCTACAATCATGCAATCGATATAGTGTTTAATGACCATGGGTTCAAAACCCACTATTCGGGTCAGTTCACGATCCTCATTTCTTTTTCTAATCAATTGATGATATTTCCAGAGCTGATCCAATTGAGTAGGATTTAATTTGATTTGAGCTTCTCTCAACATGTGATCCATATTCACTTGCGAAGGAGTGATTCGGGGGACATCTGAGGCATGAGCAAAAAATTTGCGTTTGCGTTTTTTCATGAGTCGTAGGGTATATGGATAGTGATAAAAAAATCAAGAACTTAGAGGCTGGACCCCAAGTGATTTATGAAGATAATCACCTCTTGGTTGTCTTCAAGCCTCATCGACTGCTGGTTCAATCCGATGCAAGCTCAGACCCCACTCTTTTTCTCCACCTGTGTTCCTGGCTTAAGGAAAAGTATAAAAAGCCCGGAAATGTCTATTTGGGGATGATCCACCGGCTAGATAGACCGGCCGCTGGATTATTAGTTTTCGCGAAAACCAGCAAGGGGGCTAGTCGACTCTCTGAACAAATGCGGTCTCAGCGTATTAAAAAGAAGTATCAGGCGGTCGTAGAAGGCATGGTCGCCGAAGACTTTGGACACTGTGTAGGCTATCTATCCGATCCGGAACAGGGGCGGGCTCAAGTGTTTGAGTCCGAGAGGCCAGATTCTAAGCGAGCGGAACTGACGTATCGGGTATTGGAGCGAAAAAAATCAGCGACTTGGTTGGAAATTCAATTAATGACCGGCAGGCGCCATCAAATTCGGGCCCAAATGGCTCACCTTGGACACCCCCTGATAGGGGATATTCGCTATGGTGGGAAACAGGTTTTTTTTGAAGGGGCAATAGCTCTGGTGGCCTCTCAGCTTTCGATAGAACACCCGGTCTCTCAGGAAACGATGGATTTTGAAGTGCCTGCCGAACTGAATTCAGTGTTGAGGTATTGGCAGGGTGTGTGATGTGACTTCAAAAATCGAAACAGTCCTAAAGAAGAAAGCGGCTTTCTTGGTTGCGGAAACTAACAAAGGCACAAATTGCTTTCGCCTCTTAAATGGAAATCGAGAGGGGTTTCCAGGTCTTGTTGTGGAACAGTATGAAAAAACCTTGGTGATGCAGGTTTTTTCAGGAGAGTGCGAACTGTCCGAGCCCCAGCTTTTGAAAATCGCAGAAGCTCTGATGCAGCAAACTGGAGCTTGTTCCGTTTATAAAAAGGTTTTTGTGACTGATCGGTCGCATCAAGCGGCTACGGAAGACTATTACTCTGAGAAGCCTTTTTTAGGGACGCCTGCTACTGAAAAAATGGTCTGCCAGGAGCGGGGTCTTAAGTATGAGATTCAACCCTACGCCGGATACTCCACTGGTCTTTTTTTGGATCAACGAGAAAACCGTGCCCATCTGGCTGAGTTAGCCCAGCACAAAAAAGTACTCAATCTGTTTTCCTATACGTGTGCTTTTAGTGTCGCCTGTGCTCGGCACCAAGCGGTCACTACGAGTGTCGATCTCTCTAAAAAATATTTAGAGTGGGGAAAAAGAAACTTTGAATTGAATGCTCTCCCTGTGCAAGACCACCGGTTTGTGGCTCAGGATTGCTTCGAGTTTCTTGAGAGAGCAAAAAAGAAACAGAACCTTTTTGATCTGGTGATTGTGGATCCGCCGAGCTTTTCAAGAAGCAAAGAGGTCGGAGTGTTTAGTATAAAAAAAGATCTGGCTCACTTATTAGAACTTGCGAGTGCAGTGGTGTCCCCTCAGGGCCACTTATTTTTCTCGTCAAATTTCTCGGAATGGAACCAAGAGAAATTTCGTGAAATTTCCCAGAAAATTCTGACAGCGTTGGGAAAATGGAAATGGAAGAGTATTCCGGCGCTACCGCAGGATACAGCCAACGGAAGAATTCCACTCAGTTATTGGATTGCAACTAAGCTTTAACCCAAGTGCGTTCTGCAGGAGTGGGACGTCGATTGGTGTGGCGGACCATTACCCAAGAGTTGATGTGTCCTGGGATGGTGCCTCGAACCAACAATAAATTGTCAGATTCTTTAACGTCCACGACTTTCAGATTGAGAGTCGTAGTTTTTACGTCGCCCATACGACCAGGCATCCCTTTGTTTTTGATCACTCGACCAGGGAATGTATTGGCACCGTTAGAGCCCCCGTGACGGAAATAATCAGAAACCCCGTGAGTAGCATCCGCGCCGTGGAAACCCCAACGCTTCACCACACCCTGAGTTCCACGTCCTTTGGATGTTCCTACGACATCCACTTTGTCCCCTTTTTGGAACATGCCGACGTTTAAAGTTTGGCCTGATTTGAAAGCAGTGACATCGGTTGTATTGGGCAAACGAAATTCACGACTCCATTGTTTTGCAGCCATGCCAGCTTTTTTAAAGTGTCCAGCAGCAGCTTTCTTTACGTTTTGTGGTTTTTTTGTTCCTACAGCAACTTGGACAGCCGTATAGCCTTCTTTGTCTGCAGTTTTCACTTGAGAAATGAGACATTCAGAAGTGTCAATTACGGTCACTGGCACTAAAGCGCCCGTATCATCAAAAACTTGTGTCATGCCTACTTTACGACCTAGAATTCCGAGTCCCATGTTTATATCCTTAACTGCAGTAACCCTATGAAAATATGTGTTTATCTAAATGCTCCCGCGCTGTTGAACTGCACCAGATCAGGAGAATCTGCTGTATATAACGGCATTTAACCCTTTTACGCAACCCTTTTTGTCACTCAGAAGTTTGTGTTGCGGTGCATTATCAAAATCTGGTACAACGTCCGCTCTGGGTTAGGGGGCATATGGGGTTTTTGAAGCTGCGTTCGGTGTCTGTTTTGGGGTGGGTGCTGGTAGCAATCCTCGCGGGGTGTGCCAGGGATTCCCAGCTTCCCGCATTTAAGCCTCTGAAAGAAATTCCAACTGCTCTGCTTTCAGAAAAAGTACGCTCTGGGGAAGTGTCTTCTCTCGTTGTGCCCGGAGAAAGTCGCCATCCCATTAAGTTTGAAAAGCCTGTCTTCCAGCGTTTGCGAGGTGGGCAGTACTTGGCCAAATATGGCAAAGGACAAACCCTGTCACAATTCAATCGGCCTCGTGTTCCGATGCTCAAGTATTCTTTTTCTGTGGGTTCCCAAGTGCAAGCTGAACTGAGTCTGGTTCGTCCCCAACTGGAAGCGAGTGATCAGGCTATCGAATTAGCTCGTGCTGAAAAGCCATTGGTGTGGGGAAAAAAATCTTTTGAAGTCAGTGATTCCCGGCCCGGAACTTATTTTCCCGGAAAGCTTTTTGAAGCGCATCAGGAAGGAAACGTGGTGTATGTCACTGTATTTCCTCTCCAGGTAGAAATGGCTACAGGCAGAGTATTGACTTTAGTGGCAGGCAGTTGGTCCCTTCGGCTACAGCCCAAGAAGCCCATCACATGGTCAGCCACAGGCGCAGCTCCTGCGGTGATACTCACTTCAAAAAAATTGCTCGGGAGTGCTCAGGAACTTCAAGCGTTTCATGCTGAAAAAACCGGAGTCAAAAGTGACATTGAGACCGTGGAGGCAATCGCTGAAAAAGAAGAGCCCATTGCATTAGAGGAACTGCCCGATGGTTATAAAAGTTCTGAGCTTTTTGACGGGATTGTAAAAAAATGGGACTCGGAAAAAGGAACTGGATACCACTTCGAAAATGCTCGAAAGATTATCAGCTATCTCAAGAAACGTGCAGACCAGAATCCGCAATTTAAGTATGTCGTGATTTTGGGAAATTCTGAATTGGTTCCTCCCAGCTACTATTTTCTTCAAGAAGAGACGTTGGGGCCTCCTAGAACTGGAGTGACGGATCAATGCTACAGCGCAGGTCCTCTTTGTTTAGAGCCCCGTCTTGCCGTAGGGAGACTGCCCTTTCGGAATGAAAAAGAAGTGGCAGGTTATTTAAAAAAGGCGCGCCGCTGGTTTGAAAATCGCGCTCAAATCACCAGCGAGTTGGCACTCTATGGGGGAAAGGCCTTCAAATCGAGCCCTTTTTACATCGGAGAATTAGGAACCTTGGTGACCGTGAACCACGAAAAAGCGGATTGGCATCAAGTAAAAAAATATTTTCAGACGGAAGGCAACTTTAATAAGGAGTCCATAAAAAAACTAGCTTCGAATGAAAATCAAAGTCGGCTGGTTTATTACTTAGATCATGGCTTGGGAAATCGTTGGTATGCGGGAGACGAGTCTCTTTCCTCGTTGGAAATAGCCGCTTTGGAGCCCAAACCGAAATCAGCGCCTCCGGTGATCGTTTCTGTTTCTTGTATCAATGGAGCCTTTGATGAACAGATGCTCGTAGAGGATTCGGTTATAGAGAATGCTGATAAGTATGGTGTGGACTCCGTGGGAACTGCTTTATTACGTTCTCAAGCAGGTGCCTTGGCTTATATTGGTGGAGCTCGTGATGGTTTAGGCAGTCCTGAAACCGAAGTGGATGAGAGAGGGAATGTGGAAGTGCTGGGGACCTCCTATGGATTACAAGTGTTCGATGGCTTCGTAGAAGCGTACCGTAATAACTCTGCAGACCGCTTAGGAGATGTCCTCATCCAGACGCTCTCCCAGTATGCTTTTAAAAGTGGCAATGACATGACAGATATCAATCACCGATGGACGTATTGGATTACAGAGCTCTTGGGAGATCCTTTGATGCCCGTGGAGCGAGGGACTAAAGAGGTCAGAGCCTACTCTGCAGCGAAGTCAGAGTTTGATTTCTTCGATACCACTTCAGGTTTTCCTCGACTCGAGATGGATGCCAAAAGGGAGGAACTGTCTCAGTTTCCCGTTGGGGATGTTGGGGGTCCAGTCGTGGCTAAAGTGTATCAACTCAAACTATCAGAGGATGGTTTTTCAGGTGAAGAGCTGATTAAAACGGAGCACTTGGAAGATGTTAAAAGCGCAGTCGTCCGTTTGGATACGGATAAAGGGTTGCAACCTGGGCAACAGTACTTGATCAAATTGATCAATAAAGAAGGGGTTCCCAGAGAAAACCATATTGTTTTTTCCACTAAAAATTGAGTAAAACAAGGTACAGGGAGAAGCCTATGAATCTATTCAGACAGTTAAAAAAGTTATTTCCTTTGGTCCTGGGAAGTGCGCTGATAGCAGGCACGGTCCCAGAAGTTTCGTGCCAGGAAGTGTACGAACTTGGGCAGAAAGTTCGGTTAGTCGATGTGAGAACTCCCGAAGAGTACCATGGTTCTGGCGGACATATTGCCGGCGCTGAATTGAAAACTTTGGGACCGCAACTCACCGCATTTTTAAAAACACTCGATCCCCAGGAGCGCATCATTTTTATTTGTCGGAGTGGTTCGCGTTCGGCCAAAGCAGTTACAGAGAGTATCCAATTAGGATTTGGTGCCACGGCTTCAATGACCGGGGGTATGCTGAAGTGGGCGGAACTGGGGTATCCCACTCAAAAATAAAGGATTCGATTACTCGGAACCGCTGCCGGGTTTAACGGCTCTGAGAAACTTTGCCAGAAACTCGTCGTCTGTTTCTCGAGGACTCATGTCAATTTCGATATCGAGTTCGCTGACCATCTCTTTAAATTTTTTCTCGTCCTCTAGAGTCTCTTTGATCTTCTCCAGGTAATCTTTTGGATATTTTTTAGCAATTCGGTCAACATATGCATTGAGACGGCGTTCCGCCTTAACTTTTTCTTTAAAACGGATGTGCTTCCAATTTGAGATATAGTGGAGGCGGCAGTACCCGTGGGCATTTACTTCTTTTTTACAGCCGGTTTGAGCACAAACGGTTTCTTTTTTATCAGCGGATTTTGCTGCTGATGCTTTTTTCGGGGTGGGGGCCTTTTTACTGGCAGGAGCCTTTTTTAGAGCGGCGCTTTTCATGGAAATCCTCCTACGAATCGTATCGTCTCTTTGAGATTTCCACTTAACCTTTCTAAGGCGAAAGGCTCAATTATGAAGATTTGATCACAATTGGGTCTGAGGGACTAAAGCAGTTGCGAAGCTTTTGGAACGTAGCACTTTAAATTTAAGTTGAAGGGACTCTAAGAAATAAGTCCATGAAAGGCGTATCAGCCCGGTGCGATGAAATGGCGATTTTCTTTCTAACCGATGGCGATAAGGAACTTGCACTTCCAAGACAGGCTGTTGGCTTTGAAGAGTAAACAAGAGCGTCATCGCCCAATGGAAACTCTCCCACTCAATAGGAATCATGGGCATTAAATCCAAAGCAGGCTTACGTAAAAAAAGCCGGAAGGGGATGCCGGGTTCTGCCAACCGGATGCTAAAAAGTCGATAAGCGAGACCACTTAAAAAGCGTGTGAACTGACGGCTCATCCAACCATCCAAGCGATGGGTCCGCTGACCTAAGATCAGTTCATGGGTGCCCTTTTTGTCCCACAGCACAGAGAAGTCGGAAGGCTCACAACGACCGTTGGCACTGATGGATAAAATGTATCGTCCACGGGCTGCTTCATAACCTCGACGGCACGCTCTTACGTGGCCCATGTTCAATTGATGGATCACACGAATTTCAGGGTGTTCCTTTCGCAGTTTATCTAACACTCTGCCCGTTCCGTCCAATGAACCGTCGTTGATGATCACAAGTTCAAAAGCTAATTTTCTGTAGCGAAGTTCTTCCAACCAATCCGTTAAAATCGCTTCAATATGAGGATTCTCATTAAAGCACGGAATCACTACTGACAGGTCCAAGCTGTTTGTCATAAATGCTCAGGAAAAAGGGTTGTTTGAAAACGCTTTCATTATATCGAAACTCCTCAAGATTTGGGAAGCTTTTGTAAGCTTGGGTGCGGCGCGCAATCTTGTGTGGTTTCTATTCTGACTCCTAAGTTGACGGGGTTGGGACGCCTCTCTACCATACCCTGAATCGAGTGTAGCCATGACTGTTTCCCAAACTCAATTGCGCGACGGATTAACCTTTGATGATGTTCTCTTGGTCCCTCGATATTCTGAGGTCGTTCCTCCGGAAGTAGAACTCTCCACAGAACTCACGCCCCAAATTCCGCTGCGGATTCCGATCCTTTCAGCTGCGATGGACAAAGTAACTGAAAGTCGAACCGCAATCGCGATGGCGCGCGCAGGGGGCGCGGGGGTGATCCATCGAAGTTTTTCCATTGAAAAACAAGTATTAGAAGTTGAGAAAGTAAAGAAAAGTGAAAGCGGTATGGTTTTGGATCCGGTCACTCTTGAATCGCACCAAACGGTGAGCCACGCGCTAGCTTTAATGAAAAAATTTGGAATATCTGGATTACCTATTATTGATCAAGGGAAACTGACAGGGTTAGTCACTAATCGTGATTTACGGTTTGAAGAAAATCCTAAGCGTCCCATCGTGGAAGTGATGACGTCTTTTGACCAACTGGTCACCGCCACCGAAAGTATTTCGCTCGAAGAAGCTGTTAAAGTGATGCACAAACATCGGATTGAAAAGCTTCCTGTGATTGATGCCCATCGAAAGCTCCGGGGCTTGATCACCATCAAGGATATTGAGAAAAGCATTCGCTTTCCACAAGCCAATCGAGACGCGAAAGGCCGGCTTCGAGTAGGAGCAGCAGTAGGAACCGGCGATGAGGCCATGAAACGAATAGAAGCACTCGTTTGGGCGGGCGTGGATTTTGTAGCAGTAGACACCGCTCATGGCGCTTCTAAGAATGTGGTCGAAGTGGTGAAGTGGGCGAAGAAAAAGTTTCCAGAATTAGTTGTCATTGCCGGAAATGTGGCTACTGCCGAAGGGGCGGAAGTCCTTTGTGATGCAGGAGCTGATGCCATCAAAGTGGGCATGGGTTCAGGGTCCATTTGTACGACTCGAATCATCGCCGGAGTTGGATTGCCTCAGTTTACCGCTATCCAGAATTGCGCTGCTGTAACCCGAAAGAAAGGCAAGTGCTTAGTTGCGGATGGAGGCATTAAATATTCAGGGGATATTGTGAAGGCGCTTGCAGCTGGAGCCAATACCGTCATGATAGGCAGTTTGTTAGCCGGGACTGACGAGTCTCCGGGAGAAATGGTTTATTACCAAGGACGCACTTACAAAGTTTATCGGGGGATGGGATCATTAGAGGCGCTGAGAGAAGGCAACAGAGACAGATACGGACTTGCAGGAGTCACGGACCAAGAGCTTATTCCAGAAGGGATCGAAGGTATGGTTCCTTACCGAGGGGAACTCCAACAAGTTTTGTTTCAACTCTTAGGAGGCATTCGAGCTGGGTTAGGATATCTGGGTTGTAGAAACATAAAAGAACTTCGAGAAAGAGCAGAGTTTGTCCGCATTTCAGCTCAGGGTTTGAGAGAGTCGCACGTGCATGATGTTTTTGTAACGAAAGAAGCGCCGAATTATCGCCCCAATGAATAATTCTCATTCAGTTATTATTCTCGATTTTGGATCGCAATTTACTCAACTCATTGCTCGGATTGTTCGAGAGCTCGGAGTTTTTTGCGAGATTGAACCTTACACAACTTCATTGGAAAAACTGAGAGCTCAACGGCCTCAGGCCATCATTCTCTCTGGGGGACCTGCAAGTGTGGGGTCTCAAGCAGCCCCCTTTTTAAACAGGGCTATTTTAGATTTAAATATTCCGGTTCTGGGGATTTGCTATGGGATGCAGCTCCTTTCTCATCTCAAAGCGGGGCAGGTGGAGTCCGGAAAAGCTCGCGAGTACGGAGCCTGTAAAATAGAGATCCTCAACAACTCGGGATTGTTTGATGGCTTTAAGCCGGGATCTCAAGCGGAAGTGTGGATGAGCCACGGAGATAGTGTGAAGCGATTGCCCAAGGATTGCAAAATCACGGCACACAGTGAGAAATGTGTTGTGGCCTTTGAAATGGGAAATCTCCATGCCGTGCAATTCCATCCTGAAGTTGTTCATACTGAGATAGGAAAAAAAATCTTCGAAAACTTTTTATTTAAAATTGCAGGGTTGAAGCCCAATTGGAAAATGGGTGATTTTTTAAAAGAAAAAGCAAAAACCATTAGAGACTGTGTGGGCTCCTCGCAAGTTGTGGGCGGGATCAGTGGGGAGTTGATTCCACCATTCTTGCTGTTTCTTGGGTAAAGTCCTCGGCAAACAATTTCACCCTATTTTAATTGATAATGGGCTCTTGCGAAAAAATGAAGCAGCTGAAGTGAAAGCTTTTTTAAAGCGGCAGGTGTTCCATTAAAAGTAGTGAATGCCCAGTCTCTCTTTTTGCGGAGACTCGCTCAAGTAACGGATCCCGAGCAGAAAACGAAAAATTATCGGAAAAACTTTCATCGAAGTTTTTGAGAAAGAGTGCAAAAAAATTCCACGAGCCCATTTTTTAGCTCAAGGAACGCTGTATCCGGATGTCATTGAAAGTGTTTCTGTGAAGGGTCCCTCGCATACCATAAAAACACATCACAATGTGGGAGGACTCCCCAAACGAATGAAACTGAAGCTCATCGAGCCATTTCGGGAGTTATTTAAAGATGAAGTTCGAGCACTGGGAAAAGAATTAAAAGTACCCGCTGAATTGAGAGATCGACACCCATTCCCAGGGCCCGGCCTCGCTGTGCGGATTGTTGGTAAAATAAGCCCGCAACGGTTAGAACTCCTTCGAGCCGCAGATGCATTGTTTCTGGATGAGTTACGAAAAAGTGGACACTATTCAAAAATATGGCAAGCGTTTGCAGTCATGTTACCCATTAAATCTGTGGGGGTGATGGGCGATTCGCGAACTTATGAATCAGTAGTGGTGTTGCGAGCCGTTACCAGTCGAGATGGGATGACTGCAGATTGGTATGAACTCGACAAGCCCACTTTAGGACGCATTTCCAGTCGAATCATCAATGAGGTTCCCGGAATAAATCGAGTGGTTTATGATGTCTCTTCCAAACCTCCGGCGACTATTGAGTGGGAGTGATGACGTAAACTTATGATATTTGATTTATTCCACTCTGTGAGTGATCCGGTGATCCAAGGGAAGCGATTAGGATCAAAAAAAGTCTTCTCTCAGTTGTTCTCTCAAGTAGATCTAGCTGAATCCTTGGGATTCGATACGATTTGGTGTGCTGAGAGTCATTTTTCCTCTGAAACTCAAAAGCAAACGTCAGTCGCTACGATTCCTGAATTTCATGGAGAGGTTGGCATTAACAGTGATTCTTTTCAGCTAGCCCAGACCATTTTTCAAAAGACTCGTAAAATTCATTTCGGAACAGCCATTCACAACATTGTGGGTGGGAGTGGGGGCCCTATTGCGAGTGCCGATCGAGTCAATACACTCAGGTTTTTAAATCAGGAAGTTCTGACCCAACCCAGAAAGGTTCGGATGGGAATCGCTGCTGGTCGATTTCCTTATCAGAACAGTCCGTTTCAAATCACGCCTAGAAACGCAGATGAAGCGGCAGTATGGCCAAACTTGAAGCGCTATGTATTTATCGAAGCACTTGAAATCTTCCTAAGGTTGCTCTCTGGAGAACTTTGGCTTCAAAGCATAAAGGACTGGGTGATCCCTCCAGAGGCTTTATCTACTGAGATGAGGAAACGTTTTCCCACAGGCTATGTGATTGAAAAACGATGGCCATTTGAGGCAATGACGCTGGTGCCGCAGACATCTCCCTCCGATGACTTGGAAATTGTTTTGGGATCTCATGATCCGTTGGCTTTAGAATGGGGCTATCAGTTTTGGGATCTCAGTCTTTTCAATCTGTCTTTCACTGCCCCTGAAACTATTGAAGCACTTCACCAGCAAATGGAGACACGTGCCCAAAAATACCAGAGGCAGTGGAACCGAAGTCGCTTGCCCCGAACTGTGATGGTTTTTATCGATTCTAATCGTAAAAAAGCGTACGATTTGGCAAATCATGTGCTGGATCAGTACATCGAAGCTATGAGGGGCACTGCGCAGGTGCCGGAAAAAACGGTGCTGCTCCAAAGAGCGTTAGTGGGGGATCCTCAGGAAATTTTGGAACAGATTCAGCCTCAGGGGAGCCGAGGGTACCATTCTCAGGATCGGCTGATGTTATGGTTTGAATTCAACCAAATGGACAATGAAGTGATCCAATCGCAGATGAAACTCTTTTTTGAAAAAGTGGTGCCCCAGTTAACATGAATTCCCAAGCATTATTGACATTAAAGCGGCAGGGCTTTTCAGAAGTGCAAGTTTTCGGAGAGATTTGTACTTGGGACGGACTCAAAAGTGATAGTACAAATGCCGATGGTTTCAGTCAGTATCCGGCCCGGTCACTCCTCAAGCCTTTTCAGTTTTTAGCATCCCAGTTGGCAGAGGTGCCTGAAATGAAACCCTGGTTTGCGGCTGCCATGGGGTCCCTGTCAGCTACAAAAGAGCAAGTGAGAATCCTGAAAGAATGGATAGAAGCAGAAGCGGTATTGGCTCCGTTACTCCATCAGTTGAAAGTTCCGGCAAGTTATCCCATGGATGAATCGCATCGAGTGCAGCTCAAAGAAAAAGGGGATAAAGCGTCTCAATGGTTCCACACTTGCTTTTCTAAGCATTTAGCCATTCTCCAAGCCTGTCGAAATGCCGGATGGGACCTGGACAGCTATTTGCGTTCGGACCATCCCTACCATCTTCGGTTGCTCAAGATGCTTCAGGAATTGTTGGGGGAGAATCTTTCTGGAACTACTTGGGTGGCCGATGGCTGCAAACTCCCGACGCCGATATTAGGGCTGGAGCAGATGGCCAAATTATTTTTTAAATTGGCGTCTCCAGGAGACCAGAGCACTCTCCAGAGATTAAGAGACCACATGCTGGATCATCCAGAGTGGATCGGGGGGCCTCATCGAGTGGATACTCGTTTAATGGCCGAATTTAAAAATCAATTGGTTGCCAAGGAAGGGGCGGATGGTCTCTTGGGGGTTGGGCTATTGCCCAGTGCGAGGTATCCTCGGGGTTTGGGAATTGTGATCAAATTAGCCTCGGGATATCAACCTGACTGGGCGGGATTGGTTCTCCGGCCTTTTCTGGTTGCTGAGGGTGAGGCGTACCCCATACGAGTTCCAGAAGGGCAAACGCTACACTTTCATTTTTCACCAGATATCTCATTGAAGAAGAGAGTCATTGATATCAGTCCTTCTTTGCATTCTGGGACTGCCGTCTGGCCTGGAGACGTACCTTTCTCAAGAAATATTTCTCTGGATGTGGAGCAGGGAAAACACATGACACTTTCAGCGATTCAAACAACCCTTCACATTGGCAGTCACACAGATGCTCCCAATCATTTTGCTCGAGGAAGTCATTCGATCGATCAAAAAGATCTCCATCCCTATTGGGGAAGTTGCCAAGTGATTCAGGTGGACAAGAAACCCGGGAGTGTGATCACTCCAGAGGATATCCAAGACGTTAGAATCCAAGCCCCTCGTATCCTCTTTAAGACAGGGTCTTTTCCTAATCCCAATAGCTTTAACAAGGACTTTGTCGCGCTTTCACCCCAATGTGTGGAGCATCTGAAGACGAAGAAAGTAGTTTTAGTAGGAATTGATACGCCATCTATCGACCTCTTCGATTCCAAGGACCTCTCCACGCACCATGCCACCGTTCGTTTGGGAATCTCTATTTTGGAGGGGGTTGTTTTGAAGGACGTACCAGAAGGCGTTTATCACCTCATGGCGTTACCTCTCAAAATCAAAGGGGGAGACGCAAGTCCAGTCCGAGCCGTATTGGTGGTTCAATAAGTTCCCATTTGGGTTCGCGCTTGCCAGAGTTCAGGGAAAAACTTCTTTTTAAGAGTGGTTTCTAAATACGAAACTCCAAGAGAACCGCCAGTTCCATGTTTCATTCCGATCATGCGCTCCACCATTTGTACATGTCGAAACCGCCACAACATGACTTGTTCATCAACTTCAATGAGGAACTCACAAAGTGTTTGTAGTTCATCTTGCACGGGCTGTTGATAAATTTTTAAAACGGCCTCTTTAATTTCTTGGGCGGGGTCGGTATTTGACAGAAAACCCCGATT
This sequence comes from bacterium, assembly GCA_009927045.1. Classification (GTDB taxonomy): domain Bacteria; phylum Bdellovibrionota; class FAC87; order UBA2466; family UBA2466; genus RFNO01. The sequence continues at coordinate 1,359 of RFNT01000076.1, read as the reverse complement.
TTTAAGGAGACTTATGAATGCGGTTCGCAAATTCGGTTTGTTTCCGCGAGCCATCACTTTTTCAAACCACTCCGGTTCAAGAGCGGCAAAACGGGAGTAGTCTTGGGTGGCTCCGCCTAACAGTAATTCTAATTCTCTAAATTGCCAGCTTTGAAAACCGCTCGCAGGGTTTAGCTGGGATCTAAATTGGTTAAAAGCGACTGGTGTCATAGTCTCTAAAACATCCAACTGTTGAATGAGATTTTTGAAAACCAGGGAAACTCGCTCCAGCAAGTGAAAAGCTGGGAAAAGTGTTTCTTGTGCGATCAATCCCACTACGCGATCCAGCTCAGTGATGAGGAGTCGAAACCAGAGTTCATAGGATTGGTGAGTGATAATAAACAGTAACTCATCGGGCGCTTGCGGTTGAGAAAGAGGCTTTTGCAGAGCCAGCAAGTCGTCCACTTTTAGATAACTAGTATAAGTTAAATCCTTATTCAAAGCTGAGCTCCTTGGCCCCGTAATCGGAGGGTTTGATTTGATATTTTTTGATCTTTCTTAAAAGCGTGTTTTTGGGGATGTTAGATTGGTCTGCGGTGAGATTAATTTTTCCTTGGAATCTTTTCAGCGCATTGACTATAAATTCGCGTTCAAAAGCCTCTTTGCGTTTTTCCCAATCCATAGCTTCTGCCGAAAGAAACGATTCGCTCACAGCGGGAGTCATTGATTTTCTCTTGGACGTTTTTCGGATGTAGTCCGGTAAGCTGGAAAGGGATAAGTGGTTGGACGTTTCGACAATAAAAGCATGCTCAATTGCATTTTCTAATTCCCGAATATTACCCGGCCAGTGGAAATGCTCCAGGGTTTTTAGTGCTTCGGGACTGATCGAAGAGATTTGTTTTCCGTGGCGGAGATTGAATTTGTCGATAAAGTGATGCACCAACGGTGCAATGTCTTCATGCCGATTCCGCAGAGGGGGAAGAAAAATTGGCATCACATTGAGGCGGTAAAAAAGATCTTCTCTAAACTTATTTTGTTTTATGGCGGCTTCCAGGTCGCGATTAGTAGCAGCAATGATGCGGACATCTGTCTTGAGTTCTCTATTGGAGCCTACTGGGGAGAAGGTTCGGTCTTGAAGTACTCGCAAGAGTTTCACTTGAAGAGCGGGACTAGTTTCTCCAATTTCATCCAAAAAGAGCGTGCCGCCCGAAGCATATTGAAATTTTCCAATGTGTCTTTGGTCTGCGCCAGTGAAAGCGCCTTTTTCATGCCCAAACAGTTCGCTCTCAATCAAAGTATCGGTTAGGGCGGCGCAATTTACAGCTACAAAAGGTCCATTTTTTCTGGGGCCGTTAAAATGGATGGCTCGAGCAACCAATT
>RFNT01000139.1 GCA_009927045.1 bacterium | reverse complement strand
AACTCCTTAGGAGTTTTCTCCTCCCAACGTTGGAAAGCCACCTTCTTCACCGAAGGTGGCTTTTCTTTTTTCATGCCTTTGATTCTATAAACAGTTGATGAAGGCTTTGAGCAACCGCTTCTTTGGCGGAACTTGGAATGGCGAGTCAAAGATAAGCTATTCGATGAAATCATCAATACACGACTCGATTGTTGCTGCAAGACCTGAAGACATTTGACAAAATTTCTTGGGAAGTAGAAAGCCCCTCACCCACCAATGAAACCAAACAAACATCACTCACTTCTTGAAAACCTGGATCTACTTTATCTAAAAACTCCGCAGAGCTTCCGATTGGGAAGATTCACACAAAAAGCCCATTTCATTTCCCGCCACTGAAAAAAATTGAAGTGGACTTCCTTGACCTTGAAACCATTTGGTTAAATCAATTAAATTCAAACCTGATGAAAAGTAATGAAACCCTTCTTTCGTAGTTACACCCTTAATGAGAGGTTTTTCCATTTTATCCTCACTTTCATTCCAACCGACTTTTGTTCCGGTATCGGGAGAACCCTGACTGGAACCAATCCACACCTTAACTCCAAACCTTTTAGCTAGCTCAATACTCCTCGGCTGCATTTTTGCTCCCAACCGTGAGAGCTCCAAACACTCATCATAAGAGAGATGTTGGAAGACTTTGGCCCGCTTCACAATCCTAGGGTCCGCACTATAAATGCCTTCAACATCAGTTAAAATTTCACAGCGCTCCGCCTTCAGTGTCGCAGCAAGAGCCACAGCCGTGGTATCGGAACCTCCTCGTCCCAAAGTTGTGATTTCTTTCTCGCGACTGACTCCCTGAAACCCGGCAATAATAACGACTTTCCCTTTTTGAATCTCTTCTTGTATCCGCTGAGGACGAATTTCCAAAATTTTTGCTTGTGAGTGATCTGAGCTGGTAATAATTCCACTTTGAGAGCCCGTAAAAGAAATCGCAGGCACATCCCGCTCTTGTAAACTCATAGCCAATAATGACATCGAAACACGTTCACCTGCTGTGAGAAGCATATCGAGTTCTCGAAAGGGAGGCTTCTTTACGGTTCTTGAGGCCAGTTTGAGCAGATGATCTGTCGTGTGCCCCATCGCTGATACGACAACCACGATCTGTGCCCCTGAGTTTCTCAAGGCCTTGATTCGATCCGCAGCAATCTGAATGTGCCGAGGAGACGCTAAGCTGGTACCCCCATATTTTTGAACCACTAAAGTCATAACAGTTTAAATAGAACCACTCCGTTTGATGCTTTGCCATTCTTTTTCTAGTTGCACTTCCGAAAGATCCGATATTTTCTTCCCTTTTTGATTGATTTTGTTTTCAAGCTTTTCAAACCGATGAGCAAACTTGGAACTACTTACTTTTAAACTCCGTTCCGCATCAGTCCCCAAGTGGCGAGCTACTTGAGCCAAAGCAAATAAAACATCGCCTAACTCTTCCTCAATCCGCTTTTTCGATTGATTGCTTTTTATTTCGGCTTCTAATTCCTTCAGCTCTTCCTTCACTTTCTTTATGACTTCCGATGTTTTCTTCCAATCAAATCCCACACTGGAAGTAATCTCTCCATAGCGCTGAGCCAATTGCAGTGCAGGCATTGCCTTAGGAATACCCTCTAATATTTTTTTCTGAGGCTTTTCTTTTTGTTTTAATCGAGTCCAGTTTTTCATGTGGCTAGCATAGTCTTTGATTTCTGCGTCGCCGAACACATGGGGATGACGTCGGATCATTTTTTCGGAAATGGCTTGGGCAACCGATTCAAAGTCGAACCATTTTTTTTCACTGGCGATTTCTGAGTGTAAGGCCACTTGAAGCAGCACATCTCCAAGTTCTTCTTTCAGAGCTTCTGGATCGTCGCTATTCATAGCTTCTGCAGCTTCATAAGCTTCTTCCAAGAGATATTTACTTAAAGAAGTGTGGGTTTGTTTCTTATCCCAAGGGCATTTCTGGCGAAGCTCGCGGACGACATCTAAAAACGCCAAGGTTTCAGTACAAGAACGGGCTTTCTTTGATTTTTTTGATTTTTTACCCATGCGAAAAGCTATAACATAAAGCTCAATGATCTTAAAATGGTGGAACCGAATCTCGTCCCTCCCCTTAGGCAGGTACTTCTTTAGCTGGGCTTTTTGGGCGTTTATCCCTTATACCGGGTCAGTGCGGCCGGAAATTGTTGAGCTGAGGAAGGGGTTTGCCCGAGTTCGCATGCGGGACCGTCGCTTCCACCGCAACCACTTGAAATCCCTCCATGCGATTGCTCTGGCTAATATTGCAGAATGCGCCTCAGGACTCAGCCTAGTTCCAGGCCTCCCCCCGAGGCGCAGGCCATTTTAGTGCGTTGGAATTGATTATTTAAAGAAGGGACGAGGAACGCTGGAGGCTCAGGCCAGCTGCACCCCCCAATTCGCCAAAACTCAGGACTTTTAGTGGACTCTGTTGTGACCAACAAAAAGGCGAAACAGTCGCGACCGCCGAGCCACTTGGAGAATCGGAGAGAAAAGAAGATGAATCGCTTTACCCAAGCCCTAGGCATTGAGGTCCCGGTGATTTGCGGAGCCATGTACCCCTGCAGCAACCCGGAATTGATAGCCTCCGTATCAGAAAACGGGGGAATCGGCATCATTCAGCCCCTGTCTTTAGTTTATGTCTATTCTTATCCTTTCGAAGAAGGCTTAGCAAAAATTCGAAAGCTCACCTCCAAGCCTGTTGGCATGAATGTTTTGGTGGAAAAAAACATCCAAGCGTATGAGAACAGGATGAAAACATGGGTAGATATCGCCTTGCGAGAAGGCGTTCGTTTTTTCATCACAGCCCTTGGTGACCCCTCGTGGGTGATTGAAAAAGTGAAGCCTCACGGAGGAATAGTCTACCACGATGTCACAGAACACAAATGGGCCGAGCGCGTATTGAAGGCTGGAGTGGATGGATTTATTTGCGTCAACAACCGGGCGGGCGGACATGCAGGTAGGCACCCAGAACAAAAGCTGTATGACGATTTGAAAGATCTGGGACTACCTCTCATTTGTGCCGGTGGCGTGAGTACTTCAGCCGATTTTGAACGTGTCTTAAAAATGGGTTATCAAGGAGTGCAAATGGGCACTCGCTTCATTGCTACTCCCCAATGCCAAGCTCATACTGATTATAAAGATGCGATTATTCAAGCAGAGGAAAAAGATATCGTACTCACTGAGCGAGTGACAGGAGTTCCTTTGTCCGTGATCCGGACTCCTCACGTGGACGAAGTCGGACTCACTGTCGGTCCCATCGCTAAATTCCTGTTTAAGTTTCGAAAGACCAGACACTGGCTGAGGTTTCTCTATAATTTGAACTCAGTCCGCTCGATGAAAAAAAGCAATTTAAAAGGACTCAGCACAAAAGACTACTACCAAGCTGGTAAAAGTGTTGCAGGAATCGAAGCTATTGTAGATGCCGGAGAAATTGTTAGAGGATTTGGCCGTGTTTTTAAAAATCTAAAGTGAGTCGCAAAGAAGCTGAATCATCTTCGATCCCCAAAGAGGACACCAAGCGATTCATTTGATTTTTTTCCTCGCTGTTGTGAATCCACAGGGAAGTGGAACTATGTCGATTGGATTGGACATTGGCATGGGTGACCCAGTACAGGATCTCATAGGCGCTTTTACCAAATCCTGTTTTTCCATACGTTTGAGCTACTAAGTGGACCCAAAATTTTTTCACTTCACCTTGAACTTCACACTCCACATCCCACTCAAAAAGTCCAACAGAGGCTTGCTGATGGGTACATGAAAACACCTCATAGGGCTCCAGGTTTTGGACATAGTTAAAGGAAAAGCTTCGCCAGCCGGACTGTACCGCCCAGCTCGAAGGGATAGCAGCGAACACAAACAGGAAAGCAAAGAGAGTTTTAATAGAAACGTCCTTGTTGGTAGCGCTTAAACTTCTTTTTTAAGAACTGCGAGCTTGAACATCACGAAATCAGTAACACCCGCTGTATAGATCACTTTCTTCAGCAGATTGAAAGGCAAGTCTTTATCAGCTTGCATCACGATATTACCCACCCAAGCTTCTGGATCGCCAGCACCCTGAATTTGACTTCTCTCTTTCTGTTTCTTCAATTGAATCGCGAGCTCTCGGATAGTCACACCATCGCCTAACAGATCCGATTTTTTTACATCACCATTTTCGAATCTCACGATTTCCTTATTATCTAACAGAATCGCCTGACGAGTGACCACCAACTGAAGTGCAGGAACTGGAGTTTGCATCGCACTGGATGCCGGCAATGTGAGATCTTTCCCCACGCTAAAATCGCTTTTTACAGCGGAGAAATTCTGAAGGAGGTAAAACAAAAGTGCCATCAAAATATCGAGCATCGAAGTCAGGCTGAGCCCTGCTGCGATAGCATTTCTGCCTTTCATTTTCTTGGTGAAAGCACCTCCGTGTTTGGAGCTGCTGGAGCCACCTGATGAACCGCCGCCTGCCATTATATGCCTCCAATACTAACGTCTGGGAACAATCGATTGAATGCTTCACTTTCGGGCTTTCCTATCATGTCGACTGGTACTTGTTTGAATCCTTCATCTTCCTTTTTGAGCTCCCGAGCTGCGTCCATAACATCGACCATCACGAAATAGGGAGTATCGTCATTCGGCATCAGAGTGATGTCTTTAGTGTTAGGACTCTTTGTTTTGAGTTGCACCAGGAACTTATGAAGTTCTTCCGTGGGCCACTTCTTTTCTGGCCCCAACGGAAAGGAACGTTCTCCACCTGCATCGCTTCGCACTCGAAAGCCATCCGCATTGATATAAACCATCACTTCCATTTTATTAGAAGTGTCTTTGGCCTTGCGAACTTCGTCAGCAGTGCTTGCGATTTTGGGCAGTGGCGCATCGATGATCACGACGGGCATGACACTTGCGAACATCAGCAAGTAGAACATGAGACACGTGATCAAATCGATCATGGGTGTCAGGTTCAATTGATCATCGGGCCGCGTCCGATTGGTTCTTTCACTGGGCTTTCTAGCAGCCATGGGTTCCTCAAGACTAAGGTGTATTACTCGCCTGCTGCAGCATCATCGTCGCCATCTGCCAGAGCATGTCCGCCTTTTTTGGAGGCCGAAAGTAAGTTGATCAATTTCACTGAATATTGATCGATGTCAGCGATAATGCCGTTGATACGTGATTGCAGAAGAGCATTTACGAACAGAGCGGGCATAGCGACCATAATTCCCAAAGCAGTTGAGTTCATCGCTAACGCTATGGCTTTTTGCAAGAAGGCTTGTCGTTGAACAGCATCCACCGCGTCGCCACCTTTAAATGCCATGATCAGACCGACAATCGTTCCAAACAGTCCGAGCAATGTTGCTAAGTTCGCAAGTACGGGCAAGTACAACGACCGAGCTTCTAATTTTGGAAGCGCTTCCAGTGTTGCTTCATCAATCGCATTTTGAATATCTTCTTCGGAATCTTTTGCGCGAGTGAGCCCTGCTTTTAAAACGCGAGGTAACAAAGCCCCAGGTTTGCTATTGCACAAGCTGATAGCGCGGTCGATATTATCGCTCAAAATGTATTTTTTGAGTTTCGCCATGAAAGCTCGGCTATCCACCGAGTACTGACGAATGCGAATCAATCGCTCGATGGCAATCCCAGCTGCGAAGAAGCCACCAATAATAATGATAATACCGGCAGTGCCGCCATCGATAATAAACTGTCCAGCATCTGTTAAGAAACCCATAGTCGAAGCCCCCAAATTAGGAAAAGAAATCAAGTGCCAGAGAGAAAACTGCTCGCTGGCTTACGTAGGGATTATCGGTAAAGGACAGATTTTTCTTAAGGAGAGTCTAAAACAAGAAAAATAGACCGCTTGCGTAACGGATTGAGAAGATATTGGGTTGGTAAATCATCACTGGAAACACGGCGGGAGTGGCTGACTGAGGATCGTACCTGAATTCCGCGGTTTTCATATAGTGTGCAGCCACTTCGAGTCGTAACCCGGCCCTAGGAGAGAAGTAAAACTCTAAGCCCCCCTGGAGTTGGGCGGTAATTGCATTTTGGGTTTCCTCATTTGAATTTTGGCTGACGGTATCGAAGGTGCCCCGCCGAGTGACTCGAGAAACACCGGCTCCCAGTCCAACAAAAGGAACAATATCATCCACTCCAAACCGATACCTCACCCCTAAAAGTATGGGCACCGCTTTAAATTCGAACTGATGAAATAGAGCTTGGTTAGCATCATTACTGGAATTTTCCTTCCGAGTATCGTAACTGAAGTAGCCAACAGTAGCGTACAACTGCCAATGATAAGCCAATGAGAAGAGGAGTGACCCCTCCACATTGAAAAAAGTCGAAAATCGCATCGGCGTAGCTGCTGCCGTACTATTCACCACAGACGTCACCGGCAACAACGAGGACAACGAGAGATCCACACCTAAATCTGAATCATTGGCTTCGTTTTCAGTGAATTTCTCACGTTGGTAAGAACCGAAAAGGCCCTTGAAATCTTTTTTGGCGGCAAATGAATCCACACTTCCAAATGCCAACACTAAAATGAAGAATAAAAATTTCACGTAGGTTCCTTGCAGAAGAACTTTAATTATAACAGGACTTTCTTACGAGTTAGCGCTTTTTTTGGAGAACGACTTCATCGCCTTTTTTTAGCCCTGTTTTCTTTGCGGCTGACGCGCCTGCTGCGGCTATTTCCCAAAGTCCGTGCGAGCCGGCAATGAGCCCCACGCTGGCTTTGGGAATGGCTTGATAATGGGAATAGACGCTGAGTTTCTTTTTCTTCACGAGCACTGAAGGTTCAGCAACTTCAAAAGGAGAAATGGCGAGTACTAAATTTCCAAATTTATCTACATGGATCACGGGTGCGCGAAACCCTTCCTTATTGGTTTTGGGACTAGGAAATGGTTTCAACTCAAAGCTCTCTAAACGATTCAGTCGCAGCGGGTGACCAGCGAGAAATTGAGCCAGGAACGGGACAAAAACATCCCGTCCATAAAATGTGGGAGCCACTCCTTCTGGTACTGGAATCTCATAGATCGCAGCTGCTTTGCCAGAACGCTTTTCAGCATCCGCAACGGCCCAATCGAGCACACCATTATCGGGTCCTAAAAAATTTCCCAGTTCCGTTTGAACAAACAAGTTTTTACGAGGCCCCCCCACTCCCGGATCCACAATGGCCACATGGCACGTCTGCTTGGGAAACCATCGATACGAACGCCATAATTGAAACCGCGCTGTTTCTCTATCAAAATCAGGGATGCTATGCGTTATATCTACGATTTCGATTTGAGGTCGCAACTCAAGAAGAACTCCTTTCATTTCAGCTACATAGGAGTCTTCCCCACCAAAGTCAGTAATCAAAGTAACAATGTCTCTCATGATTCGCATTTTCATTGATTTCAATGAAACTGTGAATAAAAATCCGTTGGTTTTTAAAAAAGGTAAAAAACCGTGTTCTACTTTGCAAAATCACTCCAAGCTGCCGCAATGGCCGTGACTGCTCTTGCCCTTTTTGTGGGTTTTAAAGAAGGGTCGATGACCAAAGAACTGACGATGCTTGGAATCGGTGTCGTGATTTTTTTAATCGGACGGATCGTAGAACAATATGTGGGTCGAGGATAATTGAACAATGGCCGGACATAATAAGTGGAGCAAAGTTAAAAATATCAAAGGCGCAGTGGATGCCAAGCGCAGTAAGATTTTTACTAAAATCACCAAAGAAATTATGGTGGCCTCTCGCATAGGCGGCGGCAATCCAGATACCAATGCACGCTTGAGACTCGCAGTTCAATCGGCTCGTGAAGCGAGCATGCCTAAAGACAACATTGAACGCGCCATCAAAAAGGGAACTGGCGAATTGGGTGGCGATGCGATTGAGGAAGTCACTTACGAGGGCTATGGCCCGGGCGGTGTGGCTATTTTAGTTGAAACCACTAGTGATAATAAAAACAGAACCGTAGCCGACTTGCGAAGTCTGTTTAAAAGTGGTGGCGGCAATATGGGCGAAAGTGGCAGCGTGAGTTGGATGTTTGATCGCGTGGGCCAACTTGTTTTCGAACCCAATACGTTTTCTGAAGAAAAAATTATGGAAGTTGCTCTCGAAGTAGGAGCCCAAGACGTAACGGCTCAGTCGGATGGCACGATTGAAGTCCTGACGGCCACTACCGATCTCTATAAAGTGCGAGATGCTTTTGATAAAGCTCAGATGCTCCCTGCGGCTTCTGGCTTTGCGTACGTTCCAAAAACTTCGGTTCCGGTGGATAAAGAAAAAGCCACTCAGTTACTCGAACTTTTAGAAAACCTCGAAGACCACGACGATGTTCAAAAGGTTCACGCGAATTTCGATATCGATGATAAGATATTGGCTGAACTCTCATCGAAATAATGGAAAAAATAATACTCGGCATTGATCCAGGCACTCACCGATTGGGTGTGGGGATTATCAAAAAGCAGGGAAGCTCGGTTTCTCTCATCACTGCTGAAACTTTACGAGCCCCCTCTAAAGAGGCGCTCTACGAACGCCTTGCAGATCTGTATGAGAAGTTAGATTTACTCTTTGAAAAGTACAATCCTCATGAATGTGCCATTGAAGATATTTTTGTGGCAGACAATCCTCGAAGTGCTTTTCAAATTGGAGTTGCTCGAGGTATCGTTTTTGCGCTTTGCATAAAACGCGGCATCAAACTTTTTGAATACGCACCCGCTCAAGTGAAACAAACCGTGACAGGTCATGGAAGAGCCGATAAAGAACAGGTAAGGAAAATGGCAGGTGTTTTGGTAGGAAGCTCCTTGGATTCAGGCTTGGATGCTTCTGATGCAGTGGCAATCGCAATTTGCCACGCAAGCCAAACCCGACTGAAATCTTTACTATCATGCTAGGTTTTATTCAGGGAAAACTCATTTCAAGAAACTCTGAGAGTCTCCACTGTGTGGTGCTAGCTCAGGGAATCGGCTATGAAATTTTAGTTCCTAAACGAACACTCGAGCGATTGAGCCTTGCCGCGGATCTTTCCCTTTGGCTTCACACGCATGTTCGCGAAGATATTCTTGCTTTGTATGGATTTGAATCTGAAAACGAAAAACTTTTTTTCAGGCTCCTGCTTTCAGTCTCTGGGCTTGGGCCTAAAACTGCACTCTCTCTGCTCAGTGAGTTTGGTGCCGACACTCTTGTTGAACTCATTTTAGGAAAACGGATTGGAGAAATTTCAAAAGCTCCTGGTGTTGGTAAGAAAACTGCGGAACGCCTGGTAATGGAGCTCTCTGGAAAAATTGAAAAGCTCAGCTGGGCAAAAGACAATATCACCTCTGTTGCGCAATCCACTCCAAAACTCAATAGTGGACTGATGCAAGTGCGAGAGGACTTGTTCTCCGCCCTCACCCACTTAGGTTACCAGCCTCACCTCATCAAAGGGGCGATTGATAAAGTCATGGTGAGCGAAGAAAAATCTTTTGAAGGTCTTTTGAAGCTCGCTTTAAAAGAGCTCTCGAACCGGTCATTGAACAGCACACGAGTGAACAGTGAGGTGGGCAATGGATGATGGCATTTTACAAGGAGCGCCCCTTTCTGAAGATGTAAAAATTGATGTCAGTTTACGTCCTAAATCCTCACCGATTTTATTGGCCAAAAAGAACTCAAAGAAAAACTGGCGATTTTCACTCAAGCTGCAAAACTTCGAGGAGAAGCTTTAGACCACACTTTGTTTTC
>RFNT01000101.1 GCA_009927045.1 bacterium | reverse complement strand
TCAGGATCTCCCGGATCTTTCTCGCTGGTCGCCAAAGCGTGATCCGATACACTCCAAGAAAAAGGCGATGAAATCCCCTGCTCCAGGCAGTTTCTGCAGCCATCAGCGAACCACTGAGTGCCAATAAGCAAATAATTTTAGAGTTTAATTTCATTCTTCACTTCATCCATCATTTGCTCATGGAATCCGGAGAAGGTCTTGATGATGTTACCCTGTGAACTTACAAGCGCTGAAAAAGGTAAACTTTTTGCAGATTGATACTTTGAAAAAATTTCATGTCGAGGATCCATCACAACCGGAAAATCAAACCCGTAAAGCTTCATGGTCGGTCGCACATCACTCGAAGTTTCCGGAGTATCTACATTAATAGCTAACATGTCTAAAGGAAGCGCTGGATCTTTTTTCAACCGAGCACTGATTTCTTTCAACTCCTGTAAACATGGCGTGCACCAACTCGCCCAGAAACAAAGGATCAAAGAGCGTCCGGTTTTCAGATTCTTTTGTAGGGAAGTTCGTTTCCCATCCAGCAATTCCGCTTGAAACTGGGGAGCTGGTTTAGCTACAGCCACCCCAGTTAAAAACAAAAGCCCCAAAAGTACTGAAACTTTATTCATTCAAAAGCTCCTTGAGACGAGCCATAAATTCATCCATATCGACGATGCCGGGATCATAGATTTCCACGACTTCCCCATTTGGCCGCAGTAACACGGTCGCTGGAACTAAACAGCTCGAGCCCGAATAAAACTTTCGATACTCCCCTTTGCACTGATTATCGACGTACATGCTGAACTGGGTCAGGCCAAGCTCCCTGCCATAGCGATCGGCGGTTTCCTGGGTGGCTTTGCTCCAATTAGGTCCTGCCACTACATACACACGAGCATCCAAGGCACCTGCTTGGTCTTTAAGTTCTGCAGCAATTCGACGGTTCAATTCGGGCAGTTCTTCATTACAACTGGAGCAGGAGTAGCCCGCAAAAACTTCCAAAATCAGTTTGGGACTTCCTGATTGAAACTCTTTAGTGCTGTTAGAAGTGCTTCCTTTGTTCCCGCAACTATTCACGAGGAAGGATAGACCAAGAAAAAATAGAAGGCTGAGAGTTCTCATTTTTGTTCCTTAGTGTTTAGGTTAGGTTCAAATTATCTCATCGTTTGCTGATCAAGTAATTACCCACCCCAACACAGGTTCCCCCCGGGACAAAAGGCATGGCGCATTAGGCCCTCATGAAATGAGCGGTCCCATCGTAAAAACCCATGGTTTTAAACTGTTTTAATCAGTATTTTCAATCACTTAAAGTCAATTTTGCAAAATCAGACTCCCATTGACTTTATTTTTTTTCCGGGCGAAGTACTAAGAGGTCCGGTAAGCACTTGTTAAGACTTGTTTTTAAAGGAGCCCACATGGCAAATCCAACAAAACCAGGAAAACTGCTCATCAACAACGAATGGTGTGAAGCAGTGAGTGGTAAACGTTTTGATGTCATCAATCCTGCCACAGAAACAAAGCTGACGGACTGCGCCGAAGGCGACCAAGCCGATGTAGAACGGGCAGTAGCGGCTGCTCGCAAGGCATTTGAAAGTGGACCTTGGAAAAAAATGTCAGCTCGAGAACGAGGACGTATTTTGAATCGGGCTGCACAACTGTTGGAACGCCATCGGCAAGAAATTGCGGAACTAGAAACACTGAATAACGGGAAGCCCATTTCCGAAACACTTCACGTTGACTTAACTTTAGCCATCGAGACTTTCGAATATTACGCCGGTTTAGCAGACAAAATTCATGGGGAGACCATTCCAGTGAATGGTCCTTTTCTGAACTACACTCTCAGAGAACCCGCAGGAGTCGTAGCCAAATCATTCCGTGGAACTTCCCATTGCTGATGGCTGCTTGGAAGCTCGGACCCGCCCTTGCCACAGGCTGCACGGTGGTCTTAAAACCGGCTGAGCAAACACCACTCACCGCCCTGCGATTAGGAGAACTCCTGATCGAAGCGGGTCTTCCCCCTGGAGTTTTAAATATCGTTACAGGTTTTGGTCCCACGGCCGGAGCTGCTTTGGCCCAACACATGGATGTTGATAAAGTGGCATTCACTGGATCCACTCACATTGGAAAACTCGTGATGAAAATGGCGAGTGAAACTAATTTGAAAAGAGTATCTCTAGAGCTTGGTGGTAAAGCACCCAATATCGTCTTTGCTGACTCTGATTTGGATGCTGCTGTAAATGGGGCCATGCGGGGTATTTTCTTCAATCAAGGTGAAGTGTGCTGTGCCGGCTCTCGTCTCTTCATTGAGCAAAAAGTGCATGATGAGTTTCTTGCAAAACTCAAAGCGAAAGCTGAGAAAATGGTAGTTGGGAATCCTCTGGATCCCAAAACTCAAATGGGCGCCCAGGTATCCAAGGAGCAGTTCGATAAGATTCTAGGTTACATCGAACAAGGAACAAAAGAAGGAGCTCGTGTCGTTACAGGCGGTGCCCCCGCTCAGCCCAAAGGCTACTTTATCAAGCCCACCGTTTTAGAGGGAGTCACGAATCAAATGACGGTAGCCCGAGAGGAAATTTTTGGGCCTGTAGTTTGTGCACTCACCTTTAAAGACACGCAAGACCTCATTCGACAAGCCAATGATACTGTTTACGGGTTATCTGCAGGTATTTGGACTCGAGACATTGGCAAAGCACATCGCTTTGCCAAAGAAGTAAAAGCAGGAACGGTCTGGATCAACTGCTACAATCAGTTTGATGCGGCTTCTCCATTCGGTGGTTTCAAACAAAGTGGCTTTGGTCGAGAGCTTGGTGAGCATGCACTCGAGTTATACACTCAAGTGAAATCGGTTTGGGTGGCACTCGATTAGTCAGTTCACTTATTGATAGTTATCCAGTTTTTTCTGAATTTTATCGAAGTAGGGATCACCAGGACGGGCATAATTTTTGGCCCTGTTCCAATACTGCTTGGCCTCTTCAATGCGGTTCATGCTCTCCAAAATATAGCCATGAGTATAAGCTTCCTTAGCTAAGCGATTCAGTTGCTTTCTAGCTCTCAAACTACACTCTTGAGCGGCATCATAAGAAGGATCTCGCTTGAGCATTTCGTCGCACAGATCTCGGCTGAGATTGTAATCCCCTTCTGCAAACTTCTCTTTAGCTTGAATGAGAAAAGGCTCAAATTCCTCTTTTTGCTGGATTTTCGCCCGATCAATCAGCTGTTTCGCCTGATTCAAGTACTCCGTTTCACCTTTAAGTTCGATGGTTCGGACTTTTTCCGCTAAATTAATTGTGTCCTGATAAGCCTTCTCTTCGAATTTTTGTACGGCTTGCTCCATGAGTTGGGTAACTAGTTTTCTCTTTTCCATTTCCGGATCAACTTCTGGAGGCAATTGTTCAATATCCCTGATTTGTAAGGATGCGGCTCGTAGACCTTTAGCAGCGGTAGAATTCTGAGGATCTAAAGTGATAGCGTGCTGAAACGCTTCGCCTGCGCGAACAAAATCCCCTTGCTTCAAGTACTCTACGCCATCCTCGATATGAATTTGAAGATCCGCATTCCTTTCGCGTTCGGCTTTTTCTGTTGCGTCTGCTTTCTGTTTTTCTTTCATTTTCTTGAACAAGAAACTTTCGATTTTTTTCGACTCTTTATAATAGGGCACTAGAGTATGCAGTTCTTTGAGTTCCAAATAGGCACTCTCAAAGTCATCTCTTTCCTGATGCCTCAGCGCTGTGTTGTAGTGTCCTTCAACTTTTCTTTGTGCTTGGGGAGTCAAATCAGAAAATTCTCGCGGAATGGGTGGTGCTAAATTAGCATCGGCCGCAGTTGATTTATTGGCCTCCGAAATAGGGGCTGGATTCTTCGTTACTTCAGCAGGAGCCTCCTCGGTTTGTTGTGGATTGTCGGGTAGCAAAACTAAAAGTGCTACAAGCCCCAACAGAACCGCACCTAAAACCTGGTTTCGTTTACTTTGAAAGAGACCCCTTTTTGCTTTCTGCTCAGTAGAGGTGCTCGCCATCTCCTGTCTACCAGGAGCAACCACCGGAGCTTCTGCAGGTTCGGAAACCACCAACTGCAGCGATTTTGTTTCAGATGCTGAGTTGAGGGGCTGGAGCATCCCCCCTCGCTCTACATTGCCCATTTCGAGATCTAAAATAAGAAACTTAATCTTTGAACGCCCTAGCTCGATTTCATCGAAGCTATTGAGCGGATGTTCCAAAACGCGAACTCCATTCACGTAAGTTCCATTACGGCTTTCGAGATCGACTAATCGATATCCTTGTCCGACACGGGAAATCTTTGCGTGTTTTCGAGATAACTTGTCATCATCAATGAAGATATCCACTTTCTTGCTCCGACCCATGGTCATTTCGTAACCCTGGATGGGAATTTCCTTCCCGGCCATCGGACCGTCTGTAAAGATCAACTTTGCTACGACTGCCTGACCCTCAATGGCAGTGTTTTCTGTTTTTAGTGCCAGAGCACCTTCGACTTCTAAGACTTCATTTTCGACTTGTCTCTCAAAAATGGGAAACTCACGCACATTATCAAATGGCGCCGGTTCGCTCACAAGAACCGGCATCGACTCTGGTTCAGGAGGCGCTTCGGAAGGAGCCTCTTCCGAAGGTAAAGCTTCTGCTGGTTCCTCGTTCTCTAAGGCCATTACAGGACTATTTTCTAATGGGGTTTCGGGAGCCAACGCTTCATGAACATCAATCTGACACTGAAGGATATACTGTCCCAAGCCAATGGAATCACCTTCTTTGAGTTCGCCAGTCTCGACGCGTTCCCCGTTCAGCTTGAGTCGGCCCGCACCACTCATATTCGTAAAGTAGATCGCAGCAGGCGTTACTCGGAGTTCCACATGACTTCTACTGATTTCTTTACCCTGAAGGACCAAATCACAGAAGTCGGATCGACCAATGCGGTACACTCCCTCTCCAAACTCTCTCGTGGAAACCTCCACGCCACCAGCATCTTGTACCCGTAAAATCAGCTTCATGGGAATAACTCAGCGGCCTGCAGACGCTGCCTCGCTAGTTTAATCTGTTTCTCCACTTCTGAAACCACTGGATCATTGGGTTTGTGAGCCAAAAGAGTTTGGGTTTGTTGAAAATGGTAAATGGCTCTCTTGAATTGAAGTGCTGAGAAATATTTCAGTCCCATTTCGTAATGCTTCTGTGCTTCTTTCTCGGCTTCGTGCACAGCAGATTTTAAATAATAACCAGCGGCTGGGTGCATCTTATTCAGGGAAAGTGCTAGCTGAAACGAATTGATAGCACGATGATAGTTCCTATTAAAATACTCGCGCTGACCTCTCCTAAAATATGTTTCTGACTCGGTAATCCCAGCATCTGCCCAGGGCAGATTTTCTAATTCTGCCTCAACCGGATTCTTAGTAACATCCGCTACTGTATTCCCCCTCAAGGCAGGATCGTCTCCCATCACCGTTGGTGCATCACTGACTTGAACTTGAGGCACTCCTCCGATAGCTCCGGGTTTGGCATCTACAGACTTTCCGCCTTCAGGGCTCTGATTCATCAACAAAGCAGCGACCAAAACGACTCCCACCCCCCCGTAAAGGAGTAAGCGCTTATTCAAGGGACGACGAGAAGTCATATGAACTTGGGAGAGTTGGGAAACCTGGTCATCTTCAACAGGTGACTCTACGCTCACCCGAAAAGCGACCGAACCGATCAGAATTTCATCCCCATTTTGCAAAACGGCTGCTTCAGTTTTTTTTCCGTTCACTCGTATACCGTTTCTGCTTTGATTATCAAAAATAACAAATTGACCATCCTCGCCTTGCTCAATCACTGCATGCAGGCGGGAGACCGATTCATCTTGAATGACCACTTGATTATTCTCACCTCGCCCTAGGGTGGTCCGTTGCTTCTGGATCTGGAACACGTGACCTCGCCCTGTCCCAGATAATTGCTCAATGGAAATGGGCCCTTGTGAGCTTTCGATGGTTTGGAGTCTTGCTTCCATAGCTCTTGGCGCTTAAGCCCCTCCCATCTTCACTATAAGTAAAATAAATCGTACCTCACCGCTTTGACTGCGATGACCCACTGCCACCATAGCTCGATTGATGCCATTGATATCTAAGGTCGCATTTTGAGTTTCACCTAAAGAGCTCACTACCCGATCGGTCATATCAATCGCTGTTCCGGCAAAACCAGCATCTCGACAACAATCTGAAATATTTTGGCCCTGGGCATACTGAGATCGAAGCCCAATCAGCTCCTCAAGCACATGCCCCACAAACTTTACCTTTTTTTCCTTATCCAAAAGCAAAACGGCGTCCGAACTACCCACATCAAATTCCTCAATCGTTTTTACATAAAGCTCATCTTCTGCTTCATGATCGCCGCTCGCTAGAGGCTTCCCAAAATCCACATTGGATTGCTTCAACTTGGATACTGAGAAGTTGATCACCTGGGCTAAATTTTCAAAATCTTCTAATCTAGCTTCACTTGCAATACTGACAGCTTCTCCTCGAAGTGCCGCGTCCAACTGTTCCTGAATTTGCTGAACGGGATGAGTCACCATTTTTAAAACGAGATAGTAAGCAAATAATCCTAAGAACACTGCGAAAATGATCGCTTCAAGAACAGGCTCAAAGACAGAAGTAATACTGGCGGCAGCTTGAAATTTACCGAGGACAACCGCAGCGGGCCCTGGAGCCAGGTCTTCAAGATTTTCTTGAGCAGGTTGGGGGATGGGTTGAGCCACTATGAAAACCCCATTTGAATGCTCTACTGTGACCTGTGGACTTTTCTCCTCTAACACCTTTTTCAGTGCTATCAATGCATAAGAATCATTCAGAGACTTATTGTAGAGTTTTACTGGCGCAACGATGTTCCCTGTCTTGGAGTCTATGATATAAAGCTCCTCAAAACCTTTGACTGATTCCCAGGGATCCACGCTCAAGCGAGCGAAGTCGCCGCCTTTTTGAAGTCCACGGTAATTTTCACGTACGATTTGATTGAGTACAGTATGCGCACGTTCAAGGGCCTCGCTTTGTGTCAGTCCCGTAGCCCATACATACAGCGGTCTAGCCGCTAAAAGAACGGTCAACACAAGGGCACTCAATATAATTGAGCCTAGGAGCACACGCCAATCCACCAACTTCATCACTTCGTAGAGCGGTATTAAAACTTTCTTGTCCACCAGCTGTTTAAACTTCTCCTGATGAGATTGAAGGGTCGCCGCTGTATTCGCATTGGCATCAGAATTCGAATTCGCTAGAAACTCTTCATTTGTCTTTCGGGCCAAATTTCCCTCGACTGCTCGTCCCCCTGCACCGCCGTGATTCAATTTGGGGAAGTCCTTAATAGGTCGCAGCTGGTATTCTCCGACACTGATGATGTCTCCCAAATGAATTCTCTGCTTCTTAACCATCACACCATTCACAAAGAGACCATTGGAGGATCCGGTATCCACCACCGCGATTTGAGATCCCTTAATCACCAGAAGGGCATGCTGTTTTGAAACTTTGTTAGACTTCAGGCAAATAGCACAATCTTCGCTCCGGCCAATTTGAAATTGACCCTCCTCAAGCGTTTTTGTCTCAATGAGATCCCCATTTTTCAAAATTTCAAATCTCATTCGAAAACTCCTGGACAGATCAAACGATCCCCTTGCCGGATTTTTTTCTGATTTGCCTGGTCAGGTCCCAATTCAATGGTGTGTGCTGCTCCTTTGATTGGGAGAAGTAACTTCCAAGGACTTAAACTGTTGAGCACTCGAACCACTTCACCCGTTGCGGAGACAAAGACCACATCAATCGGCATTCGCATAAAAAAAGTATGAATTGAATTACATTTGGGAAATACGATTGCCTCATTAGCTGGCAGATGTGTTCTGCCCATCAGCCCTAAAAAGCGCGTGAAGAAATTGCGAGCAACCACGCATTGCTCGATCAACACTTCGTTCTCTTTTCTTAAAATAGTCTTCACCCTACTTAGCTCCTATGAACCCTAAAATCACCGGACCAAAAATCATGATGAACACTGCGGGCATAATAAATAGAATCAATGGGAACAAAAGCTTCTGAGAAGCTGCTGCCCCTTTTTTCTCAGCACTGGTAAAGCGTTGAGTACGAATCAGGTCGGCCTGCACTCGAAGAACGGCTCCGATACTTCCGCCCATTTCATCCGCAGTTACTAATACTGCTATCAATGAAGAAACCTCCGTGAGGTCGATTCTCCAAGCTAACTCGCGCATCGCATCGGCACGAGATGTTCCCAACTGGGTTTGTTGTAACATGCGCTCTAATTCATCGACTAATGGACCTGGCCGTGTTTTTTCCACCACTTTTTGGATAGCTCCGATAAAGTCCAAGCCAGCTTCGGTTGATAACGTCATCAAATCGATCACAAAAGGTAGCTGCAGTTTGATTTCCTCCTGACGTTTCTTTCTAAGACCAGAAATCCAAAAACTGGGATACATATAAAGAGTAATTCCCATGAATAAGAACATGAATAATGACGGACGAAAGCCCTGGGAGAAAAACCAAATATAGAGCACGGGAGGAACAACTAGACCTAAGAAGATTTTGTAGGCAAGTAACTCATCAACATCAATTTCATCTTCCATTCCAGCTGAAATGATCTGGCGTTTATTTTTCTTACGCCAGTTCTCGGCCTGAATTCTTTGCGAATAAGGCATCACCAAAGGCCGGAACATCTTTCGAGACAGATTCAAAAGCCCGTTCTTTGATTTCTTTTTGCGTTGCTCGAGCTGACCAGCAGCAGCCCCTTCAATTTCACCCGAAAAAAGATCCCAACCCAGAAAAAATGCGCTTCCGCCAGTCAGTACTAATGCAACCAAAGCTAAGAGAGACATAAAAACTCCATACAGGTTCTCAGCACTCTTTTCGGAAAAAAAACAAAAAATCTTAACTACTTAGCTTAATACTTGCGATTACCTGGAACCCCCCTAATTATAACATGGCGCATTATTACGTCTCAAGTGGCAATCCCCTAACACCAGCACCTTATTAGTTAATATTTCCAAAGGGTTATACAGGTCCACAATTTTCTCAGAACGAAGCCGGGCTATGTTAAACTAAGAGTGGACCTTGAGACCAGGTCCA
>RFNT01000164.1 GCA_009927045.1 bacterium | reverse complement strand
TAAGTGATATCATTTTGAATCAGATCTACCTTGTTGTTCTTGCAAAAAAATATGTAAAAAGAACATTTCATGGGAATTGCACTGGTAACGCCATTGGACTTTTGGTCCGCCCTGCTCTGGCATCGCCTGTGCACTTCCAATTCGCAGAAACTTAAAAGGAGTTCCTATCCGGAGGATAAAACAAAACAACCAGCTCCTCCCATGAGCAAAGAGCCGGAAAGCAAGGTGAGCGAGAAAAAAGAAGAGTGTCCCTCCGAGGATGAGCCCAAGAAAAAAGCATCCTGATCATTAAGGACCTTAAAGATGCTCTGGACTATTTCATTTAGAGCAATCTTTTATTTGGCATAAGAATCGCATCCTGACCCCATGTGCTAGAACCTCTCGTAGAAGCTGTTGTGAGTGCACTTCCCAATGCTGTTGTTATCTTCAGCCCGCGGGGAAATGTCTTGGCGTACAATTCCAAGGCGCTGGACCTCTTTGGGTTCAACTCCATGGAGAACAAAACCGTCGAGGATTTGGCCCAGACCTGCACGTTAGAGAATGGCTCTCCAATTGCGTCGCACATTTTTGTGTCACCACAAGCCAATGAACCTCGCAGATTCATGATTCGTTCGAAGAAAACCGGGAAGTGGATCCTAGTCTATGCCTCTCCTGTTGCCTCAGATGGGGCCAAACAGGGCAAAAACAAGGTAGGTGCCATCACCATTTATAGCGAGAAAACGGAAATCGTTAAAAATCTCAGCAAACTCAGTCGGGAACTGCAGCAAAAGACCAAATATCAAGTAGATATTGAAAAACCACTTTTGGAAGCTATCAAACTTCGTGATGACTTTATCTCAATGGCCTCACACGAACTAAAAACACCACTCACTTCAATGAAATTGCAAGCTGAGATTGTAAAACGCAAGCACAAAGAAACCAACTCACTCGCGATCAGCTCGATAAACTGTTTTCAACCTGGGAGGAACAGCTGGAGCGGCTTAATTCCCTCATCGATGGCATGCTTGACGTTGCAGCACTGAGCGAAGGCAAAATAAAAACCCATCCCTGCAAGCTGGATTTGGAGAAAGCAATCAAGTCCCAAGTGGGCCGCTTCTATACCGAGCAAATCTCGTTCATTAAAAAAAAACAAGTCGTAGGCACCTGGGATCCCCATAACATTGATCAAATAGTCTCAAACTTACTCACTAATGCCATCAAATACGGCCACCAAAAACCGATTGAGATCGTTCTCGATCAGGATGGAAAATCAGCAGTTATTGAAGTCACGGATCATGGAGAAGGAATTGCGCGTGAGAACTTCGAAAAAATATTTAAACGTTTTGAACGCGTTCCAACTGATATCTCGGTGGGCGGAATCGGCCTTGGACTTTATATCGTCAAACAAATTGTAGAATCCACAGGGGGCAGTATCGATATCAAATCTAAAAAGGGAGAAGGCTCAACCTTTACGGTCAGAATTCCCCTCTCACCATGAAAACTATTCTTTTGGTTGAAGATGATATTTTTATCCGTGAATCTCTTGCCGAATTGCTTAAAATGGAAAACTATCACGTGGTTGTTGCCCCTGACGGAGAAAAGGCCAAAAGAATTTTACTCCAAGGATTCATTCCGGACTTGATTGTGCTCGACCTTCTCATGCCGGTGATGTCGGGAGAGCAATTTCTTCAAGATACTGATCTTCGGGTCATATTAGAACTTATTCCAGTTATCGTATTAACAGCCGGACTCAGTAGTGGATTGCCCCAAAAAATAGTAAGGGCAACCATCGCAAAGCCACCTAATATTCAGGAACTCCTTCAGACGATAAAAAGATTGCTGAACGGTTGAAAACTCTCCAAAACCGTTGAACGAAGTAACCGACGAAGCATTGGAGCTATATAATTGTTATTGTTGTATTTTATTGTCATCCACACTTTCCGCATCATCCCTCCATAATAATCAACTATACTTAAGCTATGTTCTGGTTCTTTCGCCTCAGCCTATTGCTTTCCGCTTTATCTTTGGGAACCCCCTCCTTAGGAAATCATGAACACCATTTTCAAAACCCATCGGATGTTATTTCCGGGACCGTGGTGCTGTTCCCTCATCTTTCCGATAGTTTCTCTGAACATGAAACTTGTGAGGAAGACTCAGAGGAACTTGTAAAACATCTCTCTGCTCCAGTATTCAACGTAAAAAGCAATTCAATTGCGCATAACCCTCACAATTCTGAACTGCAGACTTTCCTATCTGCCTTTTGGGGTCGCCTTCAGTTCCTGAACATTCCTCCTCCCGCTGGGATAGCCTAAATAAACTTATCAACTTCACTTTCATATTTGAAAAACATGAGGCAATCATGCGTAGCTTTTTATTAAAACATTTTCAGTGGGAACTCTTTAAAAACAATTGGAAAAAGGAACTGATTTCTGGCTTTATTGTCTTTCTAGTAGCGCTTCCTCTTTCTATCGGAATCAGTCTGGCCTCTGGCGCTCCTGCGACTGCAGGAATTTTTGCTGCAGTGGTCGGCGGTATTTTAGGCAGCCTCATGGGCGGAGGCCATGTGATGATCAACGGTCCAGCGGCGGGCCTAATTGTCGTTATACTCACTTCGATTCAAACACTCGGCCAAGGAGATGTTCAGGCGGGCTTTAAACTCACGCTTGCAGCTATTGTCTTTTCAGGAGTCATTCAAGTGGTCCTAGGAGTATTTCGATTGGGATCGCTCGGTTTTCTGGCCCCAGTTCAGGTCATCCATGGCATGCTCGCTTCTATCGGGGTCACTGTCATTGTGAAACAAGTATATGTCCTCTGTGGACTCAAACCACAGGGCATTGAGACTTTTGAGCAGATCCTTCATTTACCTCACACTGTTTTCAATGCCAACGAAGCTATTTTAGGAATTGGCCTTGCCACGATAGTGCTGATTCTTTTCTTGAGCAAAAGTAAAAATAGATGGATCAAACTTCTTCCTGCACCTCTTGCAGCTGTTTGTGTCGGCATTGGTTTTGATAAATTTTTTGACTTCGAACACCCCCACATGGTGGAGGTTTTTCACCACAGTCTAGGTCAGGTGAGCAATGCATTTCTACTCCATGTTCCTGAAAAACTAACCGAGGGCCTTGTTCAACCCGACTGGTCGATGGTTTCTAAGCCAATCTTTTGGAAAATGACCCTAATGATTTGCTTTGTAGCCTCAATTGAGTCCATTCTCTCGGCAAGCGCCGTTGATAAAATGGATCCGGAGAAACGTAGGAGCCCCCTGAACACCGAACTCATCTCAAAAGGGTTTTGTAATGTCCTTCTGGGTCTGATCGGGGGCTTACCCATCATCACTGAAATGGTTCGTAGCAATATCAATATCAGTAATGGCGCAAAAACAAGATGGCCCAACTTCATTCATGGCCTCCTCATCCTTCTTTTTGTGGCCTTTGCTCCCGGAATCCTCAACCTCATCCCATTGGCTTCTTTTGCGGCTATTCTCATTTTGGTGGGTTTTCGATTGGCAAATCCGAAACAACTCTTTCATGCTCATGAAGTTGGTTGGGAACAGCTTCTGTTGTTTGTTACTACGCTTCTAGTGAGTTTGAAAACAGACCTTTTAGTTGGAGTTTTCTCAGGAATCTTTCTAAAACTTATCCTCAACTGTTTTCGCGCCCGCAGTGTGGTCGATTTGTTCCGGCTCAGAACCTCTCACGAGCTACGGGACCATATTTACATGGTTGCTCTTCAGGGTCCGGTTGTTTTTACGAATCTTTTGGGGTTTAGAAAAGTACTAAAAACCATCCCCAAAAACGTAAAGCAGGTGACACTAGACTTTAGAAAGTCACGGCTGGTGGATCATACCGTTCTTGATTTCATTGAAAGTGAAAAGGGCTTTATGAAAGACCAAGGCGTTCAGGTTCAGATCATTTTTTCCGAGAACCATGTTCCTGCAGGGAAGCACCCTTTGAGTTCTCAAGTGTTGAGGGACTAGAAAATGAAACAACTGATAGACAAGTTGAAACGTTCGCTTCCCGCACAAGCTCCCCTAAAAGACTTTATCGCTACTAACACCCTTTTTGCATTTCAACACTTGCCTTTTCATCGAGGGCTGGAGGAAGCCAGACAGAAGCTTGGTGTGAACACTTACTTAAATGTTTCACACTACCAATTTCTTTTACGTAACCAGGAGATTTCGGAGAATATTCTAGATTGGGTTTTGTATAAAAAAGGACTCAGGCATTTAAAGTCCTTTCTTGATGAGCTAATCCCTCCCCAAACTGAGGCTTTGAATCCAAGACAGCGTTTGAGGGATTTTTGGAAAATGGAATACCAAATCGATCTCATCACCCACGTCCAACCCATTCTTTTTCGACACCTTAGCCACTATTTGGATCAAGGCATCTCTTTTTTTCCAGTGCCTTTTGTGGATTTGGGCTTTTGGGGTAGCTTACAGCAACTGGAACAACAGAGTTTTTTTTCTATTTTCCGAGAAAAAAAATCTGGCCGCTCTTCCCAGTTGCTGCTTAAAGCTCCGGAGGAAGCGCTGGAGGGTGCTCTAAAGCTCTTGGTTGGGGATGAAAACCTTTTTGAGAGCTATCTCTTTGAACTGATACAGGAACATCCCGGTTGGTCTGGCTTAATCTCCGTTTTAGAAGATCACCCTCACCACCTGAACCTCCCGCGACAAATTTCTCTGCTTGAAGCACTGGCCTTTGAGTTGCTTTTAGAACTGGATTTTGTTGATCATAAATTGAACAGCGATGGCAGGGCATTCCAATCTCTTTCCAATTTCAAAGCACCTGAAAGAGACCCTGTGGAAGCTACACAACACATAGATTCCCAAAGCCCTATTCAGGAGGTTTTGCACGAATCCATGGAGTGGACTTATTACCAAGACCTTTTTACGGGTCTCAGAGAAAATATACGAAGAGGCTCTAAAACACCCCAAACGCCACATACCCAAGTGTATTTTTGCATTGATGACCGGTGCTGCTCACTCCGTCGGCATTTGGAGGAAGTGAACCCTCATTTAGAAACTTTAGGTACACCTGGTTTTTTTGGAGTGGAATTTTTCTACAAAAGTGAAACTGAGAAATTTCCGGTAAAGCTATGCCCCGCTCCGTTACAACCTCAGTTTCTTGTTCGGGGATATAATCGATCCAAGGGATCTAAAGGTCAGGGAACAGATTTCCTCCTTTCAAAGATCACACATACTCTTTTTGGCGGTTGGCTCGTCTCTCAAACCTTAGGATTACTCTCAGCCGTTCGTCTGCTCACCAATATTTTTTCCCCTGCCCTTTCCCCGAAAGTGGCTGCCTCTTTTCGTCATACCGATGATCGAATCCAATTCAGGATCCGAAGAGAATCAGAGGAACGTACTCTAGGGACACTCAGGCTGGGCTTTAGCCAAGAAGAGATGGCAGATCGAGTTTACGGGCTCCTCTCCTCTTGCGGAACCATCAACAAGTTTTCCCCGCTGATTATTATGCTAGGCCATGGTTCAAGCACTGTGAATAACCCCCATTACGCAGCTTATGACTGCGGCGCCTGCTCAGGAAGACCCGGTTCTATCAATGCGCGAATTTTCTGTTCCATGGCGAATGATCCCGAAGTGCGTGAGCTATTACAAAGACGAGGGATTTCAATTCCCCAGGAAACAACCTTTGTGCCTGCACTGTTTGATACGACACGGGATGAGGTCTTTTTTTACGATATTGAAATGCTGAACCCCTCGCAATCAGCGGCGTTAGATGCCCTCAAGGCTGATTTTTTTGAAGCCCTTCTCAGGAATTCAAAAGAACGATCGCGGCGCTTTGAGGATATCCCTCTGGAAGCAGCTGGTAGTGAGGCGAGAAACCGACTTCAAAAGAAGTCTGTTTCTATTTTCGAGCCCCGGCAGGAATTCACTCACGCTGGAAATGCTGCTTGTATTATAGGGCCTCGAGATCTCACCCGTGGACTCTTTCTGGACAGACGTTGCTTTCTGAACTCCTATGATCCACAGACAGATTCCAACGGAGACATTCTCTGTTCCATTTTAAAAGCGGCTGTCCCTGTCTGTGGGGGAATCAATCTCCAATACTTTTTTTCTCGAGTGGACAATGAAAAGTTGGGTTCAGGCACTAAACTACCCCACAATGTGGTGGGACTGCTTTCTGTGGCCAATGGGACGGAAGGAGACTTGAGACCTGGGCTCCCACTCCAAATGGTGGAATGGCATGATCCGTTGAGACTCATGATCCTGGTATATCAGGAAGCTCCCATAGCCCTTCAAGCTGCTCGGAAAATCGCTGCCACCTTTGAATGGATTCAAAATGAATGGGTTCGCTATGCCTGCATCAGCCCTAGCACTCAACAATTTTTCATTTTTGAATCGGGAGAAATGAAACCTTTTGATTTTTTTGGACCCCCTCCACAAATAGTTCAGAATTCACTTGAACTCGTTTCTAAATCAAGAGGGAATTTAAAAGTGGCTTTGGTCGGGAGAGTGCCATGAACCTGGAATGGCTTATTTACCTCATTTTGATCCTCCCATTTTTAGGAGGGGTGCTCAATTGTTTAATTCCTAAACAAGACGAAAGATCACATGCAGCGATCACTCATGCGGTTGCTGGACTCCACCTCTTGGCGACTCTTGCTACTATTGTTTGCTGGGTAGTCCGAGGGGCGGTTCCCTGGAAAAGCCATGCCATTTCGCTTTACTCCAGTCATGATTATCACTTCGCCCTTTCCTGGGTGGTGGACTGGGTGACCGTTGCCTTTTTAGCAACCCTCTCGATTGTTTCCTTTAGTATCACTCGCTATGCCATTGTTTATCTCGCCAAGGATGAAGGCTATCGACGATTTTTTTCTACGCTCTGTTTTTTTGTATTTGGTTTTTCCGTCGTAGTGCTTGCAGACAACTTTGAAATGCTCTTTGCGGGCTGGGAATTCCTGGGGATCACTTCTTTTCTTCTTATTTCGTTTTATCGCTATAGAGTACGCCCAGTTAAAAACGCATTGAAAATTTTCACCATATACAGATTCGGCGACGTGGGTCTTTTGCTTGGGGCATGGCTATCACAGCTGGTCTGGCATCAAACGTTGAACTTCGATAGGCTTTCAGAGTTCGCTCTTTCCATTGACACACCCCTGGAGAACACAGAAGCCTTGTTCATCAGTCTGCTCATTGTGTTTTCAGCCGCCGCTAAGTCAGCTCAGTTTCCCTTTTGTTTTTGGATTCCCAAGGCCATGGAAGGACCCACACCTTCGAGCGCCATTTTTTATGGAGCTCTTTCCATCCATGTTGGAGTTTATATCCTCCTTCGCATGTTCCCGCTCTGGGGTGGTTTTTTTATTGCTAAGGCCTTTCTTTTTTCGATAGGGCTTCTGACTGTTTTGATTGCTTCAAGCGCCACCCGAGTTCAAGCAAATATAAAAGCACAGATAGGATACTCCTCCCTGATACAGGTGGGCTTTATGTTTTGTGAAATCGCATTGGGCCTAGAAACACTCTGTCTGATTCATGTGATTTCCAATGCTTTCCTCCGCGGGTATCAGCTATTAGTGTCCCCTTCTGTTGTTTCCTATTTAATCCGTTACCACAATGAGGTTCCTGAGCGACAGAAACGAGGAATTTTTCAAGGACCACATTTGAATCACCGCCGGGTTCTCGCCACTTGGTATTTGTTTGCATTGCGGGAGGGCTTTTTGGAAGGACTTCTTGAGAAAACTTTCTGGAATCCCATAAAATACATAGGTCACCGGAGCTCTTTTTTATTTCCTAAAGGTCTTCTCTGGATTTTTCTCCTGTTAGGCGCAACTACGGCTGGATTGGGTGTCAGCTCCGCTTTTGCTGCCCGAGTAGAATTCACCACCCCCATCATGGCTTGTCTAGCTATTCTGTCCGTTTTGGCCTCGCTTTCCGAAAGACAATCTGCTCTTCGCGCCTGGTCGCTCCTGGGGCTTACCCAAGTATTTTTAGTGGCCTCAGTGGCCGTAACGGATCATTTTTCTGCCAGAGATCTCTTGATTTATCTTTCGGGTATCGCTCTGTTTTGGCCTCTGGGAGTGGGGGTTTTGAAATCTCTTCCGGTTCAGGATCTCTCCGGCTTTCATGGGCTCTACGGGAGTTTTAAGCGAATCGATCTAGTGTTTCTCATTTGCTGTTTGGGAGTGGCTGGTTTTCCCATTTCCCCTAGTTACTTGGGTGAGGATTTGATCTTGCATCATGCCACCCAAGAGAGAATGTGGCTCGCACTTCTCATAGCCTTTTGCTTCATTATTTCAGGAATTTCAGCTTGAGGATTTACTCGAGGCTGTTTTTGGGCCCACCGAGCAATGCCTCGCGAAGGTCGGTTTAGAAGTTTAATCTTGAGCAGCTCTTTCTAGTTTAGAGGATATTCAATGACCCGACTGCCCGGCGGCGCTTTGAGTTTGAGAGGTCCGTACAGGGTATTAAAGACAGCGGTATCTATACGAAAAAGAGCTGGTCTATGTTTAGATGCAATGGCATGAGAAATGTTATCGACGGCCGCTTGAAACTCTTCCATCCACCCAAAAGTGGATCCAACGGCAGATTTTCCATTCAGAACTGGATTAAAATCCACGCTTTCAATAGTCACATCCCCAGAAGAAGCTCTTTTTAGGTTGAGGTGAAATCCAAAAAACCGCTCGGCGATATTTTCAGGTATTCCTGGACTCTTTTTCAATTCCTGTAACAAGTAGGTTAAGTTTTCTTTGGTATCTAATAAAAGCTGAAGCTTTTCAGAACGAGGCTTTGCTAAGTAGTTCTCAATCGCGCGTAATTCACTTTTGAGGATCTGCTCAATGGTGTCACGTTCTGTTATGGAAGATTCCACTTTTGCTTTTGCAGGCCAAAACAAAGTGGTGAGACTGCCATCCACCGTCCGGTAACTCAACCCTTTGGCCATGCCCTGGGTGCCCTCCGCAGATAAATCAAAAAGCTTCTGGAGCTGTGCGGTTCGAAGGTACGTATAAGTGGGGACTTTGAGCTCTTGCTGATGAGTTTTTTTTGTGAGTTCTTGAGGAACCGTCGGAGTTGCTGCCGTATTGAGCTTTTTGAGTGCTCGCCAACATTTAAAAAGAGTAACGGGCTCCAGGTCCAAGTCGGCGGCCTTAGCCAAAGGGCCTGAGATCATCCAACTTACTGCAATGATTA
This sequence comes from bacterium, assembly GCA_009927045.1. Lineage (GTDB taxonomy): Bacteria > Bdellovibrionota > FAC87 > UBA2466 > UBA2466 > RFNO01. Next base: position 13,516 of record RFNT01000164.1, on the reverse strand, counting down.
AACTGAAAGCACGCACCATCGCAGGGATTCTCTAGCAAGATTCGAACCGAGAGGAACAAAAGACCTATGCTGTGTACTCTTTAGGTATACCGAGTTTGGAGTGCTTTCAGTGCCTTTTTGCGCGCATCGAGTGCCTTCATGATACTCCATGAGGACCATTAGAAATGACTGTTTTGCAAGCCCTACAGCCGCTCAAAATCTGGTATGATGCGCTCATGCCTCAAATTGGAGAAGTCGCCTTATTGCCTGTTGCGTCCTTAGAATCGATCGGTGCATTTCTCGATTGGGGTCAACCCAAAGAGCTTTTTCTCCCTTTTGGTGAACAAACCAAAGCCCTCCGAGTGGGTGAAAAAGTAGTGGTTTTTATTTACCTGGATAATCTGCAGCGTCCCTGCGCCTCGATGAAAATTGAAAAGCATCTCAGCCAATCGGCCCAATCACTGAAAGAGGGTCAAGCAGTAGAACTCCTCATTTTCCAAGAGACCGATCTCGGATTTAAAGCAGTGATCAATGGAAAATCAGTGGGTATGCTTTATCGTAATGAAATTTTTCAACCCCTCAGCATCGGCTCGGCTTCAGTTGGCTATGTGAAAACAATTCGTCCCGACGGGAAAATGGATCTTTCGCTACAGCCTTCGGGTTATGGGGGCATTGATGTTTTTATTGAAAAAATCATCGATGCACTCGAACAAAACGGTGGCTATCTGGAAGTAACAGACCAATCCTCACCAGAATTGATTAGTCGGTTATTCGGGATGAGCAAAAAGAAATATAAAATGGCTTTAGGGACACTCTACAAACAACAACGGGTGGTCTTAGAGACAAAAGGAATTCGCTTACGAAAATGAGCTTTTGGCAGGACTGCCTAGTTTCTCTCGAGACAAAATCAAGCCATGGGAAGGATCATAGGGAGAAAGCCCCAATGTAACTTTGTCACCCACCAAGACACGAATGTGAAAACGACGAAGTCTTCCTGAAAGCTTAGCAGCTAAAAGACGTCCATCTGCCAACTTCACTGAAAAACGGCTTCCCGAAAGGGCCTCCGTGATAACGCCTTCTATTTTAATTAAGTCTTCTTTGCTCATATTGAATGCTTTGGACTATAGCCCTTTAGCCAGGAAATAGCTTGATATTTCTTTTTAGGGTGCTCTTTTCATCATTTTTAGCCTAGACTCGAGAGATTGCGTCTGAATGGGTCAGTGCATTTTCGCCTGGAGGAACCTTTGGCTTTTTTACAGCACGTTTTACATCCTCCTGCTTATGGCTTTACTCGCGGTCAGATGCTCTACGTTCCAACTGGAAAAGAACTCGCTCGAGAGTTTTTTTCTCGTTTGAACTGCTTCAAAGACAGAAGAAATTGGCTACCACTTTTTGGTTGGGGCTCCTCTTTTCTTCTGACAATTCCCTTCTTTTGGTTTCTCACTCATCATCTCACTCTGAATTATTTCATCATTGGTTTTTTCTATAGCATGGTGGTTTTAGGCACTCACGGAACTATTTGGTACCATCGGTACTGCACCCATCGTGCATATCAATTCAGCCACCCTGTTTGGCGCTTTTTAGTGAGAAACTTAGTAGTAAAAATTATTCCTGAAGAAACCTATGTCGTTTCTCACCATGTTCATCACCAAATGGCTGAACAACCGGGCGATCCGTACAACGTCAATGGCGGGTGGTGGTACTGCTTTTTAGCCGATGTGATTCACCAACCAATTGCCAGAGATTTATCCGAACAGGATTACCATCGCGTGGTAAAAATGATGGATCATACGGGAGTGATCACGAATTCCTACCCGCAGTACCTGAAATGGGGCTCTGTCTGTCACCCAGTTTATACGCTGCTAGCTTTTTCTCTGAATTGGCTCTTCTGGTATGGAGTCTTCTATCTGTTAGGCGGCCATGGGCTGGCCATTACCATTTTTGCCAGTGCCGGCTTCTGGGCTTTTGGTGTTCGAACTTTTAATTTTGATGGCCATGGCGCTGGGAAAGATAAAAGGCGGGAGGGTGTGGACTTCAATCGCAAAGATCTCTCGATCAATCAATTATGGCCTGGCCTGGTAACAGGGGAATGGCATAACAATCACCATCTTTTTCCTAATGGTGCGCGAGCTGGTTTCTTGCCCTACCAATTAGATTACGCCTGGTATTTTATTCTCGTTTTAAAGGCGGTCGGTGGGATTTCCTCATACCGCGATTATAAAGAACAATTCATGACGCTCTACTATGAGCCTTACAAAAATCAAAAGGCTCTGAGTTTAAATCAGGTTTGAATAGCTGGAGCTATTCATTTACCGGCGAATTAGGTTTCAGCGATTTCTTGAGTTGCTTTTTCTTCCACCACGGCAAATCGCTTCTTGTTTCACCCGATGGGGAATCCGCTTTTTTAGCTACCCAGTTTTTGAAATCGAGATCCAAATCCTGAATGCCACAGAATGTTTTTAAATAGCTGGTGAGTTGGCTTCCCACCGCTAGTTTAAGAAGCTCGTGCAGATTACATTTTTCCCGAATCATCTCAATCACACCAGTCGAGACGCTGTAGTACACTTTTGAATCCACCACTTGATGGCTTGAATGTCCCAGTGTTGCCACAGAAGGCCAGGATTGGGTTTTGAGCCACTGGTAATTAGGCGAAGGAAGCTGGGCAATTGTATTGGCGAGTCCTTCCTCCAGCCAAACAGGTATCGCTTTCTGATACTTTTGATAAAAAAGAGCGTGGACCAATTCATGGCTCATGATTTGACTGAAATTAGTAGCGATAACCTTGGGAGATAGGTGAATCGTGCTGTCACTCTTTCTAAAAAATGCATCCACAGCGAATTTAAACGTGTGCTGCCGATTGAATTCAGTAAGATCTTTATAATAGAACACCGAGAGCTTTCGAAAATCCCACTCTAAATAATTTTGAACCCGGTCAACAACCGTTTGAACTGCACTTTGTTTTAAGCCATTCAGGAGCTTCAAACACCGTGATTTGATTGAGTTGGATTTCTCGCGCCAGGCAGGAGGCATTCAAAAAAGAGAACGCTACTAGCGCTCCGAAAGTAAGGCCGTACCTTTTGGTGGTTATTCGCATTGTCCTGAGGCGATGGCGAGTTCGCATTCAACTTGAGACTCAAAGGGACCTCGGGGACTGCAATTGCCCAAGTTCTGATACAACACACATTTCTTGAGGTTCTTATCCCAGAAGAACGTCATCGGACCTCCCCGGGTACACACGGTAGCTTTTTCTCCCTGCCTGAGTTCACAGTTCATCTTGATATTCATGAGATCAATGAGCACTCGAGTTGCTTCGCTCACAAACGGTCCTTTTTCATCCCACAACTCCCCATCTTCTGCTTTGTCCTCTTCATCATCCGAAGTGTTAGCCGTTGGCTTCTTGTTCTTTTGTTTCTTTTTTTCTTGTTCGAGATTTTCTTTTTGAATATCTGCAATTCGGACAATCCCATTATCTTTTTTGTTTTTTTCTTTCCTCTTAATAATTTCTAAAAATTTAGATTCCTGCGCTACTCGTTGCTCAGAGTTCTTTTGGACCTGAACGAGTTTTTCAGGGGTGACAGGGGCCCAATAACGGGCGGGATCTGAGCTATTGGCATCCTTGGATACAAATCCAGAAATAGTTTGAGGTTGAAGCGCATAATCCAATCCTTTTTCACCAATTTCGTCATTGTTCAACATGGAGGGCAAAACAACATCTGAGGCAACGCCTTGCAGTTGAGTAGATTTACCTTCAGGAATGAAAAACATCGCTGTTGTCACTTTCATGCCGCCCAGACCTGCGGGCAAATCTGAAAGCGTTTGTACTGAGCCCTTTCCAAACGTGTGGTCGGCACCAATGATGACAGCTCTTTTATAATTTTTCAGTGCGCCAGCGAGAATTTCCGAAGCGGAAGCACTGACTCGACTGGTAAGAACAGCCAGAGGGCCTTTGTAAACTATTTTGGGTTCATCGTCTTTCAAGACATCAACACGCATGGAATTGTTCTTAGTCGCTACCGAGTTTCCTTTTTGGATGAAAAGACCCGCTATTTTTACAGCTTCCTCCAAAAGGCCTCCACCATTTCGGCTCAAATTCAGAACGACGCCATCTACTTTTGCTTCAATGGCTTGTTTCAAAAGCGCTTCAACATCTTCTGAGCAGGAGAGCCCCCCTTTTGAGCCTGTTCCATAAAAAGACGGCAAATCGAGAACCCCTATTTTATAGCTTTTACCCCCAACTGTTTGTTGACTGAAAGTCAGTTTAGCTTTCTGGTCGACCAAAGCGATTTGATCACGAACTAAAGTGACTTGAAACGTCTTTGTTTCTTTACCTTGACGCATGATCGTGAGTGTTACTTTAGTCCCCTTTTTCCCTCGAATGAGTTTTACGACGTCTCTGAGATCCATATCAATGGTGGAGACGGGTTCACCCGTTTCCTGGGCAACAGCAATGATCTTGTCTTTGCTCTTGAGCAACTTTGCTTTGTCTGCACTGCCCCCCTTGACCAAGCTCTCGACCACTGTGAAGCCATCTTGATAGCGGAGCACGGCGCCGATGCCTTCCAGGGATAATCGCATTTGGATTTGAAAGTCTTTCAGCTCGTCGGGACCCATGAAATTTGAATGAGGATCCAAACTGTTTGAAAAGGCATCAATAAAGTGCGAGATCGTTTCGGTGGGTTTTTGCTCCTGGATTCTTTTTGCTACCAACTTATAGCGATGTCCAAGTTGTTTCTTTGCCTCTGGAAGTTTCACTTTTGAAATCAACAAATTGACGATCTGAAAATCGACCATTTTCCTGAGAAGCTTTTTTTTATCATCAAGATTTTTCGGGAAAGTCCTCTTTTTACTATCCACAACAAGTTCTGCTTGCTCGTTCAAGGCATAGTTTGCTTCGAGAATTTCTTTAACTATTTTTTCGCTCTCAAGTGCACGTTGATGCCAAAGTTCCTTCACAGTTGCCAACGAGGAGCAATCCCCTTTTTCTGAAAGTTCAAAGGCCTTAATGAGTTGTTTTTTTACTTCGGGCAAATCACTTTCCAGAAACATTGTTTTTGAAGGGTCCATCCTTTTTACAAACTGATCGGTGGTCCGTGTCTTCAGTTCCTCTGTGAGTTTTCTGTGCTGGTAGTGATTTTTTAAAAATAACTCCAGGATTTTCGGAATGTATTCACACTCGAGGTTGTCACCCCAGGAAACACTTGGGGCTATTCCAAAAAGAAGAAGGAACACAAAAATTAAAAATGGGGTTTTCATTGGTTTCATAGAGTTGGGGGGAATGAGTTTTCTTTATTTTCTCATGAAAACAAGAAGCTGGAGAAACAACTTTGCCAATGATTATAACTATTTGTTTTTATTGCTTTTTATAGCTTCCAGGAGTTCGCTGATCGGTAATCGATCCGCAACACTCTGAGATTGCCAAGAGAAAATCAATTGGCCGTGCTGCCAAAGACGAGCTCCCGCCATCATGAAGCCATCGCCTTCCAACACTCCCACTCCGTGTCGCTTCAAAATTCCCGCTATGAAACCACGCCACACCACTTTGGCTGAAACCACTTGGGACCAAGTACCTCGTTCCACATGAGCAAGCCTGTATAACGCTCTATCGGCATCTAAAAGTGTTTTCCATTCACTGGGTAAGGTCTTTCCCGAGAGTCCCATGTGAACGAGAACAACTTGCACTCCTGCTGCTTGCAGGGCGTTGTTTGATTTTTCAAGATCTGCAATCATTTCCCTGCAAAACGTGCAGCCAGAATGCCTCAAAAACACCACGAGTATCGGTTGCTCAAAGGACTGTTTGGAGAACTGTCCAAAAGTTTTCTGGTGCGCCTCTGTGATTTCTCCGAACTCGGGTAGTGTTGCCTTTTTTAAAGCTTCCCTCACCATAATCGCAAAGGGGACCCACCAAATAAGATCATTAAACACAATGATCCAGCCAAACTGCATTGGGAAAACACCTTCCCAAAGAGCTTTTGCAAAGCCAATCGGTCCAAAAGTTTTTCCCAACCAGCCCACTAAAACTACTGGCCAGTGACGATACGGATCACTTGCAGCGATCCAATAACCAATGCCATAAACTCCCACAATCATCCCAATGCATTGCCATAATTCGGGTAAGTTGGGTCGAGTAGCTCCTGTAATATCGAAAATCCAAAAGGGCGCAACTAAGGTCATCACTGCAAAAGCCAGATTGTAAAGCGCTGCTGCTTTTAGAACAGTGCTCATCCATTTTGGGTGATTGAGTTGAGCCATTGATTTACCTCCTGAGCATGGGTGTATTGGATTAAGTGTTTCGCTCCCCGAAGAGTGACAACCCCTGTCTCGGTAGAAAAGGGAATGATGGGATCATTCTCACCTTGAATTTCAAAAATGGGGAATTCAAGTTGAGGGGACAGGTAACGCTCTTGAGGGTTCCACGCTGCGCAAGCCCCCAAAGACCATTTGAAAAACTGAATGTCTAATGTGTTTAACATCGTCTTCAGTCGATCCGTTAGTTCAGCATTTAAATTTTCCGTGTGAACAAACTGCTGCAGCATCTGCTGTTCTAAAATCATTTTCAAAAGAGTGTTCGGTACTTTTCTGCCTACACTCGCTTGAAACTTAAAACTCCGTCGAATAATTTTACTGGTACGCCCGGAAGAAATCAGCAGAACCCCTTTTACTTTTCCGGGGTGACTCAATGAAAGCGTAGAAGCTAATTCTAAAGCCGCCATACCTCCGAAACTAAAACCGCCAAGAAAGAATTCTTTTACTCCCAACTGGGAAATATTTTGCATGAGCACTGTCGAAAATCGCAGACAGTATTCTGATAAGGTTTCGTTCTTTTCGGGGGCGATCCAATGGAGAGTAAGGAGTTGTTCACCAAAAAATTTTTTCTGCTCAGAAAAAAGGCCTGAATCAGCTCCTAGGCCCGGTAATAAAATGAATGGAACGCCCATAACTCCGGAAAAGGGTAACACATAATCCTGAATCGCTAAAAGCAATCCTAAATATATCTAATATCCCTTTCAGGCAGCTTCAGAACCCATGTATAAAGAGTCCGTTTTGAGGTGTTTATGATGAAGCTGGTTTTTGTTGTCTTGCTCTCGGGATCCCCACTCCTGGCCACGCAGGTTTTCAATGTCGGGTTAAGAATCGGGTTAGAGTACACTGACTTTGATCACCACTGCAGACTCTCGGCTTTGGTGGAACCGTACCGTCTCAGCGCTGAACTCAAAGCGGGAAAAGTCGTTCGAGCGAAACTCACTCTCCCCTCACGGTTTTTGCCGCCAGTGACCTACGAACTCAATGGGCTTGAATTGGAACGCCTCGAAATTTTAGAGGAAAGTACCATGGTTTGGATCAAACAACTTTATGCTTCTCCCGCTTTATTGAAACAATTGCTTTACACTGGTCGCGGCTTTGGATCAGATGCTTGCCTTCCTCCTCGAGGGGTAAGCTCATTGCCAGAAGAGGGTGTTGTTTTTGATTTTGGTGTGGATTCCGTGGGATATTTACTCCCTCACATGATTCACTCTCAAGAGGTGAATTTGGAAGGTAACACTGAATCGCTGCGACCTTATCGCATTCTGCTCCGCCTTACACAGGATCGAAGATGAAAAGAATCATTCATTCGCACCCCTTTTTATCTTTATGGTTTCTGGTATTGAATACCCTACCTGCATTGGGCACTCATCAGGTCATCAGTTATGTTTTTGATAGTTTAGGGTATTCGGAAGCTCATACTCAGAAACGGATGTTGTGCGAACTGCGGGAAAATCAAGTCGTGATTGAAACTACTTTGGAGGGAATTAGCCTCCGAAAAGAGATTACTGTTACGTGGGAAAATGGAACTTGGAACACCTTAGGAACCCTCGTGGACGACGTTCTGAAAACACCGCTCACTCCCCTAGGAGGATTTAATCAACAGTTTAGAACCAAAATTGCAGTTCTCAATGCTTCAGGAGAGGAAACCGTTCTCAGAGAAACAGGGCCTCAGTTTGTCATTAGCCGGAAAACTTCTCACTTAGGTCGATTAGGCAGAGTATTGGTCCACGCCTGCCACATTGCAGGCTACCCCGGCACCATGAGCGAGACGTTTGCAGACATCGATCTGTAGCAACAAATTGAATTTATTCATTTTTTTTAATCAGCTCCCATCTTTGGCTTTCAGTTTACAGGTTCCTTGGACTCATGAATAATCTGCCCCTTATGACAAACACCTCGCTTAAATCTTTATTCAGAAAAAAAGACCTCCACCAAGTCATTGCAGAAGCTCATGACCCGAACGTGGCTGAAGGCCAGCACGGCCTCAAGAGAAGTTTAACAGCTATGAATCTTGTCCTTCTGGGCGTTGGCGGAATTATTGGCGCTGGAATTTTTTCTCTCACTGGAGCAGCTGCTGCTAATTATGCGGGCCCTGGCATTGTCTTTAGTTTTGTTATTGGGGGTATTCTCTGTGCTCTCGCAGGAGTTTGCTACGCAGAGATGGCTGCGATGGTTCCGGTTTCCGGCTCGGCTTATGCTTACTCCTACGCCACTATGGGCGAGATCATTGCATGGATCATCGGTTGGGATTTAGTTCTGGAATACGCTTTTGGTGCAGTCACTGTTTCCACTTCTTGGTCCGGTTACCTGTACTCTTTGCTGAGCAAAACCCTCGGCATTCATTTTCCAGACTGGATGATTCGCCTCACTAAGGGCCCCTGGGAACAAGTGATTCTAAATGACGGTTCAACGGCTTTTGGGGTTTGGAATTTACCCGCAACTTTGATCTCCCTAGTTGTCATGGGGATTCTGGTCCGCGGCATTCATGAAAGTGCTTTGATCAACAATATTATTGTAGCCATTAAGGTCGGTATCATTCTTTCCTTCATTGGCTTGGGCTGGGCCGTGATCGATCACAGCAATTGGATAGCAGATGCAGCGGCAACGGGTTGGATGCAATTGATTCCGCAAGCCAGCGAACTGGTTCGAGATGGTCGCAGCATGATGGCTTATGGCCTTCCCGGGGTGCTCACCGGAGCTGGCGTTGTGTTTTTTGCATATATTGGATTTGATGCCATTTCTACAACTGCTCAAGAATGTAAAAATCCGCAACGGGATATGCCCATTGGCATTTTAGGCTCACTGGTGATTTGTACTGTGCTTTATATTTTGATGGCTTTAGTGCTGACAGGTGTTGTGCATTACTCCAACCTCGGAGTACCCGATCCGGTTGCCGTGGGAATTGATAAAATCGTAGCCTCCGGGGTTGGTCCGTCGAAGCTCAAAAGATTTTTACTTTCATTGTAAAAGTGGGAGCGCTCTCCGGGCTGACGTCAGTGATTTTGGTTTTAATGATGGGACAAACCCGCATTTTTTACTCGATGGCTCATGATGGATTACTACCCTGGTTCCATCAAGTGCATCACCGATATGGAAGCCCACACATTGCAACTCTTGTCACAGGTTGTTTTGTTGCTCTCTGCGGAGGTCTGATGCCCATGAGCTTGGTAGGAGAATTGGTGTCCATCGGTACCTTATTAGCATTTGTCCTGGTCTGCATCGGAGTTCCCATTCTTCGAATCACCCATCCCCATGCAAAGCGGCCTTTTAAAGTGATTGGAGCTTGGCCAGTCGGATTGGCGGGAGCTGCTGCTTGCTTGTGGGTGATGTCAGGGCTTCCCTTTGATACGTGGGTGCGATTGCTCGTTTGGCTGTTGATTGGCTTTGTCGTTTACTTTGCGTACGGCGCACGCCATAGCAAAATTCGATCGCGCTAATCGAAGACAAAAGTGCTTAGCCAGGAACCCCGACCCACTGGCCGGCACCTTGGTTGTGCAAACTACTTTTGGGGTCTGCGCAGTCCTTGGTAGCAGCGGAATAATCCACATTTCGGGTCTGATAGTAGAACAAAGAGTATGCATCGGGGGAACCTTGTACTAAATCACAACGCCCCAAAACTTTAGGCTCAGGACAGTTCCCAATCGGATGGAATTGCCCATTGAACAGTTTGCACATCAATTGATTACCGCGCGCAGAATCTGGCTTCGTGTAATTGTCTCCAGCAAATACAAAACAGACTCCAACACTTTCGGCGGCATCACAAACGCCCCCACGCGGACTTAAATTAAAAAAGGAAGCTCGGACAGCTGCTAATTCGCGTGCTTTTCTTTCAGCTTCGCGTGCGACTAACTCGGCCTGATAGTCTGCATACCCTTTTTGCATCGCACTTGAGAAAGCAGCTGCCATATCCGCAGGACACGTGGCCTGCGAACCGACCATCCCTGCTTTACCCATTTGATATCCGTTGGCGGGAGCACAAAATTCTCGGACTCCCGAATCATAGCCTTTTTGATAGGAGGCATTGTTCACTTGTACACCATGCTCTTGACAAGCTTTGGAATGAGCGGCGACTCGACTTGCCGAAAACCCTCTGAGCCCATCTTGTCGTCCAATTTCTTCCCAATTCCCTGTTTTGCATTGTTGTTCATTGAGAGTAGCGCAAGAAAACATTAGAAAAGTGCTTAAGAATCCCAGTCCCAACAGAAATCGTTTCATAAAATTCTCCTCTTATGATTTTTTTCGGAAGGATCCCCCAGTTCCTTAATAATATGAAGAATATTTCATATTGCTGCATTGCTCTTTCTAGGCTAATGATGCCAGTGACCCTGGGAGATTTTTATGAACTGGCTCTATTTAATGATCGCAATTATCAGTGAAGTCATTGCCACTTCCGCTCTAAAGGCTTCCGAGGGATTTACTAAACTCTATCCCTCATTGCTGGTGGTTATCGGCTATGCCTCTGCTTTTTATTTTTTGTCGCAGACCTTGAGGACCATTCCAGTGGGCATCGCCTATGCGGTTTGGTCGGGAGCGGGCGTACTCTTAGTTTCTTTGTTGGGGATTATCCTCTTTGGACAACGTTTAGACTGGGCTGGCTGGCTTGGAATAGCCCTCATTTGCTCGGGTGTAGCTGTCCTCAATCTTCTTTCAAAAACATCCGTGCATTGAATCTATCACTCAGCCTGTTTGGGTGAAGCACAGAAATTGAATGGTTGATCACCGGAGCCAGTGACCGCTAACGTCTCACCAGAACCCATCAGAGAAAAGATCACAGTCATCTTTAGAACTTCCGTGGGCCGCTTCTTTTCCAAATACCGCCTCAACTCACTCCGAATCCTTTCTAATTCCACTTTTTTACTTTGGTGCCCTGGAACGGGAATGCTCTCGGTGAAAGGCTCAATTAAACCAAAAACTGAAAGCTCTGTTCTCTCTAAATCTACGATCGTTTTTGAAAAATTATAAACCTCAAGAAATAAGGGATTCTCACTCCACGGATCCAAATTCCACGATTTTACGCAAAGACTTTTATATCGAGGCATCAGCACAGGATTATGCACGCTATGAATCACTTTCCCCTGTGATTGAAGTCCTAACATTCTAAAATCCTCACCAAAGCCCAATTCTTTCAGAATGTTTTTTTGATCAGAAAGCTCGATTTTTAGTATTTCTCCTGGTTGAAGCATGAGTTTCTTTACCTTCTTGATCACACGCGGATTAAGCCCTCCCACTAACTCCACATCCTCCAACGTAACGGCATGGTCCGTAGGATTAAATACGGAGACGAACGGCTTATCGTTTTGTTTGGGAGCAAACTGATACGAGTAAAATTGAATATACGGCTTCACTGACGCTCTTTGCATTGGAATACCATGAAAACTTTCAGCTTTGCTTTTTTTCTCAGTTTCTACTTGCTGAAGCGTTTTCACATCGCTTTCACAGTCTGAGCGATGGCTTCGGACCATTTTTTCACAGTATAGAGGATTTCGGTAGCTCATGGCTGCGTAATAATAACAACTATCTGCATGGGCTTTTCCAAAGTAGAAATTGTTGAAGGACAAAAAATCAAATTGTGAGCAGAACTCAGTCCATTCCTTTTCAGAAATCTGTGCCGCGAGTTTCTCAAACTCTGTAAGCACTTCGTTGGCTCGAAAATGCCGAATCGACATGTAAGTAGAGGTAGAGCTCGTGTAGGACTGGTCAAATACCCATGTGACAGGATATTTTTTATTCAATCTTTCAATATAGGCTGGACGCCATAAAACATAAATGGGGATCAGGAGCAAGGCACCGTATAAAAGCTTAGAAACCGGGCTCTTGTGTTTTTGAAGGTAGTCACACAACCAAAGCAGCAGCGTTGTTTCAAGAACGCATCCAAGAAAAATGAAGGGAATTCCCAAAGGAGCAAAATCCCCACACCAAATACCGCAAAATTTGGTATGAGGATAATCTAAGTGAATCCCCACAGTAGTAAGAATAGCAACCCCAAAATAGGCCAAGAGTCTTCTTCTGAAATGCGCAATAGCATTCAATTTATAAAGTAGAGCTAGCATAAGAGCTAACAAACCATGTTTGACTACCCAGAGCTCAGTGATGACAGGATAAGGGGCTCGAATTCCAATGCTTTGAAACTGAAACAGCTCGATCAAAACTGAAAGGCTGAAATAGAGGGGAAATCGAATTAGGATCTTCATGGGGTTATTTCACCATTTCCCGTATTCTCCCTCAATAACTTTTGGTGACTCCACCAGTTTCTAACACCCTTTCTTTCACATTTCCTCATTTTGAGCCTCTATACACCCTTTGAATACAGGTACGTCGATTGCAGCCTCCATAGCCCACACAGTTCGGGGAGGAATGCGTGATTCGACCGGTTTACTTTTCCAGACTTTCACTTTTTTTCATATCTGTGGCTCTTTTATCTGGTTGCGCTTGCCCCGGTGGAAAAGAGTACCACTCGGTTGATGGAGAGCGAGTCAGCGAAATCAAACGAGCGCTGTCTGAAATGACTTCTCAGCAATTAGATGACTTCATTAAAGACTTCCAGATCAGTAAGGAGTTTCTCCCGCAACAAGTCATCGTGAAGTTTGCTAACGGCACCAGTTTATCCAAAGTTCAAGAAACATTAGGGGCTGTGGGAGCTATCCAGAGTTATGAATTTAAATCGACAAAAGCTCTTCTGGTGAAAGTGCCCGATGCGATTTCTAAAGCTGATGTTCTAGCCATAGTGACGGCTTTGAATGAGATCAAGTCCGTCGATTACGCAGTCCCTAATGGGATTTTGAAAATTCATGCGATTCCTAACGATCCTACTTACACGGAACAAGATGACCTGAATAACACTGGACAACGGGGAGGAACAGTAGGCGCCGACATCCGCGCAGAAGGAGCATGGGAAGTTACACGGGGCTCTACGGATGTGGTCGTCGGTATTATCGATACCGGCATTGATTACACCCACCCCGATCTCATTGATAATATTTGGATCAATCCTGGCGAAACAGGAACCGATGCTGAAGGCCATAGTAAAGCGACCAACGGTATTGACGATGATGGAAATGGATACGTAGACGATCTCCACGGATACGATTTTGTTAACAATGATAATGAACCTTTCGACGACCACGGACACGGTACCCATGTGGCGGGCACAATTGGTGCTCGCGGAAACAATGGGATTGGGATGACGGGCATCAACTGGCAAGTCAAGCTTGCAGCTTTAAAATTCATAGCCGCT
>RFNT01000231.1 GCA_009927045.1 bacterium | reverse complement strand
AAAAAAGTAGGGCAGAATCTCAAATACGATTATCAAATCTTTCGTAATTGGGGAGTCCGACTACAAGGAATTGCATCCGATACCTTACTAGAAAGTTATTTGATTAACCCGGAGGAGCCGCATAATTTAGATGCGTTAGCGTTGAAATACCTGAGCCATCAGAACATTTCTTATGAAGAGGTAACTGGAAAAGGCAAGAGTCAAATTTCTTTTGCAGAAGTTCCAATTGATAAAGCCACGCAATATTCAGGTGAGGATGCGGATGTTGCTCTCAGATTGCATACGCAGCTGATGCCTGAAGTAGATAAAATGGGTGGATCTCAATTGTTGAGTGCGATTGAAGTGCCCCTAGTAACGGTATTAGCGGAGATGGAGTATGCGGGCGTAAAAGTAGATCGAGAAAAGCTGAGTGAGATGGAAAGTAATTTGTCCTCAGATCAGGCGTCAGTTCAAGATAAGATTTTCGAATTGGCGGAAGGCAGTTTCAATATCGGATCGCCTAAACAGCTCTCTCATGTGCTGTTTGAGAAACTTAAGTTACCCATCATCCGTAAAACAAAGACAGGCATTTCCACTGATGAAAGTGTATTAGAAGCACTTTCTGACAAGCATGAAATTTGTGGCTGGGTCTTAAAGTATCGAGAATTGACTAAATTGAAGTCGACTTACGTGGATGGTTTGATAGGGCAAATTCACCCTCAGACCGGCCGTGTCCATACGAGTTTCAATCAAACTGTGACCGCCACGGGGCGACTTTCCAGCTCCAGTCCTAATTTACAGAACATACCGACGACCAGCGATCCACGACACGATATCCGTGCCGTTTTCATTCCTGAAGCAGGGTTTGACTTATTCTCTGGGGATTACAGCCAAGTAGAATTGCGTCTTTTAGCAGACATGAGCGAAGATAAAGAGTTGCTCCGCGCTTTCCAAAATGACGAAGATGTTCATGCGTATACTGGGAAGCTAATTTTTGGAGTTCAAGAAGTTTCTCCGGAACAACGTAAAATAGCGAAGACGATCAACTTTGGCGTCGTTTATGGGCAAACTCCGTTTGGCCTTTCGCAAACACTCAAGATCAGCCCTTCAGAAGCAAAAGCTTTTATCGAAACCTATTTCCAACGGTATGCTGGAGTGAAAAAGTATTTAAATGGATTGGTGGAGAAAGCGCATAAAGATGGATTTGTGACGACGTTTTTTGGGCGCCGTCGATATCTGCCTGAAATAAATTCTGCCAATCGCATGAGAAGAGAAATGGCTGAGCGGGCTGCGATCAACACGCCTATTCAAGGGACCGCTGCGGACATGATTAAAAGGGCGATGGTCAATATTCATCGCCGTTTGACCCAAGAAAAATACCAAGCACGTATGATTTTGCAGGTTCATGACGAATTGGTCTTGGAAGTGCCTCATAGTGAGAAAGAAAAAGTCTGCGCCCTGGTTTTAGAGGAAATGGAGAATGCACTGAAACTCAAGATTCCCCTCAAGGTTGACTATGCGTGGGGCAAAAACTGGCGAGAATGCAGTTGAGATCGCCGAAACAGGGCAAAGATCAAGCAAAAAGATTTTTCTTTTTTTTTCTTTAAAAAAGATCTGTCGAGTTCAATACCTAACGCGGCTTCGCGATCAAATTTGAAAAAGCCCGTCTTTAATCAAGCTCCCTTGATTGACAGTAAATGTATGGCACATGCTATATTTTACATTATGGTCATCACAACTTCTGTGGTGTCCGCTCCAAACAAAGAGTAAACAGGGCGTTAAAGCTCAAGGGATTCCCTTGAAAGGCCCACCTACATTCGGAGGTTCTCATGAAAATACCCAGAAGATTCACTCAAGAAAAACGTTCTCCTTATGATGGTATTGAATTTGAGAAGCGCAGCTCCGAAATTCGCGAGCCAAATGGTGCAGTTCTTTTTTCTGAAAAGAATGTAGTTGTTCCCCAACAGTGGTCTCAAGTGGCTACGGATATTCTGGCTCAAAAGTATTTTAGGCGAGCTGGGGTTCCTCAGCCCGACGGCAAAAACTTGGGAGGAGAAACGGATGCTCGCCAGGTATTTCATCGGTTAGCCGGATGTTGGATGGATTGGGGCAATCGGTTTGATTATTTTTCCACAGAGCGTGATGCCCAAACTTTTTATGATGAAGTCTGTTATATGCTCGCTCATCAAATGGCTGCACCCAATAGCCCCCAGTGGTTTAATACTGGGCTCTACTATGCGTACGGCATCTCGGGACCTGCACAAGGGCATTTTTACGTAGATCCCAAAACTAAAAAGCTGAAGGAGTCTGGAAACGCATACGAGCATCCGCAACCCCACGCGTGCTTCATTCAAAGCGTGACTGATGATCTGGTAAATGAAAATGGCATCATGAACTTATGGACTCGAGAGGCACGTCTATTCAAATATGGTTCCGGTACCGGAACTAACTTCAGTCATCTTCGGAGTGCTGGGGAGAAACTGTCCGGTGGAGGGAAGTCCTCTGGTCTGATGTCTTTCTTGAAAATTGGAGATAAAGCTGCCGGAGCTATTAAAAGCGGCGGAACCACCCGACGAGCTGCAAAAATGGTGTGTTTAGATTTGGATCATCCGGAAATTGAAGAGTTTATTGATTGGAAAGTCGGGGAAGAACAAAAAGTTTCTGCTTTAGCGGCTGGGAGCCGAATCCACAAAAAACTTTTGAGGGGATTGTTACAAGCCACCAGCGACAGTTCAGGAAAGATTCAACTCGATCTGAAAACGAATCCGGGATTAAAAAAGGCTTTGAAGGCCTGCAGAGAAAGCTTCATTCCTGAGAACACAATTCAAAAAGTGTTGCAGTTAGCTGCACAAGGCGTGAAAGAGTACGACTTTCCAGAA
>RFNT01000104.1 GCA_009927045.1 bacterium | reverse complement strand
AAGTTTTTGGTGGAGGATTTCTGTCATGCGGTTCGAATCTGGACGATTGTTTTAGAAATCAGTGTGTTGATGGCTCAGTTTCCGAGCAAAGAGATCGCACAGAAAAGCTTTGAGTATCGGACCTTGGGATTGGGCTACGCCAATTTGGGGGCTTTGTTGATGGCTATGGGGATTCCCTATGGAAGCCCGCAGGCCAAAGCTATTTGTGGTGCGCTATCGGCCATCCTGACAGGAGAAAGTTATGGCACTTCTGCGGAAATGGCTAAGGAACAAGGGCCGTTTGAACAGTTTCAAAGCAATCGTGAGCCCATGTTACGAGTGATTAGAAACCACCGCAGAGCAACCAGGGCAACTCGGGAGAATCTTTTGAGGGCCTCTCGGTCACTCCGGAATGTTTAGATGCCTCTCACTGTCCTAAATATCTTTTGGAAGCTGCACAGTTTTCATGGGATCGAGCTTTAGAGTTAGGCGAACAATATGGGTTTCGGAATGCTCAAGTGTCAGTTGTAGCACCGACAGGGACGATCGGACTTTTGATGGACTGTGATACTACCGGAATTGAGCCCGATTTTTCCCTAGTCAAGTTTAAGAAGCTTGCAGGAGGAGGGTATCTACGAATTATTAATCAGTCAGTCCCGATGGCCTTGAGACAGTTGGGATATTCAGAAGCTCAGATCAATGAAATCGTCACTTATGCATTGGGAACTGGAGATCTATCGAGGTGTCCTCATCTTGAGGTTCTGAAGAACAAGCTCTCTTCCGAGAGCTATTCCAAACTCACTCAGGCTATTAAAACCGCTTTTGATATTCGCTTCGTAGTCACTCCCTGGGTTTTGGGTGAGGAAGTATGCCAGGGAGCTTTTGGAATTACCCCTGAGCAATTGGCTAATCCTCAATTTGATTTGATGACGCATTTAGGGATTTCGCCGGAGCAGGTGGAAGAAGCTAATGAATTTATTTTTGGTTGCATGACTCTAGAAGGTGCACCTCACCTCAAAGAGGAACACTATCCCATTTTTGATTGTGCGAATAAGTGTGGCAAAAAAGGAAAACGATTTCTTCCCTTTCAGGCTCACATCGAGATGATGGCCGCTGCTCAGCCGTTTATCAGCGGAGCTATCAGTAAAACAATCAACATGACTGCAGAAGCAACTATTCAGGATGTAAAAGAGGCGTACACCTTTCTTGGAAGAAAATGATCAAAGCGATTGCTCTTTATCGAGATGGGTCTAAATTGAGCCAACCCCTTAGCGCAGCTCTATTTCAATCAGAAGCAGAAGACGCCGAGGCTCCAGCTGCAGCAGAACTTCGAGAGGATATTCTATCGTTAGCCGATCGGCTCGCGAGAAGATCCTTACGTAGAGAACTCCCTAATCGTCGGATGGGCTATACAGTTAAATCGACCATTGGAGGTCAGCGAGTTTATTTACGAACCGGAGAATATGAGGATGGGAGTTTGGGCGAAATCTTTATTGATATTTACAAAGAAGGGGCTGCTTATCGCGCTCTCATGAATGCGTTTGCTATTTCCGTTTCCTTGGGATTGCAATATGGCGTTCCGTTGGAGGAGTTTGTAAATAAGTTTCATATGTTTCGGTTTGAACCCAATGGACATGTGGCGGATCATGATAATGTGAAGTTTTGTTCGTCGATCATTGATTTCATTTTCAGAGATTTAGCTCTGAACTATCTTGGACGCACGGATATGGTTCACGTGCCCCGAAAGAACCTGTCATGCCCTTGGGGCCTTAGGGGCCATGGGGGCCATGGAAGCTGCTAGCCCCGTCGGGGAAAACACAGATCTTGCTCTGTCTGCTCGAGAATTCGAAGATGATTTAGCTTTCTCTTCGCGTATGGCAAAAACCAAAGGGTACGAAGGAGATCCCTGTTCCGAGTGTGGCCATTTCACTTTGGTCCGAGGCGGAACCTGTCTTCGTTGCGTGAGTTGTGGAGCTACTTCGGGTTGTAGCTAATTGCGGGTGCGGTCGATTTGGACGACGAGCTCACGATAGACGGGCAAGCCTTCATCCGGTCGAACGCAACTCACCTCATCTAGAGGGGCTAGCCGAGCTGAGTAAGTATCCCCAGGATTCTGACCGCCTTGATAACGAGGGGATTTGCCGGGCTCTTGAATTTTAAAAACGAAGTTCAGGCCCGTAAAAGTGATCGGAGAAGATCGACGAGCGATCACTTGATTTAGATCCACTTGCCAAGTCATGGAATCCCTTGCAGTCATTTCCTTTTCATTTTTTTCTGACCATTTAAAATGACGTCCTGTGGAAGCATCTTCACCTTCCCAACCAAAAACCACACTGATTCGGGTTCCGTATTCAACTGGAGTAGATTTGAAGATCAGTCGGAGATCTGTTTCGGTATTGGAATAATAGGAGCAGGAATGGGCATAGGAGCGAGCCTCAGCATGAACATCCGAAATCCAAAGAAATTCTTCAGCAGCTCCGAATGCAAGCGTTCCCAAACTCAATTGTAGTAAAATCCAAAGTTTCACGGCCAGGCCTCCTCGCAACGATCGGCCGTCGATGTAGCGAAACAAACGCTACGCGTCAAGCGCGCAATCGGAGACTAGTCTTTTTTCATTATAAACAGGTAGTTAAAGCCACGGAGGTAATAGTTTCCTTCCACTGCAGCCTTATGCCAGGAGGGGTTTTTGAGATTCTTGTTGTGGCGAGTAACGCAAATAATGTCGACTGGTTTAAATTTCTTTTGGAGCAGTTGAAAGAGTTCAAAACCAATGGGGCTAAAAGGTTTTCCCTTTTTGAAGCTGTCAGAAACATAAAGAGCCATCATTCGGCGATTTTTTAATACTCTGAAAATTTCATCAATCACTTTTTTCATGGCTTCGCCGTAAAGAGAGGTGCGAGAATCGAGCTCGCCAATACACCGCGGATCCCCGGAGTACTTCACATGAGTTGAGTAAGGGGGATCTACAAACACAAAATCGACGGAATTGTTCTTGAGCGGAAGTTTACGTGCATCTGCCTGCGAAATATCCTCCCGAGTAGGTGCGAGATCAAATCCTATGCCTTGACGATCTAAATCCCGACACACATCCAACGTGGTACCGCTTCCGCACATCGGATCCAGAACAATGTCTTTCGGACGAGTATAACGCTGCAATAAATTCCAAATCACATAAGAAGGCGTAGCGCCCACATAGTTTTTGTCTCCTTGCATGCTCGTCCCGTAGTGTTGGGAAGGGTAATCCCACAGAGAAGTAGTCTGGAGGGTGAGCTGCGGTTTAAGGGTGTAGTTACGTTTTTCTTTTTTAGGGTGCCTCATGACGGCGAGGACCTTAGCAAAAAAACAATTCAAGCGCGAGTGTCTAGTAACCAAACCATTGGATCATCTGAGGAAAACCCCACCCCAGCAGAGCCATGATGAGCAGAATGAGGGTCAAAAAGCTGAGATATCCCAAAACCAGGTAGAGACTGTCTTCCTCTAAAACTCCTAAAGACAATAAGGCAATGGTGAGTGCGGGAGGGGAATTCGTACCTGGGGGAAGGGGTAAAGCCAGTAGCAGACCACAAAAACAAATGAGAAAATAACTCAGTCTCTTATTTCCTGGGTGTTTGGAAAAAAAACGCCCACGCGGTTTTACCCAACGAGACAATCGATGGGCTACTCCTTGAGCTTGAGCAAACAGTGTTCGCAGCAAAGGCCCTGAAAGTTTTTTCTCTCTCAAAAAAGCGGGTAGCCAAAAAGTGCGTCCCAGGAACATTCTGAGCGCGAGCCACGCGATGACTAGACCGAAGGGGATGCTCAGTCCGGGTAATGGAATGGGCAGAAGAAATGGAAGAGAGAAAATAAATGTAAACATCGCTTGATCTTGGACGTTAGTTACAGAGAGTAGTTTCTGAAGAACAACATGATCTCCATGAGAAGCATGAACCAAACGTTCCAACTCTCTCTCAACCCGGCTGCTGCTTGTTGAATAATGGGTTTCCATTGCGCTCTCATTATAGCTGAATAACTTTTCATTGGCAGTTCAGTAAATGAAAGTTACATTTGGGGCTCATGAAAAAATTCTCTTACTCCACAACGATCCGAGAGCATCATTTAGATGGATTTGGCCATGTTAACAATTCTGTTTATTTGCAGCTTTTTGAAGAAGCGCGGTGGGAATGGATTACCCAAGGGGGTTACAGCTGGAATGATGTTCAGAAAGAGAAATGTGGTCCTGTCATTTTGGAAATATCTTTGAAGTTTTTGAAAGAAGTTCGGTTGCGAGATGTTATTACGATAGAAACTTGTTGTGCGTCGTACAACAAAGCAGTGGCAGAGCTGGAGCAGAAAATGTGGAATACCCATAAGGAGCTTTGCACTCACGCTTTTTTTAAGTTTGCTTTATTTGATTTGGAAAAGCGCCGAATTGTAAAACCCACTGAGCGTTGGCTAAAGGCTCTCGGATTACCCTAAACAATTCAAAATTCCTCGCCTTTTTTGTCAAACTGTCTAAAAGTTAGACGCCTCTAATATATTCAACATATCAATAGCTTGCGACCATAATACCCAGTGGTTTCTAGGGGCCTGTCTAAAAGTTAGTCAGAGGGAGTAGGAACATGCCTTGCGTATTCCTTTGGCATACGGAGTGCACCCTAGCGGTCCGAATCAGTAGAGAACGTGTGGGTTGTAGAACCTTTTGGATTTGGGGGTATCTTTTGAAGACCTTAAAATTGATCACTATTTTTAGTTTATGTTTACTGCTCCAGGTTTCATCGCTATTTGCAGCAGAGACTACGGCACCTGTAGTTAAAGTCACGGAAGCTCCGGTAGTGACCACTGCCAACGGGGTTAAAGTAGAGACTCGCACGATTGAGACTCAGGGGTCGAGTCAGGCCAAGCCTCAGGCGCAAGCTGAGCCGGTCGCAACCAAAATCGAAAATTACATCACCATAGATTCTCGAGAACCCGCCATGGGAGCAATTCCCGCAGCAGCTGCACCGGCAGTTGTATCGGCTGTTGCCAGTGAGACTGCCAGCGCTAGTAACAGTTTGAAAATAACACCCGTTGCAGGAATCACAGCGTATCAAGGCGCCTGGTACAGTCACATTGCAAATCGAGGAACTGTCGGTTTAATTTTGGATATTCCTCTCATTTCAATCCTGTCCCTAGAAGTGGAAGGGCAGTACGGTCGATTCAACATTAGCTATTCCGGATATGGGCGTCCATTCACGCAGTATTCTGGTGGAGCCAATGCGAAAGTCACCCTGAAAAGAGGTTTCATCCAGCCTTATGTGGGGGCCGGTATGATGGCTGTTCGATATGAAGGTTTAGCTATGGCGGACAATTATTTTTCTAATCAGCCTTCGGTGATGGCTGCGGGCCAACTTGTCGCAGGAGCTGAAATGAATCTTTTGGCTGGCGTGTCTGTAGGGGCTCGTGGCGAATGGTTGAGTCCTCTGCCGAGAAGAAATGGTCAGGCACAGCCAAACTACAACGTGCAGTCGAGTGAAGTTTCAGCGATGATGTCCAACTTCTATCGAATCCTTGGCACAGTCAGTGTGAGTTTCTAGTTGAGTGGTACGCACCTACCTGAGAATAGACAAAGTCAAAGAGAGAGATCGGGCCGCACCGGCTCAGATCTCTCTCGAGAAATAACTTTCGACTCTGATTGTGTTGTCATGAGAAGATCCGCCCAACTATTTTGAGGAAAAACTATCGCCGTGGGATGTGGGACGAAAAGAGTGAGACTCTTTTTAGATCGAGTCATCGCAACGTATAAAATACGGCGAGCTTCTGCTCGATCTTTCTCTTTGCGTTCGTCCAAAAGGCTTTGATAACTGCCAGAAGCCACTTTTTCATCGCCATCCCAGTATCTCAGGCCCGGTGGAAGTCCGGCTTTTAAGAGCAGGGAAGGACTCTCCTGTGGGAGCTGACGAAGCGTATCGACTAGCACAACATGGTCAAACTCCAAGCCTTTGGCGGCGTGCACAGTCATCATGTGGATTCCCCCATGCAGTTTAGGGGCTGGAATCTCCTGAAAAAATACTTCGGAGTCGGAAAAAGAATCAAGGACGTTTTGTATGTCAAATAGAGACAATCCAGGTTTTGAGAAAAGCGAAAGCACCGCACTCAAGGCTGCTGTATTTTCGGGAAACTGTCGGGTGTTAATAAAAAGACTATCCAAGCATCGATCTATTCGGGCTTCTCCGGAATGAACCAGATCTAGGAGCCATTGCAGTGGCGCAGGACATTCTCTGCTCAGTACATAAAAGAGGGATTCCCACTGGCCCTCGAGGAATTTTCTCTTTCTCGTGAGCTCCAGAATCTCTGCAAAAGACCAATTCATGTATTTAGAACGTAAAAAGTTGATTAGGGCAGAATCTAGCAGGGGATTTGAAAGAAATTGCAAAAAGCTCACGAGATCAATGGCTGTGAGCTGTTGAGTAAGCGTGTTTGTTTTTTTACACTGAACTGGTACTCCATGATTTTCAAAAACTGAACTGAACTCGTTGATCCTGTCAGTGTTCCTAAACAGCAGCGCAATCGAGTTGGGAGAAACTCCTTGAGCTAGGCGTGATTCGATCCATGCTAAGAGGGCTTGGGGCTCCTGATCTTGAAGTTCCCGCCGCGTGCTTTTTTCAGATGGGCCATAATAGACCACCTGAAAATGACTCTCCTGTGTTCGTGTGGCCGAGCCGAAGCCAGAGATCATCGGGGTCCACTGGAAAGCTTGTCCATCAAAGAGTCTTTCGGATAAGGCGTTCACCTCGTTCAGGAGCTGTGGTTCCGACCGAAAATTATGGAGCAGCTCTAACTTAAGCCCACCTCGAGCCGCAATCAGCTGAGTCACTTCATCAAAAAGAGCTGGCTCAGCTTGTCGAAACCCGTAAATAGATTGTTTGGGATCACCAACAATAAATAGCTTTTCAGGATTGTCCCCCAGCAGAGTCTGGATGATTTGCCATTGTATGGGGCTCGTGTCTTGAAATTCATCTACTAAAATATGTTTGAATTCATTGCTCAGTCGAGCTCGAGCCAACGCTGACTCCCGAAGAATGCGCAAGGATAGATATTCCAGATCATCAAACGAATAACTGCCTGCGCTTTGAAAACGTTCAGTCATTTCATCGACCATGGGCTTGATGCTCTCTGCTAAAAGGCAGAGAACTTGTGCCCCACGATCCTTGGCCCGAGCCTCACAGGCCAGTTTGAGACAATCGAAAAATAAATAACGTTCTTGATAAATGCGCTGGGCAACCTCTCGCAGCTCTCGATGATTGAAGTGGATGAGAAGAGCTTTGAGTCGTTCAGGGGGTAAGCGTTCCAGCCAATCTCGATAAGTTTTGTTAAAACTACTGAAAAAAGAAGAGGGGTCTAGGATGCTCTTGATGGGTTCAAAACCGAGCTCTGAACCGTATTGATTTAAAATATAAAAGCACAAGCTATGAATGGTACCGATGGTCTTTGAATCAATCACTTCACCTCGAATTTTTTCATTTTTTTCCACTTCTTGAAGATGAATGAGAATTCTATCCTTCAGCTGTTGGGCGGCTTCACGAGTGAACGTAATAGTCAGAATTTGTCTAGGGGCACAGCCTGCTTGCAGTAAACGAACGTAGCGCTCTACAAGGGTTGAAGTTTTTCCGCTGCCCGCTGAGGCATTGACTGAAATGGCAGTTGCACTCTCAGTAGCTGCTCGGAACTGTACATCGGTCAGGTTCCTAGACATATCCGACTCCATTTCGACAAAAGGCGGTGGCTTCACAGAAACGGCAGGCCTCTGCAGAAGGAGTGGGGGCAAAAACTCCCGCAGCAATGGAAGAAGCATGTCGAACCAACGCTTCTTTACCAGCTTCCAAAAGTGTATTGAGCTTAGCCGCGTTGAGGGTGTGACCTCGAGTGAGCTCCTTTTTTGTTTCCTTGGAAACAGCTTCTTCAAGAACGAGCCCTCGTCTCAATTCCCCTCTTTTTAAGTCATAAAACAAAATGGCCGCTGGCGGTTTTCCAAAGACTTGTTCAGCTCCCAACCAGTAAAGTAGTGCCTGAAAGTTCACTCCCTGGGCAATGTGATCCGGAGTGAAATCTACGGTTCCCGTTTTGTAATCGATCACGAGAAGGTGGTCTAAATCCAACAAATCAATTCGATCAATTTTTCCAACGCATTGAATGCCTGCTAGCTCAATAGCAAAATCCTTCTCAACAGCAAGGGTGCGTTGCGGCTGGAAGTAATCTCGCAAAAACCGTTCGGTCCGCATGATTTTTGGAACGATTTTTTCAAAAGCAGCAGTCAAAAAGAAACGCATGGGCAAAAATGAAGAGCCTGCTTTCTCATCTTTGGAAATTACCGACTCAAAGGTTTGTTTCAGGTCGTTTTCTGTAAGTGCAGTGGGGCGGTCGGGGCTTAATAATTCCTCAAGCGTTAAATGGACTGATTGCCCAAGGACCAAGGCAAAATCATCCATGGGTGCCCTTTTTTCAGTGAGTTTCAAACGTCGAAATAAATATTTGGAGGGACATTCTGCATAGGTTTCCAGTTGAGTCGCGGAAAGCCGTTTGACTTCAAGCGGAGCGGAGAAGTTCTCAGCGTTCGATGATGGAGCGCGGAGGTTAAGAATGCTGCGGTTGATTTCGAGTCCTACGAGCTCTGTATCGGGCAGGGATGTAAAAAGGCGACCGCTGAGAGCAGAAGCCCGTTCCCGTAACACATCCAGACGCGATTGAAGCAATGAACTCCATCGAGGTAGTTGAAAGCCCGCATGAAATAAATGCTCCAGTTCGTTCTCAGATAGAAGTATTTCGGAAGTGGGAGCTTCCAATAGTGTCTCGTCGCAAAAAGCAAATTGAAGATCACCGCAAATATTAGGCAATGAGATCCAGGGGAGAATCATCACGTCCGGCTTTTGAAGGGGTGCTGACTCAGAAAAAGAATCAATAGACTTCTGTTCGAGAAAAGTGCGTTGGGTAGGAAGCAATCCCGTCTGCCGGTTCAAACGGTCTAAATAGTCGGTAGAAGTTTCATTCCAATAAGGTGGAACTTCAAGAAGGCGAGCATTTAATTCCCAACGAGTGGTCAGGTCGAGATCAGGAGCCTGTCGGATGGATTGAAGCCACTTGTTCCAAAACGAATCAGATTTGTTTGAGGATGAAAAGAGTTGGTAACTGATTAGACCCGAACTGGCTAGTCGACATTTTAAGTAGGAGAGCGATTGAGCAGAACCAAAAAAATTTAGAAAAGCTGGTTGACCCCGATCAGAAGTTGCTCGAACGATAGCCGATACTAAAGCATCTGCTGCAGAAGTGTTCGAACCCTGATGCACTTGAGGTACGCCGGAGTTCCATGGAGATCCTAGACTGCGGAAAGGATGTCGGGTTCCGCTGGCTTGGCAGAGCTCTTCAAACAAGTAAGCTGAGTGGGACGCTGGCACAAAACAAAGTTTTTGGGACTGAGAAACTGTAGGCGATTGAGCTTTTATCTGATCGAGCCAATTCCACAAGAATGCCGCCCGGTCCTGAGCTAGAGGACTCTTCAAGTAAAAGAAAAAGCAGTCTTTTAGTGCTCTATTTTTTTTAGTGGCAGGAAGTTGGGAAAAACAAAACTCCACTTGTTCCTGATTCAAAATCAATGAATGGCGCAAAAACTCTATCGTGGGTAGCCACTCTTCTGCGGTCAAAGGGGTTTTTTTAAAGGAACGTGCAAGTTCTAATCTCTGTTCTGAAGTGAGGCCAGCTGGGACGGATTGGCTCATCTCCTGGCCTATTGAGGTAGCATTTTCAGTGTTACAGCTCCCGAGAGCGCGAAACACCTGAAGGTCTTCCTGAGATTCAAAACAGAAATGTGTTGGCACAACTCACCACTTATCAGTAAATCTGGAGGCTATAAAGATTTGGTTTCAATTTGTTGCTAACGCACGGGGTCGCGCAATGTCTGAAAAGCTTTTTGTAGGGGTAGGTCGGCTGAGTTTATTTTTTCGCCAGGCCCGAAATTTAAAAGATAAGAGAAACCAGCTGCAAAGCCTCAAACAGAAGCTGCGTAATCAAGGGTGGAGTGTCTCCGAAGTGGGCCATACTGAAGATCCTAAGCGCGGATTTTTGGGGTTTGTGTATACGGGCAATAGCTACCATCAAGTAGAGCTGGCTTTTGAGCAAGTGCTCGCATTGCTCATTGGAAATTTTGAAGTCGTACGAAAAACTAAAGAAATTTTAGAATTTGATGCGGATCCTACTTTTGACGATTCCTTGCTGGCGAGAAGTCTTTTGGGAGATACCGATGAGTCTTAGAGGGACCCAGTGATCTGATTTCCTAGATCGAGCAACGTGTGGAGTTCAGTGGTTGGGTGGGAAAGCCGTTGAATGTAAACGGTAGGCACTCCAAGTTCAGCTTCAAAAGCTTTTGCCCATTTTTCCTGCAAAGCATGTAATTCCTCAAAATATTCATGAAGCCCGTGCAACCAAGTACGTTGCGCCTCTGGGAGTTGGGTGGAAGTGAGAGGTGGCCAGTAGCGTTCAAGCCGGTTGAGGATGAGTTGACTGATTTGGATGTTTTCCTGGTTCAGGGCCTTTTGAAACTCTAAAGATTCCAAAAACCGAGCTTCACTAGCTTGAGTTACCAGAATAAAAGCAGTGGTGTTGCCTCTGAGTACTTCCATGACAGCAAGGTGCCGTTCACGAAAGCCAGATTGCATACCTTGAAGATCGGTTAGAAAAAGCGCCAGTTGTTCCAGAAATTCACTTCCTAAAATATTTTGAAGCGCCTTCATTGCTAGTTGGGTGCCTTTTTGAAAGAGTTGAAAGCCCCCTTTTTTTTGGAACCAAGAAATAACCGGTGCGTCCATAAAATCAGCAAGCCGTTGGGGTGCCTTGAACAAATCAATAGCATTTTGAGTGGGGGGGGTATCCACAATGATTTTGTCAAATTGAGGATCTGAGGCAAACGCAAGGATTTGCTCCATGGCCGCATATTCGTGGCTGCCTCCGAGTGATTCTACGATGGTCCGATAAAAGCGATTTTCAAGAATCTTCTGCTTTTGTTGCTCGTTTTTGGCAAAACGAGCAATGATCCTGTCAAAAGCATGTTCGCCATCCAGCATATACGCGTGGAGCTCAGCTTGAGGATGATCGGTTAGAGTCACTTTTCTGAGTTCAGTAGAGAATGAAGTCAACCCAAGTGTTTGAGCTAATCGTTTAGCGGGATCAACTGTCAGGACTAATGTCCGATAGCCTTGAACACTGAAGCGAATGGCCAGCGAAGCGGCTAAAGTCGTTTTTCCGACGCCTCCAGGACCTCCGATCAGATAAATTCTTTTTTCTGAAAAGGGCACGGTCATAACGTCCTCAAATGTTCGGCAATGGACTCTACAGTAGTGATCCATTCTGGCTCAGTTAATTTTGGGATTTTCAGAAAGGGAATGTGATGGGAGCCGAGCTCTCTCTCGGCTTCTTGTTGCTGCTGATTTAGAAATTCAAAATGCCGAATCAAATTCAAATCTTCTGGTGAAAGGCGGTGCTGGGTGGATTGAGGCTCCAGACGTTCTCCGGGGAAGTTTGGTAAACACTGATTCAAAACTAAAGGATTGAAGTTAAAAGATCCCAGCCCCATCAATTTTTTTCTCAGCTCGATGGTTTCTGTGGTCGGAAGCTCCTCCGGAAGGGTGACTAATTGGATGGCCGTTTCTGGAGAAAAGTACATCGCACAAATGCGTTCGATTTCACGATGCACTAAACCAACCTTGAAAAGTTTTCTCAGGCCTAGAGGCGAGGAAAAAAAAGAATATGCGTGCCCACTTGACGGTAGATCTACCAAAACAAGAGCGTCAGTGGCATGAGTCGTTAAATCCCAAATTTTTCCAGCAATGACCGCTTCTGAGAGTCCTGGCGCGGCTGAAATGAATTTATTAACTATTTTATTACCCACTAGGAGGTCCACAATGCTTTTAAATTTGAGAATGGTGAGTGCGTATTCCTTAAAACATTGAGCGGATTCTAAAACGAAGTGTTGAATACCCAGAGACTCAAAGGGAAGTGAGCGGGCTTTTGTATCAAAGGGATTCCAGGAAACTAAAAATACAGGCTTGTTCTTTTTTTTGCAGGCCAATGCGGTCGCAGAAGCCAAGGCGCTTTTACCAACGCCACCTTTGCCGGTGAAGAAGACCACTTTTTTCCTGAGGATTGTTTCTAAATAAGATGCGCCCACGCGCTAAATATTCCAATTTAATCGTCTAAATGGGAAGTAATAATTTGGGCGACTCGATGGGAGAATAACAGACCTGCATGCCCAATTTGGCTCAACTCAATACACCGGACGCCCGGCCATTGAGCCGTATTCTTCGGAAGCATCCACAGATCCATCTGGCCAGAGACCGATACTACGCGAGTTTGTGCGGGGGGTGGGAGTGCGTTGAGAGATTTCAGAAGAGTACTTTCTGGATGTAAGTCACGAAGGTTTGAGAGCAGAGAGTATTTGGACCACTGAGTTCCCAAGTGAGGTGTGCCTAACGTGATGAGGTTTTTTACCCATGGCTCTCCCCCCAGTTTTTGAATGAAGTACCTGGCAACCAGGCCCCCCATGGAGTGGGCCACAATATCGATTTGATCGGTGCCGTAATCCTCGCGCAGCTGATGGACTTCGGACTTCACTCGTTCTGCTAATCGGGCTACGGAGTTAACACTCGTGTACAAATTGACTTCACGAAAATGATGCCAGCCCTTCAGCGCTAACTTTTGCTTCAAAAAGAAAAAAGCACTCTTGTTGTGGAAAATACCGTGAATCAGCAAAATGGGACGCCGATGGCTTGCGGTGCGGGTCCAGAAAACGGGCCATGCAGGGAGTGAGTTTCCAAAAATAGCCAGGGGATAGAGTTCCGAGGCCAGGACCGAAGCCCCGAGTTCTCGAGTGATGCCCCAAGCCAAACGGCCAGGTTGAGTCAATGCAGAGATGAGTTTCATGGGTGCCCCTCTACTTTGTACAACGTCAGTCTAAGAATCAAGCTGCGGCACAGAAAATTCAATCGAACTAAGACTTTAGGGCTATCGACTTTTAAACGGTTCGATGGCATTCTTACTTGACACAGAAGGGTACTAAACGGATAACTTCTCAGAATTTTCATCTGAGAGGAACGAACGGAGTCAAGAGCTCATGCCAGCACCATCATTTCCAGAAGCCCCGGAAGGGATTAGTCGAAGAAGCTTCATCACTTGGTTAAGTGTAGGGTGGCTCGGGTTTGGTGCAGCTATGGGAGCCGGACTGACCGCAGTCGGTCGCCTCTTTTTTCCCAACGTTACTTTTGAACCTCCCCAGCAATTCAAGGCGGGGTTTCCTGCCGAATATGCCGTCGGTAAAGTGGATGAGCGATTCAAAAAGAAATATGGTGTTTGGCTCGTGCGAAACGAACGCGGGATATACGCACTCTCCACCGTCTGCACTCATTTAGGATGCACGCCCAATTGGCTGGATGCGGAACAAAAATTCAAATGTCCGTGCCATGGAAGCGGCTTCTATTCTACTGGGATTAATTTCGAAGGACCTGCCCCAAGACCTCTCGAGCGCTACAAAATAGGGCTTTCTGAAGATGGCCAGGTTTCTGTCGATAAAATGGCAAAATTTAAATATGAGATGGGGCAGTGGAATGACCCCAACTCCTTTTTGGAGCTAGTTTAATCGAGGTAGTTCATGGGTAAACCCACCATTTTTGAAACCGTCAAAGAATCACAAGCTTGGAAATCCATTTTCCGGCACGGAGCACCTTCTGCGAATGCAAGGAACCGAGTTTTAGTGGTTTTGATGAACGTTTTTCTGCACCTCCACCCCATTCGAATGAAAAAATCCGGAGTTCGGATGAGTTTCACTTGGTGCATGGGGGGGATCACGTTCTTCTTGTTTTTGGTGGAAACCATCACTGGCGTACTTTTAATGTTTTATTATCGTCCTACTGCGGAGTACGCCTACTACGATATTATTGCTCTTCGTGAACACGTACCCATCGGCATTATGAGGGAAATCCATCGTTGGGGTGCCCATAGCATGGTGATCAGCGTGTGGCTCCACATGTTTCGTGTGTTTTTAACGGGCTCCTACAAGCCACCCCGAGAATTCAATTGGGGAATTGGAGTGGTGTTGTTGGTTCTCACGCTGCTGCTGAGCTTTACTGGGTATCTCTTACCTTGGGACCAGTTGGCTATTTGGGCTATCACGGTGGGCTCGAATATGGCGCGAGCGACTCCGTTTGTGGGTAACGAAGGGCCCGGTGCTGCGTTGTTGAATTCTTTGTTGGGCTTCGAAGCAATCAATGCGGGCAGCGACGCAAGATTTGCTTTATTAGCAGGTCGGTTGGTGGGCGAAGCAACCTTACTTCGTTTCTATGTGTTGCATTGTATTTTTATCCCGTTAGTAGCCAGTGTACTGATGGCAGTGCATTTCTGGCGCGTTCGTAAGGATGGGGGCATTTCAGGACCTCTATAAGGAACACATATGAGCTTCATCACAGATGTAATCAACTTTTTGTGTCGGCCAGAGTACTTGTTCACGCTGTCGTGCGGAGCTTTTTACTTAGTTCTCTTTCCTTTTCGAGAGACGTTCGCCAAAAAGTCCTCACTGTACATCCTTTTAGCTTCCATGGTGGTCTTTATTCTGTTGAGCATGCTGAATCCCACTTTTAGGGATGTGGTCACCAAACCAGACAACGTACCCATTGTTTTGATGTTGTTCCTGCTCGCTTTCTTTTGTTGGCTGCCTTTGAATAAGGCCGTTAAAAATGACCGATTGATTGCCGAAGGGAAAGATGTCGAAAACAAACAGGAAGCTAAAGAGCTGGTGTTTACTTGGCCGGATCTGATTTTTAGCGAATTCGTATGCTCGATCATTGTTTGGTCTGTGTTACTGATTTGGGCAATTACGGTTCGAGCGCCTTTAGAAGAACCTGCCAATCCGGTAGAAACTCCAAACCCCTCTAAAGCGCCTTGGTATTTCTTGGGACTACAAGAAATGCTTGTGTACTACGATCCTTGGTTAGCGGGTGTTGTATTCCCCACGTTGATCATCGTGGGTTTGGTGGTGTTGCCGTACATTGATGTCAATCCTAAAGGGAACGGGTACTACTGCTTCAATGACAGAAAATTTGCGATCACCACTTATCTGTTTGGGTTTCTCATTTTGTGGATCGTGTTGATTGTGCTCGGTACTTTTTTACGAGGTCCCAACTGGAACTTCTATGGTCCTTATGAGGTTTGGGATCTCCATAAACTGGAAGCGCTTCGGAACGTCAATTTGTCTGAATATATTTTCCGATTCGCTGGGCTGAACGGTGGAAAACTTCCGGATTTCTGGTTGTTCAGAGAATTAGTGGGAATTGTATTGGTGATCGCCTATATGGTGGCCGGGCCCATCCTTCTGGGAAAAACCATCATGAAGCAATTTTTGCAGCAAATGGGCAAGCCCCGCTTTTACATCATGGTCACCATTTTATTATTGATGGCTTCGTTGCCTATCAAAATGATTTTACGTTGGACGATTAACTTGAAGTACATCGTGGCGATTCCCGAGTACTTCTTTAACATTTAACCAAGCGAAGAGAGCTTCATCATGGCTTCTAAAAACGCTTCACCAGACGATAAGTTTTATAAAGGTCAAACGCTTCTTAAAGCTTTCGGCATTTCCAGTGTTGTGATGTTGGTTTTTACCATTTGGATGATTCTGGATGATTTTGGTCGGGAATGGAAAAAATACCAAGCCGATTTTTTCGTATATCGAAAGAATAAAATTGAAAAACAAATTGAAGAAGCCAAACAAGGGCTTGATGAGAATAAACTCAAAGAACTCCAGAGTCAGTTAGCCGCAGCAGAAGCAAGTTCTCAAGAGAAAGCGGCTGAGCTCAAAAAACTAAAAAAAGAGTTGGTCAAGCTCACCACTGATCGCGTGAACAAAGTAGATAAGTATCAGGCGGCCAAAGGGATCTACGATGTCCATAAGTACGAGTATGAAAATGTATTTGGCCACAAGGTAGCTCACGGAGAAAAAATAGAGGAGGGCACCCGGCTTTCTAAAAAGGAAAAAAAGCAGCGTGAAAAACTGGATAAAGAATGGGAGAAAGTAAAAGGGCTCTCAGATGCTGCAAACAATGCTCAAATAGCGGAAGCACAGAAGTCTGCCGAAATTGCCCAATTGACTGCTCAACAAGATGAAATCACTAAAGAGCTAAAGAAAGCCCAATCTAATGTTGATCGACTGATTGCCGCCAAGAGTGCCTCTGAGATCACTCTGAGCAAGCTCCTTCGAAGTGCGCCTATTTTAGATGTCGCTAATCCTGTTTTTAAAGTGCAACAAGTCGTTATCCCTACCATTCGGGATGATGTGTACTTTGCACAAGTTCAGAAAGTGGATCGATGTACTACTTGCCACTTGGCCATTGACACTCCCGGGTTTGAAGACGCTCCACAACCGTATCGGACCCACCCGAATCTCAACTTAATGTTGGGAGCTACTTCACCGCACCCCACAGAAAAAGTGGGTTGTACTGTTTGTCACTCGGGTCGGGGGGCTTCGGTAGACTTCGTGCGATCGGCCCATACTCCGAGGAACGAAGAACAGAAAAAGGAATGGCAGAAAAAGTACGGTTGGCATGAG
>RFNT01000058.1 GCA_009927045.1 bacterium | reverse complement strand
GGCTTATCAAGAAGCCGAATTGCACGCCATTTCGGACTATATACTTTCGCTCTCTGAAGAATATAAACCCAGCTATTATGCCCCAAGTGGCGGCAACGTTGAGCGGGGAAGAAACTTATTTTATCAAGTGGGTTGCTTAGGTTGTCACGGCATGGAGGAGTTCCCTGAAGGCCGGAGACGCTTCGGAGCCGCTCCGGACTTGTCGACCATCGGAAGCAAAGTGAATCGTGAGTGGTTGGGCCAATGGTTAAAAAATCCGCGTCATTACTGGACGCAAACTGCGATGCCGGCGCTGAGATTGAGCGATACGGAGATTTCCGATTTGTCGGCTTACCTGCTCAGCAAGAAGAATCCTCAATTCGAGCAACTGGAAGTGGGCGAAGCTGATTTTGAGGTGCAGAAAAAAGTCCTCGGTCTTTATCTCATGAGAGATCCAAAAATGGCTCCTGCCACGACTGAAAAAGTGCACCAGTTTGTGGAAGGGCTCTCCAAGAAAGAAGTGATCGATAGGCTGGGTGTGAATGCAATCACTCGGTATGGGTGCTACGGCTGTCATGAAATTAAAGGCATGGAAACGATGCCGGGTAGTGGTGTGGAACTCAGTGAGCATGGAAGCAAGCTAGTTAATAAATTCGATTTTGGATATCTTGATATCGAAAAGTCGGTAGCATCCTGGCTCCATCAAAAGTTTAAAGCGACCCGTTCTTTTGATAAGGGGGTTGTAAAAGAATATTTAGATCTACTCCGAATGCCCAATTACCATTTTGAAGAAAACGAACGCGATCGTTTGGTCACTTTCATTTTAGGGTTAACGGCTCAAAAAATTGGACCGCCTTCTGCGAAAGTACTGAATGCACGAGAGGCCCAAATTGAAGAGGGATCTCGAGTAGTCCACCAATACAACTGTCAGGGGTGTCACATGGTGGAAAAGATGTACCAGCCGCTTCCGGAAGGACACCCAGATCTTGAAAAGCATGAAAAAGAGAAATGGGAACTGGAAGGGCGGATCATGGCTTACTTCTCAGAGGATGAGTCTAAAGGACCTCCTCCGTTGACCTCTGAAGGCAGTCGAGTCCGCTCCGAATGGGTCCATAACTTCTTGAGTAATCCAAGTTGGAAGTTGCGACGGGGCATTCAGGTGCGAATGCCTTCGTACAACATGACCAACGATGAGCAGAATCATGTGGTCACCCATTGGGCGCGTCTAGGCAACCTCGACTTCCCCAATGCTCCTCTCACAGCCCCCGAAATCAGTGGACAGAGAATGGAAGCTGCAAAAGTGCTTTGGAATAAACTTCAGTGCGGTAATTGCCATACGGTGGGTCAATACGTACTGACCCAGGAAGATCTTGAAGGGGGTAGCAAAGGCTATGCACCGGATATCACGCGCTCTTACGGCCGACTCAACAAAGACTGGATTGTAAAGTTGTTGAAGAATCCCCAAGAGATGGTTCCGGGAACTCGAATGCCCGGGTTCTGGCCGGAAGGAAAAAGCCCTGTTCCTGAGCTCCTCGGGGGAGATAGCGAGAAGCAGATCGATGCTCTAGCCGATTATGTGCTCTGGTTAGGCTACCAAAAAGGAGGCGGAAAGCCAGTTGTGATGCCCGAGATGAATCGGATAGAACCGGTGATCACTCCAGCTCCTCCACGAGCGACATCCGAAGAAGCGAGCGAGGAACCTACTGCAGACGAAAAGAAGGATTCCTAGTCGTTAAGGATTGGAATGAGCCTAAAAAACCAATTTGAGCCCCAGTCCGAAGAAAAGCGTATTTATCAGAAGTGGCTGGATTTGGGGGTTTTCAAGGCCGATCCCCAATCTAACAAGAAACCCTACACTATTGTTTTACCGCCGCCCAATGTGACCGGTGTTCTTCACATGGGACACGCACTCACAGGCACCCTGGAAGACATCCTCATTCGAAGAAAACGGATGCAGGGATATAATACTTTGTGGTTACCCGGAACCGACCATGCGGGAATCGCCACTCAAATGGTGGTTGAGCGAAATATAATGGCGGAATCCAAAACTTCCCGACATGCCCTCGGTCGAGAAAAATTTTTAGAAAAAGTATGGCAGTGGAAAGAGAAATCTCAGAGCACCATTATTGGTCAGCTCAAGACGCTCGGCTGTAGTTTAGACTGGAGTCGGCTTGCCTTCACTTTGGACGAGCAAGTGTCAGTAGCTGTTCGAGAAACCTTTGTACGGTTGTATCGAGACGGTCTGATTTATCGCGATGAAGCTATTATTCATTGGTGTCCGAGATGTCGAACGGCTCTTTCGGATTTGGAAGTGAAGTTCAAAGAAGTCCGAGGAAAGTTTTGGAAAATAAAATATGTCTCGGAAACCGATCCCAATCACTTTTTAGTCGTCGCTACTACTCGGCCTGAGACCTTATTGGGAGATGTGGCAGTTGCGGTGAATCCCAATGATGCTCGTTATAAAAAATGGCTTGGAAAAAAAGTTAAACTCCCGCTGATGGATCGTTTAATTCCTGTGATTGCTGATGACTACGTGGATCCTGAATTTGGAACCGGCGCCTTAAAAATCACTCCTGGCCATGACATGAACGATTACTTGGTGGGTAAAAGGCACGGGCTCAACATCATTACGGTATTCGATGATGAGGGGCGAATCAATTCTCAGGGAAATACTTACCAAGGGCTTTCTCGAGAAAAAGCACGCGAAAAAATTGTAGAAGATCTAAAAAACGCCCAGCTTTGGGTTTCTGAAGAAGATCATATGCATTCCGTGGGGCACTGTGACCGCTGTGCCGCTATTGTAGAACCTAAAGTGAGTGCGCAGTGGTTTGTAAAAGCAGAAATCCTCGCTCAGCCTGCCATTGAGGCAGTCGTCACAAAAAAAATAAAAATTATTCCTGAGGAATGGGAGAAAACCTACTTTGAATGGATGAACAACATCAGGCCATGGTGTATCAGTCGCCAGTTGTGGTGGGGGCATCGCATTCCCGTTTGGTATTGCGGGTCCTGTCAGAAAATGACTGTAGCCACGGTCACTCCTCAAGCGTGTGAACATTGTAAGAGCTCAGAACTACGTCAGGAGGAGGATGTCCTGGACACCTGGTTCAGCTCGGGGCTTTGGCCATTTTCCACTCTGGGCTGGCCGCAAAAGACTGCGGATCTCAAAGCTTTTTATCCGAACGATGTTTTAGAAACCGGTTTTGATATCTTGTTCTTCTGGGTCGCCCGCATGATCATGCTAGGCCTTCGAATGACGGGAGAAATTCCGTTTCACACGGTCTATTTGCACCCGATGGTCCGGGATGAGCATGGACAAAAGATGTCCAAAACCAAAGGAAACGTGGTGGATCCTTTGGAAATCATCGATCGCATGGGTGCAGATTCCTTGCGGTTCTTCTTAGCATGGAACGCTTTTCATGGTCGGGACTTGAGAGTTTCTGATGACGGGGTGGAGGGGTGTCGGAATTTTGTAACCAAAGTATGGAACGTATCAAAATTTGTCTTGATGCACTTCGGGGAAGCGAAAAAAAGTAATCCTGATAGAAACAATATCATTAACCAGTGGATTTTGAGACGGCTGAACACCACGAAAAAACAAGTAGCGGATAGCTTGGATCAGTACCGATTTTTTGAGGCGGCCCAGGCGATTTATCATTTTCTGTGGAGTGACTACTGTGATTGGTTCATTGAACTCATTAAAGAAAAGAAAGAACTAGAAGTCAGAAAGGTCCAACAAGATAGTACAGCTCTAGATATTCTTGAGGAGGTATTGAGGTTACTCCATCCTTTTATGCCGTTCGTCACTGAGGCGATTTGGGCGGAATTGCCTTATCGAAGTTCGTCTTCGTCTTGTATTGCAGTTTCTCATTATCCGGAGCCCGATTCGTCTCTCGGCTTTGAGGAAAGTGAAATGCAAGTGCAACGGGTGATTGAACTGGTGGAGAAGACCCGTACGTTGAGAGGCACTCACAACATTCCAGGAAGCCAGGAGATCCCTCTGAGTATCTGGGGAAGTGCTCCAGTATTAGGTGCTTTGAGACCCTTTGAAGAAAAAATATTAAAACTGGCTCGCGCCCCTCATGTGCAATGGATCCAAGACAGGCCAGAACTCAAACAATATATTGAAGTAGTGTTAAAGGATTGTTCGGTCTTCATGGAGAAAAGCTTCTTGGGAGATCTCACTGAAGAAATTAAGAAAAGGAAAACGGAGTTAGAGGGCAAACGCCAAGCATTGGAGCGAGCTCTGGCTAAGATGGGAAATGAAAAGTTCATGGCCAGTGCACCCGAGCATGTAAAAGCTGGGGTAAAAAAACAAGCTGAGGATCTTCAACAAGAAGTAGATGCTATTGAGCGGTATCTGAGAGAAATGGAATCTACAGAGTGAAGGCTCCCATTCACAGAAATCTTCTGACGGGTCTTGGATTCCTGATGAAACGTGCACTAGTCCCTCGAGGCACTCGGTTGATGGGAATGGCCCTATGGATGTCGGTTGGAGGAGTTGCCTTAGGCGTGGCAATGTTGATTCTTGTCCTTTCTGTGATGTCGGGGTTTTTAGATTTTCTGCAAACTAAGTATACGGATATTACTTCGCCAATCGTAGTGATTCCCCGTGAGAGTGGCACAGGGACTGCCATTCGAAATTCCTTACCTTTAGTGGCAGGAGTTAAGGCCATCACGCCTTTTGCACTTAACCAGTCGATGGTGATCAAGGATGGCGTGGGAGGAGTAACCTTAGAAGGTATTTCGTTTAAAGAATCCTTGGCAGTTACCCCATGGGAGAAGATTTGGTGGGAGGCTCCGGAGCCCCTGCAAGCGGGAGTTGGTAACTGGATTTGGCTCGGCAAGGGCCTTGCGGACAAGTTAAAAATCAAACGGGGAGATACGGTTCGTCTGATGATTGGTAAAGACAATCTGCAGACTGTCCCCTTTGTGGTTACTGCGATCACAAAATTTGGAATTTATGATCATGATTTAAGATATGCCTATATTGATCTAGAAAAGATGCAGAAGTTGTTTTTTGGAAAACGGATTGAGCCCTTTTACAAAGTAGCCCTTCAAGAAGGATACTCCCTTGAACAGGTCGCGGAACAACTGAGAGCCGAATTGGGTGAGACGGCTGCTATCAAGAAATGGAGCGATATTAACCAGAATATTTTTTTGGCGGTTCGCCATCAAAAAATGATGTTGTTTTGGGTCTTAGATATTGTAGTTGCACTCGCAGGTATGAATGTTGTCAACTTGCTGATGATGAGCACCTACCAACGAAAGCGTGATGTGGCTATCTTGAAAGCAATGGGAATGCGATTCCAATCGGTGGTACTCTTTTTTGTCGGGCAGGGGGCAATTGTTGGGGCGATAGGTATTGGATTAGGTATAGCGATGGGAATCGTTCTTTGCGAAGTCGTTGAAAAGTTTCAACCAGCTCTTTTGAGCGAACAAATTTATAATGTCAGTAAGCTGCCCCTGAAACTGGAGTGGGCAGATGTGGGGAGCGTATGCTTAATTGCAATGTTGTTATGTGTGGTGTTCAGCGTTTTGCCCGCATTGAAAGCTGCTACCAGCGCCCCTGTTCAGGCATTACGTTATGAATAACTTAATAGAAACTATACAACTCAAGAAAGTATTTGGCAGAAATTCGGGGCGTGAGTTGCCCATCTTGCAAGGGGTTGATTTCCAACTGAAAGCGGGCGAGCGGGTAGCCATTCTCGGAAAGAGCGGAGCGGGAAAAAGTACTTTGCTCCACCTCCTGGGAGCTTTAGAGACTCCCTCCGAGGGAAAAGTGATGTTTCGTGGGCGAGATTTATTTGCGCTCAAGGAGAAAGAACTCGCCTATTTTAGAAATCAGAAAGTGGGTTTTGTATTTCAGTTCCATTATTTGATGTTGGAATTCACTGCTATCGAGAATGTCATGATGCCTGGCTTGATAGGGGGCCTCGGAAAAAAAGAAGCGCGTTTACGAGCTCAAACACTTTTGGAAGAAGTGGGCCTTCACGAGCGTGCCGATCATAAGCCTGGCCAACTCTCGGGAGGGGAGCAGCAGCGCGTGGCCATTGCACGGGCCTTACTCATGCGCCCCGATCTTTTACTCACTGATGAAATGACGGGAAATTTAGATTCCGCTACAGGAAACCAAGTCATGGCATTGATCCATCGACTCCATGAGAAGTATGGAATGGGAATGGTTTCTGTTACTCATGATGAGAATTTAGCGCGTCTTTACTCCACACAATTCGAGTTGCGGGATGGCCAGCTTTTTGTAAAAAAAACAAATAGTTAGATGGTTTATCTCCTCGGCTAAAAAAGGGGCTAAAAACATTTACAACCATTCCCTCCTGAGGTTATTATCGGTCCCTACTGAAAGTTAATAAATACAGGGACTTAGTGCTTCAACGAAGAAACAACCTGAACTGTCTCTTAGTAATCTCCTGGCTCTTGGGATTTGTTCTGCTCATTCCAATGGCGCTCGGGGAGTCCAGGCCCACTTCTATTGTGGCCATTGAAATTCAGGGGAACAGAAAGATCGAAAAAGCGGCGATTCGAGGTCGTCTCGTTTCTCGCATTGGAAGCGCCGTCAGTCCTGAAATTATTCGACAAGACATTCGTTCTATTTTTGGCCTGGGATATTTTGAGGAAATACAAGTGCAGGAAGAGCCTGCTTCTGGCGGGGTGAAACTGGTATTTCAAGTTCGAGAAAAACCGATTGTGAGTAAAATTGAATTTGAAGGCTTGGATTCTTTGGAGCAAGAAGACACCAAAGAACTCGTGAAAATAAAAGAATACGAAGTATTGGATATTGCGAAAGCCAACGAATCCGTCGAAAAACTACTTCAGAAATACGAGGAGAAAGGCTTCTACCTTGCTGATGTTCGTTATACCGTTGAGCGTGATGCTGAACGCAATGAAGCCGTAGTGGTCTTTAAAATTCAAGAAAATGATAAAATCCAAGTAAAAAATATCAATATCATCGGGAACAAAGTCCTCCCAGATTCTGAGCTCAAAGGGATCATGCAAACCCAGGAGGGCGGACCCTTCTCTTGGTTGAGTGGGTCCGGGGCCTATCGGGAAGCAGTTTTTGAGAGAGATATAGCGACGCTAGGATTTTATTATGGAACCAAAGGCTATGTGAGAGCTCGGTTTGGAAAGCCTGAGGTCACTGTGAGCCCGGATAAGAAATTTGTTTATATCACTTTCTTTGTCGATGAGGGGTTTCAGTATCGCGTTGGGAAATTAGATTTTCAGGGTGATTTACTTTACCGTCGTGATGAGCTCCTAAATGAGCTCGAGCTCAAAGAAGGAGAAGTTTTTAATACCGAAATGCTTCGACGTGAAACGTTGAAGTTTACTGAGAAGTACTCAGACTTAGGATATGCCTTTGCCAATGTGGTGCCGCAGCCCAACATCCATGATGATACTCGAATGGTTGATATTACTTTTGATGTGGATCGAGGAGAGCGGGTTTACATTGGACAGATCACTATTACCGGCAACACCCGAACAAAAGACAAAGTGATTCGACGAGAGCTGTTGATTCGGGAAGGCGAACTTTTCAATGGTACCAAAAAAAGAGAGAGTCGAGAAAATGTGACTCGTCTTGGGTTCTTTGATTCGGTGGAGTTTCATCAGTCGACTTCAAAAACTGCTGCTAACGTGGTCGATATCGAAATTCGCATTAAAGAACGTTCCACGGGGCAATTGGTAGTGGGCGCCGGGTATTCCACGGGACCCGCAGGATTTCTTTTCAATGCCCAGCTATCCCAGAATAATTTTTTAGGGAATGGTCAAGTAGCTGCCCTGTCAGCTCAGCTGCAAACGGGCAATGGCCGTTCAGAGTACAATCTGAGTTTTCAAGAACCTTTCGTGGGACATTCTCTTTGGAGCTTGGGAGGGTCGCTCTATCAACTCAGGCGGGATGTCATTTACCTCATTGGTAATCGGTCTTATGGCGAAGTTAAAACTGGAGCGGATATCAAGCTGGGACATCCCATCCGGGAATTTACCAATTTATATCTCACGTATCGGTTTGAGCATTCATACGTCTCAAACATCATTGACACAAATATCTTTAAGCCGAACCAGTTGAATGGATATTTGAGCAGTCTGATGGCCAATGTTATTTACGATAAACGCGACGATCGGTTTGATCCTCGCCGAGGTTGGTATTGGAGTGCCTCCACTGAGTTTGCTGGGTTGGGATTTGATCGGAAGTTTCTGCGGACTTCGGGGACAATGCGGTTTTATCATCCAATTGTATGGGACTTTATTTTTCGTTTGAATCTCACCGGAGCAAACATTGCTCAAACTACTAATGAACCAGTGCCGGTGAATGAATTGTATATTTTGGGTGGCCTGTTTTCGTTGCGGGGATATGCGCCGATGAGCGTAGGACCCAAGGCCACTTTGGCAACGACAACACCACCGTTGTCTCAAGAAGCAGCTAATCAGAACCTCGGTGGAAAAGAGATTGTGGTTGGGGGGAAAAATCAGGCCTTCATGAACGCGGAAATTGAATTCCCACTCTTGAAAGAAGCTCGGGTGCGTGGAGTGCTGTTCTTTGACGCGGGCAATTCATTCAATGAATGGAATTCATTGGATCCTAAAATTTTGGCAAACTACGGATATGGGATCCGTTGGTTTACACCGATTGGTCCCTTGCGTTTTGAATTTGGACATCCTATTGTAGGAGGCGGTTCTCCGCAGTTCATTTTTACGATTGGACCAGCTTTTTAACTAAGGAAGAGTGAGGCAAAAATGAAAAATACAATCTCTCTAGCCGTACTATTGGTAGGTGCATTGGCCCAAGCAGAAGCTGGGTTCAAACTTGGATTTGTTGATTTACAAAAAACTCTGCAAACAGTTGAGGCAGGCAAAACTGCTAAAGCCGCACTGGAGAAAGAAGTCACTGCTAAGCGGACAGGGCTTGAGAAGCAACAACAACAGCTTCAGAAAGAAGCTGAAGAGTTTGAAAAGAAGGCTGGGCTCATGAACGAAGGAGCTAAGACTCAAAAACAGCAAGAGCTGCAAAAGAAGTTCTCTGAATTGCAGAAATTAGCTGCTGAGTCTCAAATGGAACTCCAAAAGCGCGAGAGAGAATTGACGAAACCTATCATCGATGAAATTCGTGCGGTGGTGGAAAGCTTAGGCAAAGAAAAAAGCATGACGCTCGTTCTTGAGAAAAACGAAGGGGCCGTGCTCTACGCACAGTCGGGCGAAGACATCACCGAAGCGGTGATTGAACGATTTAACACCAAATCAA
Organism: bacterium; assembly: GCA_009927045.1. Lineage (GTDB taxonomy): Bacteria > Bdellovibrionota > FAC87 > UBA2466 > UBA2466 > RFNO01. The sequence goes on along the minus strand of RFNT01000058.1, from coordinate 18,936 downwards.
AGTCTAAAAAGAAATAATTCTAAAGGAATTAAAAGAGCCACAGGCTCAATAATAAGATTGAGACGGCGGCAGCTAGTTTGATGAGCCAAGTTCCTTGTTTGTGGTCGAGGGCAACGCTATGGCCGACTGCGGAGGAATGTCTTGGTCTTACATGGTCTGGGCTGTTTGGCGTACGGGGATGCTCTGTCCATCGGGCATTTTTGCTCGTAGAATCTAAAGAAGTGTGGGCAGAGTTCAGATCCAGCTCAGTCGTTTTTTCATCTTGAAACATAAATCCTCTTACTGACTCACATAGTTCAATACTTGGTTGCCCATGCGGACGCTGATACAGCCACGAATGCGGCCAGAAGCATTCCCATACGAGGGCACGAGACTCGTCGCACAGCTTGAGCCTACAATGACTTGGATCTGTTCCTGTCCGAGTGTTGGATTAGTCCCTGGGCTGCCGGTGGGGTAGCCTCTCCATGAGAATGGAGAATAGTAAGGAACGGATAAAGCGCCTGTTAGAACTAAAGAACTTACTTGGCCGTTATAAAAGTAACCCGTGCTATTCACCGTTTGAGTTCCTGTCGGTGATGCTAAACAAGCCGTCGGAACCACAGTGTTGTTGGTGTAATAAGAGGACAATTCAGCAAGCGAAATAGCACCGCTCGCAATGAGGTTACTGTTCTGGTAGCTGTAGCCCACTTGGCTCACAATGGAGGCACTTAAGGTCAAAGTACTCAGCTGATTTTGCCATTGATAACCCCAGTTTTGGTTGGAGGTCAGGCGGCCTACAAAGGGTAAAGAAGAGAGCGCTGTGCCCCCGCCCAACAGAGGGCAATTTGTTCCAGAAACAAAGTTACCTGCGGGGCCTGTAGGGCCCACTGGGGCAGGATTCGGGTTCGCTATTCCATCATCCTTTCTTCCCGCATCCCGCGGCGACCAGAAGTGCGAGTGCTACAAAAGCAATTTGCCTGAGTGAATGCATGGTTAATTCCCCTCCGGTAATACAGCAATGTCCGTGTATTTTACTGAAAGGTCCCCAACTGTTTAACAGCTGTGTTTGAGCTTATGGGATTCATGTAAGCCTGGCAGGTCCAGCTACGTCAGGAGCGGCCATGGGGCACCAAGCAGATCCAAATGGAACTTCATAGCGAACGCCACCAAACGTAATGTAGCATTTCACTGGCAAACACTGGGTTTCTCCAGTAGCTCGTTTGCGGTAATACAGTGTAGAAAGTAAGTTGTCTCCCAGACGTGAGGCTTGAACCCGCAGGGTAAGTGCATCGTCGGAAAAAATGATATCCAAAGAGGAAGAAGTGTTCACACCAGTTCCAGGAACTGATTTCATATCAGCACCCCAAAACCCTAATTTATCTTCGAATGCAACCAGTAGGGTTCCGTTGACGCTTTGATTTCTCGTGTTTGTGATTTTCAGTAAGGCTCGGGGATCCCCCACAATGGGAGTCACGATATTGCCTGCGATAGCAGATAAGTCGCTATAAGTGACCTTATCTCGAAGATTAATCGCCACTGAAGCGGATAAATCAGGTAAACCCGGTGTCGTGGTCGGGGGTTCTTCTGGAAGTGGGCTCGTGGGGCCGCCACCGGTAGGGGGGGTGACCGTCGGAATGCCCGTAGTGGTAGAACCAGTAGCACCACAGGAAGTTAAAAATAAAAGTCCCAAGGCAGCTGATAGGACAGGAAATATAACGAACTTCAAAGACAGCTTCCGCATACACACCACATCCGCAAAAGGATTCTGCTCAGGACAGGCTTATCCCATCCCGGCGTTCCGGGTTGTGCAAGGAAAATACCAATCCGAGATTACCGCTGATGCAGACCCCACTCTCCACCTAAAGTTGAGCCGTCCTGTCGTTCCCGGCAGAAAGTCCTGGGGATGAGGGGAATTAAGTTGAGATCTATTCAATAGTTAACTGAGCCATTCTGCCTGTCTAAGTTTTGTTCAGTTGCCGAGTCAAAAAATGAACCCCGGAAAAAGGGGCCAAAAAAACCAACATAATCACTAGCCTAGCCGGAATGGCCATGTTATCTTTTTAATGTAACGGAGGAAAAAGCCATGGCTTACATCGTGACTCAACACTGTGTGGATTGTAAATATACTGATTGCGTAGCTGTATGTCCGGTAGATGCGTTCCATGAAGGCGAACGCATGGTCTATATTAATCCAGATACCTGTGTGAATTGCGATGCCTGTGTTCCTGCTTGTCCGGTAGAAGCCATTTTCTCGGAAGAAAATCTCCCTTCCAAGTTTCAAGCTTATACCCAAATCAATATTGATGGCTGTGTCAGCAACCCAGTGATCAACCAGAAAAAAGATGCGCTTCCCGGAGCCAAAAGCTTAGAAGAGCTTAAAGCAATGGATGCGCAAGGGTACGTTCCACCTAATTTTCCCTAACGCAATCTGTAGAGCAGATGTCCAGAGTTTAGGCGCTGAATCTGGCTGAATACGGCTGTCTTCTCATCATCTCCATCTCCCTATTAACTGAGGGGCTCAGCAGAGCATCCTGAGAGTGTACTGTTCAACTCCTTCAAATGGCCCCGAATATGCAACTTGAGCGTTCCGAATAGGTTTTGTTTTTTACTCACTTGGTAGCTGTTGTGCGGCAGGGCGCAGAGTAGCTGTGGTGATGGATCTCTTATGAAAGAGAAGACGATTTTTAAAAATCGAAATTGGGTACTGCTATTAGTGGCCGGCTTGAGCTTTGTGGCTCTGGACGCCCGTGCCGAGTTCCGCTCGGGCCGTTCGAATCGGTTTAATCAATTCAATCAATTCAATCAATTCAACCCGTTTTTCATCAATGATGAATTTGCCAGCCTTCGAGGTCAAGGCATTGAATTTTTCGGGGATGCCCGAGAGGTCGCCGGATTTAATAAAATCCTCAGAAGAGGTAACCAAACTCTAGCCCGATTGGCCAATGGGGAACAGGTCAGTTTGTCAGTAGATCGTAACGGTAACTTGGTGGACCGATTTGGAAGACGTATTTCTGATCGAGATCCAGATGCCGCTCGACAGGCACAGATTTTCTTTTTGCAGAATCGGGATAAACTCTTTCAGGGCAACCAAAGAGATGCTGTTGATAGGTTCCTATTCGCTTCAGGCGGTTTTGGGGATGGCCGGATGACGATTGACTTAGCTTCCTTTAGTTTGCCAGTAGTACCCGATAGTGCCGGAAATATTCAATCTGATTTACCTCCTGGTACGAATCGAGTGAAGGCTGGACTCGCTGCTTTGAACTTCTTACTCAATACAATCCAGAATCGGTGCTTAGTGCGAATTTTTGAACAGCAAGTGAGTGGCGGAACCGTGACGTTAGATTTTAATACTTTTAGAGATGCCAATGGCAATCCGTGTTTCAATGGGGTTACGATTTCACTTCTTAAGACATCCGACGAAAAGGACCGCTGTAATCAAGGAAAAATTCGAATCAACGAAATGATCAACACGATGATGAACCCAACGAATTATAATATCGCGCAAGGTGTTGCTGGTCTTAATCGGACTCAGATTTCAGATGTGTTGGGAGTTGCTGAAAATAAACTGGCTACCTTTGGGAATAAACTTTTAGTGGGTACTTCTTTAGAGCGTGGAGACAAACAATCGAGAGTAGTGGGTGGAGATCACCGGGTGATTGAAGTTCAAAATACAGCAAATATGCCGGGCCGTACTTGCTATAGAAGCCTAGATTTTTTGGATTTGCATGAAGGGGGTGCGGGCACAGATGCACGTAATGTCTATAAGAGCGGGATCCTTTTTACTCATGAGGCAGAAGAATGGCTCTGCATTGGAGCAAATGGATTTTTAGTTACTTTCCTCTTCAATCAAAATGGCGATCTTCTGGGAGAAGCTCCTGGTTCCATTGCATCTTCTAGTGGACTTCTGAGGCCAGCTGTGAGGAATGTAGCTTCCTGTTTGGATTGCCATGCCTCCGGATTCTTAGGGGGACGTCCTAATCTGTATGAAGAGCAGAAAAACAGAATACAAGTGGCTAATCAGAACACGGTCTTTATTGGGCCTAATGGACAACCGCTGAAACATGGGGATTTTTTCACCACTAATACTCAGTACCGAGCTCGAGCGGTAGCGGATAGCAACTTGTTTGTAGAGGCACAAAAACGCTCCGGTTCCTATTTGCCCAAAGACGGCAAGAATGGCCCTCCAGTCCAATTGATCCCGGCGGCTATGGAAGCTAGAAAACAAGTAGTTCGGCCTTCTGTCATGGCCCGTGAATTGGGAGTTTCTGAAAGTGTCGCAAAGGCTTTATTGGGCGGTAGAGAGTCAGTGGATCGCACTGAATTTGAAAGCCGGTTTTGCGACTACAAAGGAGCAGGCGATTCCGTAGCTCGATCCTTTTCCCAGAGCCGATCGCAAAAGCCAGCAGATGCTAGAAAAACGACTCCGCCAAATTCACAGACTCATCGTAAATTACGGTAATAGTCGTAGAGCTGGAGATTGAAAGGTTCCATGGAGCGGATTAGTTTTGAATTTCTGAACTCACTCTTGCAGCGGTAGCAAGCCCCCATGGGAGGAATGCGCTTGGAAAGCCACCAATCAATCCCAGTCACCAACAGTAAAGAGAGTCCGTAAGTGAAGTAGGCCAAGACCACCCCCAGAACAATCAAACCGATTCCTAATTTCTGATTGAAATCTTTGCGTTGATACAAGTGGCTCGCACCACATAGCGGGCATTGATCCCATGGCTCTTGATTCAAAAAAGCCTGAGTGGGATGGCTCAAGAGTTCTTGATGGCATTTCTGACAGGGGTGCACTGTTATGGGCCAATTCAGCTCAAATTCCTGGCGTTGAGAACAAGCGCTGCATGTCGTGGAAATATTCATTACAGCGGTAAACCAAAATAGAAAGCAAGATACAGACTCAGAATTTCCCCAACGAGACAGGCCACCACAACTACATACAAAATTCCTGTGGCAGATTGGGTGGAACGGATCTGAACTGTTCTCCACACTAACCAGCTTAAGATGAGAGCGCCCCAAATACCCCACACATAGCGCATCAGAATAAAGACCCCAGGTACTTTCATGAAGTATCTATAGAGATCCATCTCACCCATTCCCTGGATGAGCATTCCGATTTGATAGGAACTGAAAAGGAGCCGCAAAACGAGGAAGAGGATCAATAAAAGGGTAATTCTTTTCAGCTCTGCAATAGAGAGTTTAGGTTGAATCAAGTACCAATGTCCCAGCGCCATTGCTGCCATGGAGAAACCTAAAACTAAAGAGGCCAAAATAGAATTGGAGAACAGTATCGCTTGATTAGCCCCTAAGGACGTCGTACTCAGATCGAAAAAAAGTGCACCATAATAACTAATGGTACCCAAGAAAAAGGAAGTGGCACTCACGCGATGAGAGACTCCCGTAAAAAAGCTGAAGAAAGTGGCACATACTAAAAAGAGTGAGAACCACAGAGTAGTAGAGGGGTCTAGATAAGCACGACCCAAAAGCCAGTAAGCGAGAAAAAGCGATACACAGAGGCCTAACCCGTGAACTCTAAAGTAGGAGGGCCCGAGATCCTTATGCCGAAGAAATCCAAAACTCGTGAAAATGCCGCCGCCCAAATAGAAGAGTACTAGAAAAATGAGATGGCGTAGGGACATGGGGCTGTTGTGACAAGGTGAGGCAGAATTGTCAAATAGCTGTAATCACGATATCTTGCTTTAATGATGCGCGCATTAGCCAATATCAACGGAAAAATTCTTAAACCAGAACACGCTCAAGTTCCGTTTTTGACCGGGGGATTCCTGTTTGGGGATGGGGTTTATGAGACCGGGTGCTCTTATCAACGTACCTTTTTGTTTTTAGAGGACCATATTCATCGATTGAGAAAATCAGCGGGTCGACTGGGCATTCCTGTTCCTTGGTCGGACGAGTTTTTGAAGCACCAGCTCCAAGAGACAGCACAGGCGTTTGGTCAAGATGATATTTATTTTAGAATGATCATTACTCGTGGTGAAGTGACTCATGTCGGTCTGGATATTCATACCGATCAACCGACTTTGGTGATTTTGGTTCAGGAGTTATCCCGGGAGTTAGATCAGCTGAGAACCCGTGGCTATCACCTGGCTACTTCTCAAGTGCGCAGGAATCCAAGTCAGGCTCAGGACCCTAACATCAAGAGCAGTAACTATTTAAATAGTATTTTAGCTCTGAAAGATGTCCGTGAACGGGGCGCTATGGATGCTATTCTCCTGAACGGTGAAGGCTATGTGACTGAAGGTACCACGTTCAGTGTGTTTTCAATTAGCCCGAAAGGGATTCTGAGGACTCCGGCACTTTCGGTGGGGATTTTAGATGGGATTACCAGACGCTACATTCTAGCAGTAGCTCAAGGGATTTGTCCTTCGGAAGAAGGCGCCTATTCATTGGAAGAGTTTCAAAATGCTCAGGAAGTCTTCATTGCTAGCAGTGTACGAGGTATCTGTCCTGTGTTCCAATGGGATGAGCATCGGTATCAGACTCCAGGTGCCATCACTCTGAGACTTCAAGAAGCCTATCGGAAGAAACTCGACGAAGAAGTGCTGAAGTCGCCTTCACGATTTTAATGAGAAGAGTTGCTGATTTGATTCAAGCATTCAGTCAGGTTCTGACTTCTCTTAATCTGTTCAAAGTAGGGTGAAGAACTCGCAAGTGCCGCAAATTTCATCCATTGCTTGATCCTTCTTAAAAAATAGTCTTGTGATTTCCCAGAATCGCTCGCGAAGTGAATAAAGCGTTCCAATAACGGGCGCCAATCGGGAAGGGAAGCGGAAGTAGGTTGTTGAATGGCTAATGTGAAATTCCTTCGCAATACCTGGGTGATAGCTTGAGGTAGAAAGGGGTTCGCCAGAGCCCCTCGTCCTAACATATAATGCTCGCACCCTGTTTCTTCGAAGCATTGAATGAAATCTTGAAAGTTCCAAATATCTCCATTCGCAATGACAGGTATGGAAATCTGTTCTCGAACTTTACGAATATGGCTCCAATACACAGGTTTGGCATAGCCCTGCATGCGGGTTCTTGCATGCAGAGTGAGCCAAGAAGCTCCCGCATCGACTGCTTTTTCCGCGTTGATAAAAATATCATTTGGATTGTCCCATCCCAAGCGAAGTTTCGCTGAAACTGGGATTTGTTTTGGAACTGCCGCCCTTACTGCTGAGATGATTTCAAAAATCCGATGAGGGGTTTTGAGCAAAGTAGCACCGCCGTCATGCCGATTGACTGTAGGGGCTGGGCAACCAAAGTTCAAATCAATGGCAGCTGCCCCCAAATGAATAGCTCGCAGCGCGGTCTCTGAGAGGCGGTCCGGATGACTTCCTAAAAGTTGGATAACCACAGGAACCTGTGAAGGAGTGAGACCCCCACACTTCAATTCGGGAACATACCGTTGCAGCACATGAACCGGGGGAGATTGATCAGTAACTCGAATAAATTCGCTCACACAAAACAAATAAGGAGAAGTTTCGGTGAGCAGTGCCCGCATCGGAGCATCAGTCACTCCTTCCATGGGAGCTAAAATCACGCCGGGTTGATTGAGAAGAGACCAGTTCATCCGCTAAACTCCCATGGAATCCAGCTTCTTATAAAGATCACTGAGCAGAGCTTTGCGGTGGGATGTCTTCGTCGGACGTTCACCCAAATGTTCCACGTACATTGAATCGGGCACGTCTGATAAAAAGCGTGAGGGAACACAGTTTTGAAGTTTGCCATGGCGCTTCCGCTTTCGGCATCTAGTGAGAATGAGTTGCTCTTTGGCACGGGTGACTCCAACGTAGAAGAGTCTTCGTTCTTCACTGATATCTAAACCTAATCGTCGGTGGGGAATAATATCTTCTTCAACCCCCAAAAAATAAACAATTGGAAACTCGAGGCCTTTACAAGCATGGAGGGTCATCACTTGGATCTGGTTCTTGTCTTCTTCTTCCGGTGCGTCCCGAAGTTCCAGTCGTTCTAAAAAGTTCTTTAAACCCTCAATCGAAGGTTGTTGAGAGAGAGTTCTTCCTAAAATATCTGCAAACAGCTCCACGTTTCTCCATTTTTGCTGTCCAACAGAGGTTTGAGCGGAAGTCTTATTGAGGTGATTGGGATAACCAATTTCCCTGAGGAACTGAAGCAATCGTTCCTGGGGTGAAGTCAGCGAAGGGTTCGTGATTTTGGAGCTTAAAGTACGAAGCGTTCCAATCAGGAGCTGGATGGATTTTGAACTATTGGGATCCAATCCGAGACTGTCAGCCTGACAGGCGGCTTGATAAAAAGAAATATTTTGAGCGTCTGATAAATCTTGTATGGCTTGAATGCTTTTTTCTCCGATCCCTCGAGCAGGCGTATTCAAAATCCGACGGAAAGGAAGGTCTTGCGGGCGAACTGCACACTTCAAATAAGCTAGGACATCTCGGATTTCACGCCGGTCAAAGAAAGCAGTTCCCCCAGAGATTGCGTAGGGGTGGCCTGTTCGTCGTAGCTCTGCTTCAATGAGCGCTCCCTGGGTATTGGAACGAAAGAGCACAGCGATGTCTTTTGGAGCAACTCCCCGGCTGAGCTGCAATGTGATATCTGTGGCAATTCCTTCTGCTTCCTCAGTCTCGCTGGGATAAACAATCACTTCAGGTAATGGTCCGGATTCGCTTTTTTCGGAAAATAAAGTTTTGCCATGCCGTTCGGTGTTTTTTCCAATCACCTGATTCGCAAGATTTAATATCGCAGGAGTGGATCCGGTAATTTCTCTCCAGTCGAATCACTTTGCAATTGCGATACAGTTTGGGAAAATCCAAGATGTTGCGAATGCAGGCCCCGCGCCAACCGTAAATAGATTGATCATCATCACCGACCACAGTCAGATTGGTATGAGTTTGAGTTAGCATGCGGACAAGTCGCATTTGCAGGACATTCGTGTCCTGAAATTCATCCACCATCATCTGTTGATATTTTTCTTGTAGCTCTCGAGCCCGCGAATCCCCCTCCTGAAGCAGTAGTAAGGGCTTGAGTAATAAATCGTCGAAATCTACTACCGCTAATTGCTGCAGTTTCTTTTCATACCGAGGAATAAGCCATTCGATTGCTTGTTCATAAATGTCATCGGTTTTTTGGAGTTTTCGTTCCTCTTCTCGGAATTTGGCCAGTGTTTGAAGCAATAGATCGGCATCAAAAGCCACTTTCTCTGGATTGTGATACGACAAAAGGAGTTCTTTGAGGAGACTGCCAGCATCCGAAGGATCAATCACTCCAAAATGCTTGGGGAGAGCAAGTGCCTGGTGGTGCTGACGGAGGAGTTGGAGTCCAAAAGAATGGAACGTACCGGCCCAAACCCCCTTAGCGGAGGTGCCGAGGCGAGCCGTCAAACGGTGTTTCAATTCTCGAGCTGCTTTGTTGGTGAATGTCAGCACGCAGAGCTGGTTAGGTCTAACACTCCCATCTGAGATTAAGCGACCGGCTCTTGAAACTAAGACTGTGGTTTTTCCTGAGCCAGCTCCCGCTAAAATGAGCAGGGGGCCCGATGTGTGCAACACAGCTTCCTGCTGTTCAGGATTTAAATGGGAAAGCCAATCCACAAATTACTCTTTGAAATCCTCTCCCAAACTGATCCGGATACCAAACGGACGCGTAGTGAGAGAACAGTAGAGGCCTAAAAATATCAGCACTGCAGAGAACAGTGTTCTTGTGGATATGGTTTCTCCTAGGAAGGCATATCCTAAAAAGCCAGCAATCAGGGCCTGAAGGTAAACAAACTGGGCTACGATGGCGCTGGAAGTTCTGGCTAAAACAAAGCTGATGAGCAAATACGGAACTAAGTTTCCAAGTGTAATGCCTAATGCCGCATACGTTAAGGTGAGCCCAGAAACCGCTGAAGGATCGAATTGAGACCATTGGGGAATTGAAAGAACCGACAGGCCCAAAGAACCCAGCGTGAACAGCCAAGCCGTAGTCCAAAGCGGTGTATTGTTTTTGAAAAAGGGGGGACTAAAAAACAGAAAAAAACTATAGGAGAGTGCATTGAATAGAGTTAACAAATCGCCCTGATAAGTAGCCAAGGAAAAAGAAAAGTGACGTAAATCTTGTAAGATCAGGACTCCTGAAAGCGCGAGAAAAAAACCGATCCAGCGCAGGCGAGAGAACTGTTCTTGTTTGGTGATTGTGATCCAAAGCACCGTGAAAAATGGGGATCATGGTGTTGATGAGCCCGCTATTGGCAGTTGTAGTGAGTTGTAAACCAGCTAAAAACGCCGCTTGATTCAAGACAACACCGAGAAGCGAGAAAAGGAATAGCGCTTTTTTTGCTTTCCAAGCAGCGTCTAATCGAAGTTGTCCTCGCAGCGCCAATGCTGCCATCAAAATCAGCGCGGTGCATACCGTTCGAATATTTCCCCAGACTAAGGGGGGAACAGATTGCATGACTACTTTGGAGAAAAGATAATTAGAAGCAAAAGTGACTTGAATGGCTATCAAGGCGGCTAAAGTTGCAGGAGTGATGCTGGCAGAAAAGCGTGAATCTGACGGTTTCATGGAGTGTATTCTGGCAGCAACGAGGGAGAAAATGCGCTTAAGCAAATCCCTTGCTGGTCTTTTTCGGATAGCTGCGGCGGCACATCACACGGCCATTGAATGCTGAGTTCTGGGTCGTTCCACAGCAAAGTTTTTTCTTCGGCCGGAGTGTATAAGTCAGATGCTTTATAAGAAACAACAGCGCTTTCACTCATGACTAAGAAGCCATGAGCAAAGCCTTTTGGGATCCAGAGTTGTTGAATGTTTTTTGCGGATAGCACGTGACCAGTCCACTTCCCAAAAGTAGGAGAGTTTTTCCTGATATCCACTGCGACATCAAAAATTTCTCCTTCAAGTACCGTGATCAGTTTTCCTTGCAAAGTGGGAAATTGAAAGTGAAGTCCACGTAAAACGCCTCGAGCAGATCTGGAAACATTATCTTGTGCCCATCCTTTTGGGCCTGGAATGTTAAAAGCGGCATATCTCTGATTCTGCCAAGATTCTAGAAAAAAGCCCCGCTCATCACCAAATACTTTTGGAGAAATTAAAAGAACGTCAGGGAGCTGAGTGCGTAGAATTTCCAAGGGGCTCTGAACTTTCTTTTTCAGCGAGATATGGGTTCCGGATCATTCTCAGATACGTTGCAGCGCAGGGCGATAGTCCCTCCGAAAGTATCGTTTACATGATTCAAGATAAAATAAGCCCGATTCGCGCGATCCACTTCAAAAAGTTTTGGGAGTAAAAAATCTACTTTCTCAGCCGCGTAGGAATCATTTTTTTCAAAATGCAACTCGAAGCGGTAGTGATTTTTATATTTGACTGGGTGATAGTAATCATCACTTTCTACGCTCCGTTTGTGGAGAGAAGTTTCGGACCAAGGTTCTTTTTCATTTTTTAAAGAAATACTGAGAGTGCCTTCTAGTTCCTGTAAAGTGGCTACTTTGGTGCCGCGATCCACCGTTCCCGTCAATTGCGCTGTGACTAACCATTGCTTACCTACAGGCTGATTTTTAGCAGTGCAATTCAGTTGATAGGGTTTAGCAAATCCCACGACGCTCAATAACCCGGCAATAACTAGCAACTGTTTCATGATGGTGCCCCCTCTAATAAACGCCATCAGAAGTACCGTCCTTAACGGGGGTAGTCAATCAACGGTTCACTAAAAGTTCAGCTTTCGGGGGGGCTTAGTAACCACATGAAAATACAAATAAAAATAGATTCGTCTAAACTGCAATTCGATGGGTGTCCACTAAAATTTCAGAAAGAGCCCGTAACGCATCTTGTGCGGTAAAAATACCGATCACTGAGTTCTTTTCGATGACAATGGCCGAGCCGTATTTGTGTTGGGCCATTTGCAAAGTGACCTCCTCCAAGGGGGTATCGGGCGAAACGGCGTAAGACATGGGCATCATGACACCCTCCACCCGAAGTTCCGCTGAACCCTGAAAGGTCCTCGCGACTGCAATATCACGCTCGGTCAGTACTCCAACGAGTTGCTTGGCTTGAAGGACGGGCAAATGGCGGATTTGGTGCTCTTGCATGAGTTCTATTGCTTTTTTTAGGGGCTGTTCAGCGCCAATTGTGAAGGGAAGAGAAGTCATAAAGTTTCGGACAGTCCATTCTGATTTCATGTGTTTGCTCCTTGCATAAAGTGACTCACTTTGAGATTGCAGAATCGGTGCCAGTGAATGGTCGTTGGAAAAGGCCTAAGAAATGGCTTAGAATGAGAGACCGGAAAGAGACCAACATATGAAAAGAACTTATTTTCTGCTCATCGCTGCTAGCGTTTTTATCTCTTCGAGCGTTGTATTTTCAAAGCCTAGACCCGAAGTAAAAGGGTCCATGCAGCAAATGTTCACATCGCTTCTCAATTTACAACCTTTCTTAGCTAGTCCCGAAAAGTTTAGTAGTCCAAAAAATAGCGAAATCATTCGGAAGGATCTCAATCGGCTAGCTCAGTTCAGACACATTTTTCCTCAAGAGGCTAAAAACCAAGAACCTGGGCTCTATACGATTTCTCGAATGTTCCATGAGTACATCCAAGATGCTCGAGACCGATTTAAGGCAGGAAGTTATGAGTACAGTCGGCATCGGTTAAGAACGGCTACTAGTTTTTGTTTCAGTTGCCATTCGCGAGTTCCCTCCGAGCAAAATTATCAAGATCTAGAAAAACGAGTGGAATCTTCTCAATTAACTCCTTTTGAAAAAGCAGATGTCTTTGCGGCTACTCGCCAATTTGATAAGGCATTAAAAGCTTATACGGATATTTTGAGCGCGGTGCCTTCCACTAGCTTGGGTATCGTGGAGTACACTCGGTCTTTGCGTCGTGCATTGAGCATCACGGTCCGTGTGAAACAGAATCCTAAGGAGACTCTCGATTTAATTGATAGTGTCGCCCAACGCAAAGAGTTACCTGAATTTGTACTCCGTTTAGCTCAGCAATGGCGCAAAGATGCACAGTTTTGGATGGAAGAGAAAGAGACAAAGAAAAAGCTTTCCCCTGAGGAATTGGTGCAGAAAGCACAGAAGCTGATCAGTCGAGCAGTTTTGCTCCAAACATTTCCAGCAGATGAAAACGGGGACATCAGCTATCTGAGAGCTTCCAATTATTTGCATGAAGCCCTAGAGGAAGCTCCACAAAGCCAATCTCGAGTTGAGGCCTTGTACCTATTGGGTGTTGCCTATTCGGCTTTGCAAGATCCTACTCTTTGGGATTTAGATCGACTCTACTTTGAAAGTTGTATACGAGAGGCTCCACACACAGATCTTTCAAGGAAGTGTTTCCATCGATACGCCGATAAAGTGTACATGGGTTATACGGGCAGTGCTGGGACATTTATTCCTCAAGATGAGCAAAAGCGTTTGGAAGAGCTCCGTAAATTATCCGATAGCAAATCGGGATAAATCGATTGCATCAACTGAGTCGAATGGGCCGGGCAGGTCGAACGTCTCGCTCGAGCTGTTGCTGATATCTAGAAAGTTGTGAGAGTGTTGCGAGCTCATGACCTACTTTTTCAAATAGATCATCGAGTGAAACAAACCCCACCAGGTGGTTCTTATCGTCCACAATCGGAATTTTTCTGATCCGATGGGACTGCATCAATTGAACCAATTCATCCAAAGAGGCTGTGTGTAGTGCTGTGATAGGTTTAGGCGACATAATGTCCTTCACAGACACCTTGTGAATATCTACACCATCAGCGACCAATTCCACCACTATATCCCGGTCAGTGAGTAAGCCCACTGGGAATAATCCCCCGAACTCCGAGGGTTCAACCACTACGACACTGCCGACATGATAGTTCCGCATGAGGCGTGCCGCTTCCTCAATTGGAGCAGTTGGAGAAATAACTGCTACTTCTTTTTTAAACAGATTCGAATTGGCCATGAGCTCCCTCAGTTTGGGTTTGGGAGTTGCAATGTCAGCGCCAACGGTTGGATTTGTCCCTTAGATGGCATAGTTGCTGCTAAATGAGCTGTTGGAGGAAAAATATGACAGTAGAGACACAAAAAAAAATGGGTATTTTGGAAGGTGATCTTGCAATGAGAAAGCTTCTCACGGAGCTGCTCTCGCAAGAGGGCTTTTCCGTAACTCAATTCGAAAATGCAGGTGAAGTCAGTCACGGCGCTGGACCTTTAGACGTTCTTTTAACTTCGGTCCCATTGATAACGGAGAACAATCTCACCAGCTTCTCAGAGATTAAAAAAAAGCACCCTGATCTTGGAATTCTTCTGATTCCCACTTCAACGGAGTTGGAACGGGCACGTCAGATGGTTCAACAAGGGGCTTTTTCATTAGTCGCCCGCCCGTTTGCACCCTGGGAACTCATTCACAGAGTTCGAAAGGCTTGTGAGCTGATGGAACTGAAAAAGCAAAATCAATGGCTGAGGCGCAAGGAGGGCAGAGAGGCAAACAGTGAACAGGCCATTAGCGTAGAGGATTCACCTACGCTCGATGAGCTGGAAAAACGCTATATTGAAATCGTTCTGAAGAAGACGGGAGGACGAAAGGATAAAGCTTCTCGCCTTTTAGGGATTAACCGAAGAACACTGTATCGTAAGGAAAGAGAATATGGGTGGGTGGCGAAGGAATCGCCGACGATGCCTCTTGTTCGAGCCGCGCATTAACAGCAACCCAACAAAACAAAAGGCCTGGGGTTATCCCAGGCCCTTTTGGAGACATTTCTAGAAAATCTCTATTCGAGATCCACTAGTTTATTAACAGCTTGGCCGTTGAGCGAACGGACATGAAGCATGTACATGCCATGTTTCAGATCGTTGTTGAGCTCAATCGTCTTGAGAAAGCGTACTTTCTCAGGAGCACAAGAAATATCTGTTTTGCGTTCAAGCACAGGCTGAACGATGATCACATCATTGCTCACATTGACTTTGATGTCCTCAAAATCTGAGCAGCGATCCCCAAAACTTCCACTGATTGCAAGGACATGTTTTTTGGTTTCAGGATCTGTGACCACATAAGCATCGCTCACTGGAGCATAAGTAAAGTCGTCCGGACCAGGATTACTGCCTTGGTTCACGGGGAGCTCAGCAAGGGTGGCGCCGGATAGAGCATCCACCACTTTGTAGTTTCCGTTCGGGATAATCCCAACATCGACAATCTCGGAATAGGGCACAAACATCTGTAGGCAAACTCCGTTGTACAGATACGCTTGTTGTTGGACTGTAATGGTCTTATTTTCCGTGTCCACTTTCAAGGCGTGTGGGCCTACTTTATAGCAGGTGTTTTTAAACGTACCGGCTACTGCAATTTGGATGCGGTCGTTATCATCGAATCCGAGCGGGATATAAGCCTTAGTAAGGGCTGTTTCCACGGTTTTTGGGGCATTTGGGTTGGTATCAGCAACCACCAAACCACCAGCGATTAAGAAGCTGACGAGAGCTAATTTTCCAAACATTTTATTCTCCTTGTAGTGAGAGTGTTACCTCTCACTGTCTTTGTATGCCTCTTTATTTAAAAAGTCCAGAGATGGTCAAAAAAACAAAATCCCGAATGAAGTTGACCGTTTTTGTCACCAGAGAGACACTAACAAAATAACCTTTTTACAGGAGCAAACTATGGTACAAAAATTGGCACTGGTGCTACTTGCACTCACTTTTCAAGTATTTGCAGCTTCTCTTGTTGAGTTCTCAGGATCGCCCACCGAATTGAAGGATACCGGTAAATCGATGACTGACACGGGCAGAATTGTAAAAGTATTTCCAAAAGCAGCCGTTGTAGCGGGTAAGAATAAATTAGACCTGGTTTTGACTGGAGCCGGAGTTCGCTGGAAAACAGTGGCGATTATGGATGTGAATGTGTATGCGGCCGCTAGTTATTTAGATGCTGGAACCAAACTGAACATCGAAAATCCGATGGAAAGCGTGGCAGCTGCGAAAGCCAAAGTGATTCAGATGACTTTTTTTAGATCACTCACTTCAAAGGAAATTGGTGATGCTCTGCAAGCCGCTCTCGAGAAAAACGGAGTTGACTTGAAGGCAAAACATCTCAAAGACTTCTTTAGTCAATTTGAATTTTCTGTTTCTCCGGGCGAAACAATCACTTTGATTGGAACCAAGTTATCTAACGGAGACGAAGAGCTGGTCTTAGAAGCTCCTGGCAAAATGATCAAAGGCCAAGGAAAGAACCTTGCGACAGATGTGTGGAAAGGTTACCTCGGGGACCCTGTCGATAAAGGGTTAGAAGACCTTAAAAAGAAATTGATCGGAAAAAACTAAAATCCGGGCATGCCTCTTGCTTTTCTGAGATGACATGACAGGAGATGTGCTCCAGAGCGGTTCTCTGGTAGCAAAATGTCGTGCAAGAAACCAATTGTGAGATTGGATTCTTCACGACACTCCTGTCAGCAACTGAATCAAGAGGTGTACCAATGAATCCAATCAAAAAAATTGTTCTCGGGCTGTTTGCAGTCTGCTTGCTCGGTGGAGTGTCTGCCACTAGCTTTTCAACCGAACAAGGAGATGCCTGCCATCCTCAGATCCAAAAGGGGAAGTTGCTGGACATGGCTCGACAGTCTGGCAAATTCACTCTGCTTCTGAAAGCTCTGGAAATCACTGGGCTAGATAAAGAGCTTGATAAAGAAGGTCCTGTGACCCTTTTAGCGCCAACAGATGAGGCGTTTAAAAGAATGTCTCAAGAGGAAATTCAAGCCCTTCTTAAAGACAAAGAGTATCTGACAGAACTCTTGCTCCATCATGTGATTGAAGGCGCTGTCAGAGTCAACGATGCCGTTGCACGAGAAGTGATTGTTTCCATGGAAGGCCAAGAATTATTCTTCTACCGCGATGAAGCCGGTACCTTTGTGAATGATTCCAAAATTATTATGGGAGATATTGAAGCCACCAATGGTATTGCCCATGTGATTGATACGGTCTTGTTTCCCATGAAGTGAAGTGTTGGAAAATAAGTTACTGCACTGGAGGAGCGCCCATTTCTTTGCAATAGAAGTGGGCGCTCTTTTGCGTTAGTCTAGGGCCCATTCGTGGCCATTTTACTCACAGCTCGAGACCTTCAACATTCCTTTGGGGTTCGACCGCTCTTTAAAGAGCTTACCTTTGTTGTCGAAAAAGGGGATCGTATTGGGCTCATTGGACCTAATGGCGCTGGAAAATCTACTTTGTTCAAAATTCTATCGGGGAGATTAGTTCCCGAGAAAGGGGAGATGTCCCTAAAAAAAGGGCTGAAGGTCGGGTTTCTCGAGCAAACTCCTCAATTGAATTTAAACGCCTCCGTGGAAGAAACTCTTTTGTCGGGAGCCAAGGACCCTCTTTCCAGTGAAGCCCAGGCAGCGGCGTGGGAATGGATGAGCAAGTTGGCGTTGGATGGGCAGGGAATCTCGGGGGCAACCCCCATTCACCAGCTCTCTGGGGGGTGGCACAAAAAAATTGCATTGGTTCGGGAATTGATTCAGGAGCCAGAGCTGTTGTTGTTAGATGAGCCGACCAATCATTTAGATATCGAAAGCATCCTTTGGTTGGAGGAACTCATTCAAAAAAGTCACTTCGCAGTGATGGTCATTACTCACGATAGAGTTTTCTTGCAGAATGTAACGAATCGAATGATGGAATTGAACGTTCAGTATCCTCAAGGCGTTCTTTCGGTCAGCGGAGATTACTCTACTTATCTGGAACTCCGAGAATCGCAGCTCAGCCAGCAACGTGCGGAAGAGGTCACGCTTAAGAATAAACTCAGACGGGAGACCGAGTGGTTGAGACGAGGGGCCAAAGCCAGAACAACTAAGCAGCAGGCTCGTATTCAAAGAGCTCACGAACTCATGAATGAGGTTGACGAGCTGGAGTTCCGGAACAGAAGAAAAGAACTTTCGTTAGATTTCCAAACTGCTCAAAAGCAGCCGAATCGTTTGATTGAAGCCCGGAATATTTCGAAAGCCTATGGCGAGAAATCCCTTTTTAGTGATTTCAGTGTGTTCATCGGACCGGGGAGCCGAGTGGGGCTTCTGGGGCGAAATGGGTGTGGCAAATCTTCTCTGATTCGCTGTCTTTTGGGGACTGAACCAGTGGACGAGGGGACAATAGTGAGAGCCGATCAACTTCCGGCTGCTTATTTTGAACAGAAGCGAGAGTCCTTGGACCTCCAACAAACCGTTCAAAAAACACTCTGCCCTGGCGGTGACAGCGTGATTTACCGAGGAAAACCTATCCATATTCGAAGTTATTTAGACCGTTTTCTATTTTCTCGAGAGCAAATCGATCTCCCAGTAGGAAAATTATCCGGAGGAGAGCAATCCAGATTATTGCTCGCGCGTTTAATGCTTCAAGAAGCTAAAGTGTTGGTGCTCGATGAGCCAACTAACGATCTTGATATTGAAACTTTGGACGTTCTGGAAACCTGTTTATCAGAGTTTGAAGGTGCTGTGATTTTGGTTACCCATGATAGGTACTTCCTGGATCAAGTAGCGAATCAGATTATTGCTTTTCCAGATTTCCAGCAGCCTCGAAGATCGCTGGAAAAGTTTGCCAATTTATCGCAGTGGGAAGCTTGGCACACAGATCATCTTGCTGCTCTCAAAGTCCCTGTTCGCAAAGCCGCACCGATTGAGGCGCCGCCCAAAAAAAGGAAGCTCAGTTACAATGAAACGCGTGAGTTGGCGTCCATGGAAAATAAGATTCAAGAAGTCGAAGCGCAAATAGCTAGTTTGGAAGCTGAACTCGCCAAGCCCGAAATTCAATCACAGCCGCAGAAGCTGACGGAACTGTATCAGAAGCTTCATGAAGCCCAAGAGTTGCATGAGCGACTGTTTTCTCGCTGGGCTGAGTTGGAGGCGTTGGCGAATTAAAATCACTTGGTTTGAAGACTTGGATGGCACTTTTGGCCATTTTCCATTGAAGGAACTCGGTCGTAAATCTTCCACATTTCTGTTTCATTCGCCAAACGGTAAGGCGTGGTTTCGGCGCTCGGGCAGATAATAAAGAGGCAAAAGC
>RFNT01000138.1 GCA_009927045.1 bacterium | reverse complement strand
CGCCTTGAGCCACTCGACCAACTTCGGAAATTTCCGCCACGCGCGTTCGGATCACTTTTCCTTTATCAGAAGCCAAAATAAGCTCGTCTTCATCGCTCACTTGTCGAACGGCAACGATTGGCCCGTTTTTATCGGTGATCTTCATGGTCATAATTCCCGAACCACCACGGCCTTGAACTCGATACTCTTCCATTAGGGTTCTTTTTCCATACCCGTTTTGAGTTACAGTCAGCAGCTGTTCCTTTTGAGAATCAGAATCGACGATAGCCATTCCAATCACTTCATCTTGGTTATCGAGTCTCATGCCCGCAACGCCACGAGCACTTCGTCCCATGGGTCGCACATCGGTTTCCTCAAACCGAATGCTTTGGCCCTCTTTGCTGACCAAAACCACATGCTGATTCCCTTGTGTGACTTTCGCATCAACGAGCGTGTCACCTTCATCCGTCGTAAGGGCAATGATTCCCTTTTTCATCGGTCGAGAAAATGCGTCTAAGCTGGTTTTTTTAATGGTGCCTTTTTGGTGACCATGGTGACAAACCAGTTTTCTTTGAATTCTTTTACCGGCAGCACTGCTTGAACTCGTTCATTGGTGCTGAGATTGAGCAGGTTGATAATGGGTTTTCCTTTTGCCGTTCGGCCCGCTTCTGGAATTTTATAAACCTTTAACCAATACACACGCCCCTGATCGGTGAAGCACAAAATGTACTCGTGCGTGCTGGCGACAAAAATATCCCAAATGAAGTCTTCAGCGCGCGTTCCCGCCCCCATAACTCCTTTGCCACCTCGTTTTTGAGCTCGGTACGTGTCTACGGGCAGGCGCTTGATATAGCCGGAATAGGTGACCGTCACAACCATCTCTTCTTCCGCAATCAAATCTTCGGTCGTAATGTCTTCTTGTTCTTCAATGAACTGAGTTCTTCTTGGATTTGCAAATTTGGTCCGTACTTCATCCAATTCTTTTCCAATGATCGACAAAACTTTTTTCTCGTCTGCAAGAATGCTCTTCAAATCAGCAATCAGAGCCATCGTGTCTTTGTAATCTTGAATGATTTTATCCCGCTCAAGACCCGTCAGACGTTGCAATCGCATGTCCAAAATGGCTTTGGCTTGAATTTCGCTCAAAGCAAATTGCTGTATCAGCTGGGTTTGGGCTTCTTGCGGATTCGGAGCTTTGCGAATGAGCGCCACCACTGCATCGAGGTTCTCAACAGCTTTCTTGAGCCCTTCTAAGATGTGTGCTTTTTCTTCTGCTTTTTTGAGTTCGTAGATGGTTCTTCGGTAACCACTTCTTTTCGGTGCGCTATGAACGCCACCAAACAGTCTTTGAGCCCCATCATTTTGGGCTGCTGGCGATCGAGCGCGAGGATGCTGATACCGAAGGAAGTTCCATTTGGGTGTTTTTAAAAAGCTGATTGAGGACCACGCGACTGTCCTCTCCTTTTTTCAAATCAAAAACAATCCGCATCCCTTTTCGATCGGACTCATCGCGAATATCTGAAATGCCTTCCACTTTCTTTTCGTTCACCAAGCGGGCCACGTCTTCGATCAGCTTGGCTTTGTTTACTTGGTAGGGGATTTCGGTAACGATAATACGTTCTCGCTCGCCTTTAAATGTTTCCATCTCCGTCTTGGCTCTCAGATGGATAATTCCCTTTCCGGTTTCATAAGCCTCTTTGATCCCCTTGCGACCATAAATGAATGCCGCCGTCGGAAAGTCTGGACCCGGAACAATTTTCATCAGTTCCAACGTATTGATTTCGGGCTTTGCGATAACAGCTTTGAGTGCATCCACGATTTCTCCCAGGTTATGGGGCGGAATATTCGTGGCCATGCCCACTGCGATTCCAGAGGAACCATTAATGAGCAAATTAGGAATTTTTGTAGGCAGAACCGCTGGTTCTTTGAGCGAGTTATCGTAGTTCGGTGTGAAGTCGACAGTTTCCTTGTCTAAGTCCGCTAAAACTTCATTCGTGATTTTTTCCAGGCGAACTTCGGTGTATCGCATGGCGGCCGCAGAATCGCCATCTACCGAACCAAAGTTACCTTGCCCATCCACTAACGGATAACGCATGGAAAAATCTTGGGCCATTCGGACCATCGTCTCATAAACCGCTGTATCACCGTGGGGATGGTATTTACCGATCACATCCCCAACAATACGAGCTGACTTTTTGTAGGGCTTGTCGTGTGTGTTGCCCATGTCATACATCGCGTACAAAATGCGGCGATGGACTGGCTTCATGCCGTCACGCACGTCAGGCAGAGCTCTACCCACAATCACTGACATGGCATATTCGAGATATGCCTCGCGCATTTGTTCTTCAATGCTAACGGCGGTTAAATGCGTTTCTGGCGTAGTCGGCGTTTCCATAACTCAAATCTAAATATCGAGAGTTCTTACTCTCAATGCATTCTCCTCAATAAAATCTCTTCGGGGTTTAACCTGATCGCCCATCAAAACTGAAAACACGCTATCTGCCTCGGCTCCATCTTCCACTTGTACTTGCAGCAAAGACCGAGTCTTGGGATCCATAGTAGTTTCCCAAAGTTGCTCTGGGTTCATCTCTCCCAAGCCTTTATAGCGCTGTATTTGCAATCCCGTTTGGCCATGTTCCATCACTGCGGATCTCAGTGCTTCTATATCTTGATAAGTTGTTTTGCTTTCTGCATCCATCAACGTGAAGGGTGCTTTGCCGAGCTTGCCAAAGCTTTGCGCCGATTTTTTTAGTTCGTGGAGCTGGGGGGCGTTCAAGAAATCCCAAGTGATTTTTGTTGTGGCTTTCAAATTGTGTCTTGCTGTTACACAAACCGCTTGGAAGCCAGCATGTTCTGTGTCTGGAGAAATCGTATATGTGAACTGATTGCCACCATTATCAGCGGTTATTTTTTTCTTGTAGGCCTCCAGATGCTTTTTCAAATCTTCTTCAGATTTCAGAGTTTCGGCGGTCCAGGTATCGTCTAAAGCAACCATTCGGATCAGTTCCGGATCTGCTTTTCTCGCCAGGCTAGAAAGAGACTGCTGAAACTGGCTGACCTTTTTGAAAATGTTTTTCGCAGTTCCCTTGTCTACTTTTTCAGAGGCCGCAGTGATGTCTAAATCTTCCAGTGCCTGAGCCAGAACAAAATCTTCCAGCATGGAATCGTTACGGATATACCGCTCCGTTTTACCCTTCTTCACTTTGTAAAGTGGAGGCTGAGCAATATAGAGATAGCCCTTCTCGATCACTTCGGGCATTTGACGATAAAAGAATGTCAGAAGCAGTGTTCGGATATGCGCTCCGTCCACGTCAGCATCAGTCATAATGATGATTTTGTGGTAACGAACCTTGGCAATATCGTAATCTTCTTTACCGATTCCTGTTCCGAGCGCTGTAATGAGTGTTCGGATTTCAGCAAACTCCAACATCTTATCGAATCGAGCCTTTTCCACGTTGAGGATTTTTCCCTTAAGAGGAAGAATCGCTTGGTTTTTTCTATCTCGGGCTTGTTTCGCAGAGCCGCCGGCAGAATCCCCTTCTACTAAATACAGTTCGCAAAGCGCTGGATCTTTCTCCTGACAGTCTGCCATTTTTCCGGGCAAGCCCCCTAAATCCAGTGCAGATTTTCTTCGAGTTAAATCTCGAGCTTTTCGCGCGGCGATTCGAGCACGAGCTCCTTCAATCGCCTTCAATGCGATTTTCTTGGAGTCCCCTGGATTCTCTTCCAGATAAATTGAGAATCGTTCGTTGATCAGGTTTTCAACAAGGCCTTTAACTTCGGAATTGCCGAGTTTGGTTTTTGTTTGACCTTCAAACTGAGGGTTTGGAATCTTAACACTGATGACAGCGGTGAGCCCTTCGCGAATGTCTTCACCAGTGAGACTTTCTCCAAGATCTTTAGCGATCCCCGAACTATCAATGTACTTGTTCACACATCGGGTGAGTGCAGTTTTAAACCCTGCTAGGTGGGTTCCGCCTTCGACTGTGTTGATGTTATTTGCAAATGTAAAAATATTTTCTTTGTAGCTGTCATTCCACTGCATGGACACTTCGAGGAAAATTCCTGTGGCTTCGGCATAAAAGTAAATGGCATCTGCGGTTAATTTTGTTTTGGCTTTGTTCAGATGTTCAACAAAGGAACGAATGCCCCCATCCGAAAAGAATTCTTGAGTCTTTTCAGTGCGGTCATCAGTCAGAATTACTTTAATGCCCCGATTGAGATAAGAAAGTTCCCGGAGCCGATTCGCTACGGTTTCAAAACTAAATTCGAGGGTTTCAAAAATTTCTGAATCGGGCTTGAAAACAATTTTGGTGCCTGTTTTTTCAGTAACCCCTACTTCTTTTACAGGTGCGAGCGGTTTTCCTTTTTCATATTGTTGAACGTAGACTTTACCTTGGCGCTTCACTTCCGCGGTCAAGGTTTCAGAAAGGGCATTCACTACGGAAACGCCCACGCCATGCAAGCCCCCAGACACTTTATAAGCGTTGTTATCGAATTTTCCCCCAGCATGAAGCTTGGTGAGAACAACTTCTAAGGCAGAAATCTTTTCGGTCTTGTGAATATCAACCGGTATTCCACGGCCATCATCTTCAACAGTGACTGAGTTATCGACATGGATAGTGACGTAAATGGTTTTGCAATGGCCCGCCATTGCTTCGTCGATTGAGTTATCAACGATTTCCCAAATCAAATGATGAAGACCTCGTACACCGGTATCCCCGATGTACATGCCCGGACGTTTTCGAACGGCTTCGAGACCTTCTAAGACTTGAATGGCATCGGCACCATAGCCTGGTTTTTTTCCAAGCTCTGATTCGTTTTCAATCGCCATCCGCAATTACCCCATTTACTTTTCTTGGAATCAGATTCGCATTGGCATCACGACACTGGTGTGATTATCACCTGTGCAAGAATGGATAACCCCTGGGTTCTGCTTCCCTTTTAGTTCCAGAACTACGTTGTCGCCTTCAATTGAGGAAACAGCATCTATCAAATAACGAGAATTGAACCCAATCCTCATGGTTTCACCCTGATAGTCGATAGCTATCTCTTCTTGAGCTTCCCCTAATTCCGGACTTTGGCTAGAAAGCTGCAAAATTCCAGGACTTAGGTTGAACGTAAGACTACGAGATTTGTCTGAGGACATCAAAGAAATTCTCTTTAAAGAAGCTAAAAAAGATTCTTTATCTACTTTGATTCC
>RFNT01000008.1 GCA_009927045.1 bacterium | reverse complement strand
ACTGCGCAAAGTGGGGGGAGCCAGTTAGCGGCGAATGCGCAGACCGGAGTTACCAACGACACGTACAGTGTAACGTTAGTGAGTGGGGTGTTTTCTCAAACGATTAACCTGTCTGCTGCAGACTTTCATACCGTCTTTCCTGATTCAACGACGGGGACTTGGGTGCAAGTACAGGACATGACGGCCGGGACTACGTATCCGAGGCAACAATTCACGACGGTGCCGTATGCGCTGAAAGTGCCGGTGGATGGAAGCACGATTACGTACAATTCCTCGGGGCAATTGCAAGTGAGTTCTTTTGCCAGTGGCAGTAGTATAGGGATTGGAACCGCTTCACCACATGCTTCTGCGATGCTAGAGGTGTCTTCAACGACCAAGGGACTTCTTCCTCCTCGAATGACGACTGCGCAACGAAATGCCATTACTTCTCCTGCGACGGGACTAATAATTTATAATTCAACGACTTCTCAAATAGAAATGTACAACGGAAGCGGTTGGATGGGTGTGGGAAGTACCATTCCAACAGGTGTTATTGCTGCTTTTGCTTCATCAACTTGTCCGTCAGGATGGACGGAGTACACCGCTGCTCGAGGAAGGTTCCTGCGAGGGATTGATAATGGCGCTGGGCTTGATCCTGACGGAACTCGTGCAGCAGGTGGAGCACAAAACGATGCTATGCAAGGGCATTGGCATCAAAGTCCAACCGGAATTCTTGTGGGCTGGCAAACAAGTTCAAGTTTCAACTGGGGTCTTAACTCTGGGGGGGAGGGTATGGAAAAGTGGGAGCTACTGGTGAAACTAGTACTAGCCCGTTTAACAACAACAATATCATTCGAGATGCGATCACGGATAGCACCAATGGAACACCCCGCACAGCCTCTGAAACACGACCAAAGAATGTCGCTGTAATTTTTTGTCAGTACTCCGGAGGAAACGGAAGCAATGCTTCAGGAGCCAATCAAATTATTCAGAACTCTTCTTCTGTCACCGTTACAGATGCTGCAACCAGCGGGACTATTGCTATGGTAACTTCTGGGGCAGAGAGAATGAGAATTGATAGCAGTGGCAATACCGGGATCGGCACTGCTAGCCCCGCCGCCAAGCTCGACGTCGCTGGCGAAGTAAAGTTCGGGAACACA
>RFNT01000205.1 GCA_009927045.1 bacterium | reverse complement strand
CCCATCTTCAGTGATGGTGTCCATGTTGGAAGAAATGATGGGGAGAGAAAAGTTTCTGCCTTTTAAAGAAACGTCAGTAGTCACTAATTGCCGAGATTTGATCCCGTTGTAGCCAGGAACCAAAACAACATCATCAAATGTGAGTCCTTTTAAAGCACTGAACACGGTAAAACCTCCCCCGTTTAAAGAACAAGCCTATCTTTGATTCCCAGACCTGTTTTGGCAATGGAATTTACAAATGGCGCTAAATTTCGAAGGCAACCCCTATGGCGGGTTGCAAAAAAAGTTGCTGTCGGATCAAGCCCAATCGAAACAGGAGCCTCAAGGACGCAAACTCATTTAAACGCTGATTCCAGGCACCCTCCACCTGCGCAATCCATGTGGTAGTGTTTCCTCCAGGAAGCCCACCCGCAGGAAATGCTGGGCCCGCCATAAGACCGAGTGAATAACTATGAGTGAGTTCTCTACTTTTACCAGAGAAATACCAGCCCCCTACCAGCGATGAGAAAAGGGAGCCCCGAGAAACCAAAAGTAAATTCGTTTCAAAGCCCCAGACCCAGGTCTGCATCTGAGTGGCGGGAAGCCCAATTCCAAGACCCGTCCAAAACCCAGTTCCTTCCCAACGACTTAATCCAAAGGAGGGAATCACTCTCCAAATTTTGGAATCGGGAATTGGAGCTGTTACAGCTTGCGGTTTATTCTGTTTTTTCTTTGGACTTGCTGCAACCGCAAAAGACCCACAAAGTATCAGTATCAAGCATGTGCTGAGCCAAAAGCGAGTTCTCATCCCGTCACCTAAGCTCTTTCATCTCAGATTTTCTGAATGATGAAATCGCCTCCTCCATCCTTGACTTAAATAAGTTTCGTATCAAAGCACTTTTCTTGAGCTCATCAATTTCCATGATATCGGTAACCACATAAACCGATTTTTTGGGATCTGGAGGCCAAGGAAACACTTCAAATATTCTGATGGAACAATCGAAAAAGTGGTTGGTATAAATGTGAACTTCCATGTTCACATACCCCTTTTCCTCAAATTCAATATTTTCAACCAGTCGGTAAACGGGTTGCATTTTGTCCCCGGTAATGTGAATCACTTCAGCACGTAAATAGGCATTCTTTCGAGTGCTGAAGTTCTGCTGGTTTTCCAGAAGTCCCCTGTAGATATTCAAACGTTTTTGGATATCGAACTTTTACAAAACCAATCGTTTTCAACGCTTTTTTTACAAAGGGCACGTTGTCATCTCTTAATTCATACCCTCTTAGTTTTTTTTCAGATAAATAGTTTTTAAGTCGGGCCCCTATCAATCGAGAAAGGGTATTGGCTCTGTCGGTCGATTTCAGCAGTGGTAAGATTTCGCTCGTTAAGTGCAGTTTAAATGCACATTTTTCGCGCGAGCACTCCGAGAGGCCTTCCAGCTGATCTCCAGACACAACCGATTTTGGAAGTGACAGCTCAACAAAATGAGCCTTACTGGGCAATGGAAGGAGCGTCTTTTGATGCTGACCACGAATTTTGTTGATGAGGTCTTCAACAGAAGAGTCCGAAACTTCAGCAGATTGAGAAATTAAAAAATCCTCACGATAGTCCGCCCAATCCAGTCGTCCACGGCTGTCCAGTGCGTTGAGGTGGGGTCGAGAAGGATCGAGTTGAACGCCAGCCTGCAGGGAAAAACTTCCAAGCATCATGAACAAGATGAGAATTTTCAAGGGTGCCTTAAACGCTCACAGGTTCAGTTTCTAGCATGCTGAGGTACATCTGAGCCATTTTGTTCTCGGGATCCAAAGCCTGAGCCTCCATCCACTCCCGCTGTGCTTCCGCTAGGCGTTTTTGTGTGTGATAACAAATTCCCAATTGGATTTTGAGATCAGGAGATTTGGGATGTTTCTCAACGGCTTTTCTCAACAAAGCAAGAGCACCTTCTTTGTCGCCAGTCCTAAACAGACATTTTCCCATTTGAAGGTGATATTGAAGATTGTCCGGCTCTAAATTGAGCGCTTTAGCAAACTCATGGTAGGCCTCGCGAAATCTTTCATATCGCATGTAGAATGCCCCTAATTCGGCGTGCTTTTCAGAAAGCTGCTTATTGATTCGGGGATCAAAGCCAGGCTGCAGTTTTTCCAAGCGCTTCTTTGTTTTGGAAAAAACCTGAGCCCCTTCTTTGTATTTACCCATGTCGTTGTATAAGCTACTCAAGGCAATCGCAGCTTCGGTATGAAAGGGATCCAGATGCAACGCTCGTTCAAAAGCGAGAGTCGCTTTCTTAAACTTTCCCTTTTTTGTATAAACATGCCCCAGTAAATGAAAGACCTCCGGGACTTGATTATTCACGAGCACAGCTTGCTCTAAAATTTTTTCAGCGGAGTTCAGGCTACTGCGAGCCAAATCTTCTTGAGCCATTCGAACCAAAGATTCTACGCTTTGTTGTTGAGAACCCATCGTTGCTGACAATGGTCACCCCTTTTTTTTCATCATGACCAAGACACCATCCACTTCCTGTTTAAACTTGGTGCTTGGAAACTGATTGAATAACCGCTTAGCTGCATCTTCAGCATTTTCGTACATTTTTATATGGTAATAGCTCTGAACCAAACGATAAAGCGCTTCTTCGTCATAGCCCAAACCGCCGTAGTCTTGGAGTAACGCCGAATAACGATACGAAGCTGATAAATAATGTTGTCGCTGATAATAGAAATTGGCCACGTAGTTTTCATGTTCGGCCAGTTTTTTTCGCGCTTCTAAGATATGCTCCTTGGCTTTGCTCACATATTGAGAAGAAGCATGTTTTTGCTCCAATACATTAAAGGATTCAATGGCCTTGTAAGCCGCGCTGAGGTCTCGAGCGGAATCATCGGGAATTTGCTTAAAGTAGGACAAGCCTATTCTATATTGAACATAGTCCGCTTTGGGGTGATTTGGATGTAACTCTTTGAAGATTTCATAGGCGCTCTCCGCCTCGATGAAGCTTTCTTGTTCAAAATAAGTGTCTGCAATTCTGAGCTCTGAATCGACCGCCCGAGCGCTATAGGGAAACCGATTCTTGATATCTCGATACTTTTCGAGCGCTGCCAAATAATGTTCATCGTTAAAAGCTTGTTCGGCGCTTTTGAAGAGGGCATCTGCATCTTCACGGTTCACTTCTTGACCGGCACAACCGACCAAAATCAGACCGGCGCAAAGGCTCAACCCCGCTAGGCGGGCCCACTTTGTGAAAATTTCTTCACATTTCGCTAGAGCTCTAAACTTCATCAAGAATCCTCGTATTTTCGGACATTACCACAGCCCTGAGCTCTCCTAAAACTATCTCTTAAGTAATGCGCCGCATTACACGATAAGAAGTAGGTAATAACGCAGGGCATCTAATTTTGGCTCTGTCTTAAAGTGATGAGGATGAAATGAAAAAAATCTCCAGAGAACTCAGAACGGATGTGGAAAACCTAGTTGAAAAAGTGACGGTTGAAGAGGCGTACCTGATGGTTGCTCAAAAGTTAGAATCCGCACTAGAAGCTTTAGAACCCGGGAGTCGACAATTGCTTACTGAGTATTTGAACGGCATTCCCATAGAAACGCTCAGCCAACAACACCGTTTGTCCCTACAGGAAACCCAACAATGGATTGAACACTCAAAACGCCAATTGATGACCCAACTCCAAAGAAATCTTCGAGCGAGGCACTGATGGAACTGATCAACGATTCATTATTGAAAGATTTGATCCATGATTTACTGGGTGAATCCTTTTCTCAAGAGAATCATTTTGAATCCAAAAATCTGGAAACTATTTGCGCCGAGATGCTGAACTACAAACGAGAGTTAATGAACGCTTCCGATGATTCCAGTTGGGAGAGAACTCATAACATTTTATGTTTGATGCTTTCGCACTTCGACTCCCTAGGGGTTGAACAGTTTCCTACTGCTGTATTGAAAGATTTCTTAAATCAACCGTTGGAGCTTGACGGAAGGGGAAGTGATTTCGAAATCAGAAAAGAGGGTTTGGCGTTGTGTTGGACGCTCCAAAGAAGCTCTCAGAAGCCTATCAGATGGAACAGCAATATCAACACATTTGTCCTACACGGAGGCCACTCCAACTCAACGATTGGGCGCTTTGTATTTTAAGTCTTGGGCACTCCAACTTGGCACAACTTCTTTTTCAGATCCGAGAAAAAGAGGAGCAGGCCCAGCGTGGGATCCCTACATTTCTTTTGTTTGGTTGATGGAATTAAAAAAAGAATTTAATGCGGCCGTGCTCGATCTGGAGCGAGCGAACTTGTCCAAGGCTGCTTAGGAACTTATGGAACTTAAACCCATAAAACCTGACACCACAGCAGCAGAGTCGCTAAAAGCTGTGCTTGCCCAAGCCGAAGAAGAGCATTGGTTGGAGCGGCCAAATGCCCCGCTAGTTCTTCGCGGAGCCAGTTTTTTTCTGGATCTCATTTTTATTTATTTAATCACCCACAGCATTCAAAAACTTCTTGGGGCCCTTGCCTTCTATGCCTCTGAATCTGAAACCTTCAGGAGTTATCCCTCTTTGCCTTTATT
This sequence comes from bacterium, assembly GCA_009927045.1. GTDB lineage: Bacteria > Bdellovibrionota > FAC87 > UBA2466 > UBA2466 > RFNO01. The sequence continues at coordinate 7,055 of RFNT01000205.1, read as the reverse complement.
GTTTGGCTTTTTAGATGTCGGCTTCCAACTCAGTTTTATGTTTTTCTATTTGATCCTATCAGTCTGCGACTGGGGCGGAACCTTAGGAAAGCTCCTTTTGGGTCTCAGAGTTATTGACGCCCAAACGGGGAAAAAACTCGATATGCCGCAAACGAGTGTTCGTCTTCTATTGGGGGTTATAACCAACGTGCTTTCGCTGGCGGTGGCAATGTCTCGACCGGACCGCAATACCCTTCATGATCAGTTGGCTGGAAGCGTAGTAAAGCGTGTGAGGGGGAAAATATGATCCTTCTCGTTCCTGTTTCACCGGAAGTGCCTCGATACCATCGTCCCACTTGGGGAGTGACTTGGATCATTCCTCTGTTGCTGATCTTCAGTTTTTTTCACACACATCCAATCATCGAAGCAGACCAAGAGTATATTGACCAGTATCAGATCCTTCGAGCGGAAGGCCTTTTAGATGATTGGGAATTAGAGGCCGCCTACTTATCCGAACGGCCCCTCTTAAAAGTAGCTATAGCCCCCAAAAGCTGGAGTATTGAACGGGCTCTCTTTTCTAATTTCCTTCATGGAGGGGTATTGCATTTAGCACTGAATGTGATTGGGGTCATTGCCGGCGTTCGTATTTGCACGACCTTCATTCCTTTTATCTGTACCTTAGCCATTTTTATTTTGGGCGGCTCCCTAGGACTTCTCTTCAGCGCTCTTCTTTATACTCACTCCAGCGGAGACTATGTTCCGCATTTAGGTGCGAGCGCGGGGCTCTTTGCCTTGATGGGAACCTACTATGTTTATAACTTCAGGTTTCGAACTACGTACTTTTTTTGGTTTCCAAGTAAACAAGGGCTGATCTCTTTAAAAACCAGTTGGTTCTTTTTTTTAGATGTCCTTCTTTTAGAACTTCTGCTTTCCACGTCCCAATTCCTACCTCAATCCTATGATGGTGTAGACCATCTGGCACATGTGGGTGGGTTTTTAGCGGGATGTATTTTGGCTGTAGGCCTTCGGCTCGTGCAAAGTTGGCCCAGTGTGCTCCAGACTCGAGGAGAGTTCTTATATTGGAGCCGCTTTTTAGGCACGAAGCTCAAGTCGGTGGGTTATAACCCGATACAGGCTTCTTTTGTTGGTTGGACAGAGCTTTTAAAAATCAATTTTTTTAATGACCAGTTAAAAAAGAAATTAGTACTTCTCATTGTAAGAGAGGCCCGAGCCTTTTCAGATCAAAACCTAAAAGAGGCGTTTATCTACTTCGGTCCCACATTTGTTCGATTGCACTTGTGGGAAGTTACCCGGATGATCCGAGCGTTAAAAAATGCAGGGAAAGCACTTCCTGAAGATTGGCTCAGAAAAACACCTTATGACATTATTATCCGCTTGGCTCAAAATTTAGTACGGCCCGGAGAGGAACAAGCCGATGTGCTTTTCTTAATCACCAGTTACCGAATTGCCCACCGGTCTAACAAGGTCTTGAATCAGAAATTAGCCGCTCTATTGAAAAAAATAGAGCCAGCCACTAAGAGCCGCTCGCTGGCGTCGGGGGAGTAGCTCCTCCCGGACGATACTTGCGATATTTCCACCTAAGAAAATAGCCCATCGAAAAGAAAATTCCGCTGAGTGCTAAGAACGGCCAAATGGGCAACGTGAGCATCCCCATAATAAACCGCATGTAAATATAGGGGAGATAAGTGTTCCAACCTAAAAAGCAAAGGAATTTTCCAAGAGCAAACACGTGGCTGCCCCACTCGTATCCACCCAAACCATCCACCGCTTCAGGAGAATCAAATAGAGAGGTTTCCACTAAACTGGGATTTTCTAAAGTGGCCTTGACCGCTTCCGAATTTACTTTCTCAAAATGGCAGCATTTTCTCGTACGGATCGAAATTCCAACCAAAATGTTTTGATATTGTAGGCAAAAGTGATCCAAGCCAAAAGTCCATGAACACTTCCCCAAATAGAAGAGCCTGCGGTCGAAAGCGCCCCTCCGAGAATGGCCGTTAAAAGAATGAGTAATATGGCGTAGAGAGCGGGGGGAAAATTCACTTTTCGAAAAGCTTTGGTTTGACCCACAAACTCAGGATTCAAATGGAGATCCTGAACGAGTTCACGAGTGTCTTTACCCGCCCCGGTGAATATTCCAAAGATCAAACAGTGCGCAGAAATAGCCACAAAAGCTGCTGAGAGGCTGACGAGCAAGTGATAGGGATGTCCTAAATAGCCCAGGGCAATGCTCGTCCCTAAAAGAATCGAGCTCAAAACAGCGGCAAAACCAAAAAAACCAGTCATAGCGAATGGGGGCACCCTAGCCTAAAGCACGGTCCGAAGCAAGATTTCGGGATTTTTCGAGGTCGGCCATTGCAGGTTCGCAAGGGGCAGTTTATAACGCTGGTCCATGGCAACCTCTCTTCAGCCTTTAAGGCTCCCTGCTACCGAATTGGAAAAAATCGCATCGAAGTGTCGTCGGAAGATCCTCACGATGTTGGAAAAAGCTCAGAGCGGTCACCCGGGGGGCTCGCTTTCTGCCATCGATCTCATCACGACTTTATTCTTTCATGAAATGCAAATGGATCCCCAGAATGCAAGCTGGGAAGACCGGGATCGATTTGTCCTTTCCAAAGGACATGGAGTGCCAGCCCTGTACGCAGTTCTTTCGGAACTCGGAGTGATTCCTGAGAATGAGCTCAGTACACTTCGCAGAATCAATTCTCGACTTCAAGGGCATCCCGATCGAGTAGTGCTGCCATTTGTAGAGGCCTCTACGGGTTCTCTGGGTCAGGGACTTTCTATTGCACAAGGCATTGCACTCGCTCTCAAATTACAAAAGAAAAAAAGTCGGGTGTTTTGCTTGATGGGTGATGGGGAAACTCAGGAAGGCCAAATTTGGGAAACAGCGATGTCCGCCCCGAAGTACCACCTCAATAATTTAGTCGCTATTTTAGATAATAATAACGGCCAAATTGATGGTCACGTTACTGAAGTAATGGACTTAGAGCCTATTGCTGATAAATGGCGCTCTTTCAATTGGGCTGTGCACGAGATCAATGGCCATTCATTTAAAGAAGTCATTGGCGCTCTAGAAAAAGCGCGCACGGAACCTCAGAAGCCAACTCTGATTTTGGCCAGAACGGTTAAGGGCAAGGGCGTATCCTTTATGGAAAATCAAATCGGGTGGCATGGAGTCGCTCCGACCGCTGAAGAACTCAAAAAGGCTCTCGCAGAACTTTCGGGAGGGAACTCGTAATGGGTGCTAAAGCAACTCGGGATAGTTTTGGCGAAGAGCTTCGAGAACTCGGAAAATCGAATCCCTCTATTGTTGTTCTGGATGCAGACCTCAGTGTCAGCACTAAAAGCGTTACTTTCGCTAAAGCTTTTCCGGAAAGATTTTTTCAAATGGGTATCGCTGAAGCCAACATGATTGGGACAGCCGCCGGAATGGCGTTCTCTGGTTTTGTACCCTTTTGCTGTAGCTTTGGCTGCTTCCTCACAGGAAAATATGAAACGATTCGCGTTTCAGTGGGCTACTCTCAAGCGAATGTAAAGTTGGTAGGAACTCATGCGGGTTTAGGAATTGGAGAAGATGGCTACACACAAATGGGATTGGAAGACATGAACCTGATGCGGGGTCTTCCCGGCATGATGGTTTTCAATCCTGCAGATGATAAAACCACGCGAGCGGCTGTCCGATTTGCAGCGGAACATCGAGGTCCAGTCTACTTGCGGCTCACGCGACAAAAATTACCCGATCTTCATGCCTCTGCTGATGTGTTTAAACCTGGCAGAGGCATCGTTTTAAAGTCGGGCGGAAAGCTTGCGTTGATTGGTACTGGAGCAACGGTAGCTGAAGCGCTCCAGGCCGCAGACGGTTTGAGTTCTTACAAGCCTTGGGTGATTGATATGCACACGATCAAACCCATAGACAAAGAACTGCTCCAAACGCTCGCCACACAATGCACTCATGTGGTCACGGTAGAAGATCATAACGTGATTGGCGGCTTGGGCTCTGCAGTCGCCGAGGCCTTGTGTGAATTAGGATATCCGGGAAAGCTCCTTCGATTGGGGGTCCAGGACACGTATGGAGAATCTGGATTGCCTCATGAGCTTTTTGAAAAATACGGTTTTTCAGTGGCTCAAATCACCCGACGTGTTGATCAGTGGATGAACCACTGACTAGTTCTTAAACACTTTAAATCCTTCATTCATGCGTGATTCCGCTGGCGAGATCTGTGCATGAGTGTATCCCAAAGGACTACACTCTGTATGGGCAACTTTGCTTTTTTCTTCACGACATTTCTTCTCATCTCCGGCTTTGCTTTTGCGAACGGCCGACAACCCGTGGCTGGACAAGCGGGCCAACAAAACATTCAAAACCCAGATGGCACTTTTAGACAGGCTACCAAACGTGAGCAGTTGCAGGACCGGATTGCTCAAATATCCAAAGCAGCCGGAGGCAGCAAGGGTGGTGGCGGAGGAGGCGGTGGAAGTGGCGGCTCGAGTTCTAACGGAAGTTCTGGTTCAAAAAAATCTGAGGGGCCTAAACCCTTAGATCCTGCTAGTTTTCAAATCAAATCAGATTTTTCGCAAGGACAAAAAAGCTTAGACGCTTTGGTGAAAGCTTCTGCGGAATCCAAAGATGAAAGCGATAAACTCTTCAAAGAGCTCAGTCAGAGCCCCATTCTAAAACCAGTGGAACCTTCCCCCGCAGTGGACCAAGCTGAGACTTTAGCACAAACCCTTTTACAGTCTGCGATGAAAGCGATTCAGCAGATTTCAGTGACTCAACCCCAAAGCCAGTTGCTTGCAAATGCGCGTGCTAAAAAACGCTCTGTAGTGGGCAGGCCCATGGTTGCGGGTTTTAGTTTAGCGAGTGGAAGTTTTGGTTATCCAAGTCGAGGCGCTGCTGCTGAAATGCAAAGACTGCCTCGAGCATCTGATAGCGTCTCCCGCGGAATCGCAAGAGACCGCCAACCCAAAACGCTGCGAAGTCACGATAGATAGTTTTTTTAATACCCCAGACGTAAACAGTCGACGACAGTGAAGGTTCCGGTAGTCCAGGGACTTTCCACTCCTAGAGATTGGGTCCCTGCTCCCGCAGGATAATTTACAATGTGCTCAACGCGAAAGGTAGTTGAGGAATTGATTTGAAAGTATGTGTGAAGAAAAACCCGATTTCCAGTCCAATCAGTATCTTCCGCGTGATCTTGTGTACCGGTCGCATGAACGGCATTAGAAGTAACGTTGAATAATCGAACCTGGTGAAACTGTGCCTTGAAGGATGGAACACTGATGATGCATTTGTAAGATCCGGCCGCAAAAGTGAGCTGGTTGCTCGATAAACTGACATAACTTCCGGGGTCTGCTTTGATAGTATTGAGTGTTCGAGTAGTCCAGGTATTAGCGGTAATATTTCCACCTTGTGTGTTGACCGGCTTTTCATCCGTCACAATGATGGGCATCACAGCCCGAGCACCCACGCGTTCCCAGTTAGTGCCATTGCAAAACTCCATCAGCTTGAGAGTGCTGTTATACCGTTGTTGGCCCTCGTTGGTCGCGTTACAAGTCGAAGAAGTATTTCCGAATTTTACTTCACCGGCCACGTCGAGTTTTGCGGCGGGATTCGTGATTCCAACACCGACGTTGCCACCAAAGTAACTTTTTGCACTCGTATCCGCCTGATAAATTCCATACTTATTCGTGGCTTGTATGTCTCCTAAATATAGCCCATACCCATTTGTGATGGTTCCCGTGGTGGTGTTTGAAATAGAACCCAACAGCGAAAAGGCGTGATCTAGGGTGCCAGGGCCAGTGTTAGCAATCGAAGTACTCATTCCAATCGCATTCGCCACGGGACGATTAGCGGTAACAAAGACATCGGCAACGCCCCCGTTTATTCCAGTTATTTTTGAACCAGCGGTGTTGACGAGAGCTCTATTAACCGAGCCATATATTTGATTCAAACCAACTGCGGAGTTCTGTGTATTCACTTCGCTCCACTGTCCTACATAGTTTTGAGTGGTAGAGGCATTACTGGGCGGGTACTTGATAGCCATTGCAGCTGTGTAGTTGGCAGAGTCATCGACCACTTTGAGCCGCTCAGAGGGCGTCGTTGTCCCAATGCCTACGTTACCAGAACTTTTGATGTGGAATATAGATTGAGAACTAGTTCCTGAAAGTACCTGCTTCCAAGAAAGATAGTCGTTACTAGCATCTTGTTGCCAATAATTCCCAGAGTTGTTCGTGCTCCAGGAATATAAGACTGTACTGAAGCCATCATTTGCCTTTCTAGGACCAAACATGGCTGAAGTGTAAAAATCATCAGCCACAAAAAAATAGCTGCTGCCATTAGAGACTGCAAACATAGCATTACTTCCGAAGCTCTCTGGCGTCGTTGTCCCAATGCCTACGTTGCCCGCCCCCGTAATCACCATTTTTGTAGAAACACTTCGGTCGGTGGTACCCGAAGTGCCTGCAGTGGCTGTTTGGAATTGAATACTCGAAGACCCGGTGCCGGTTGAAGTTCCGCTACTTAAGATAAGCGTGCCTCCATTTTTGTTGGTAGCACCCACGGTAGCTCCTCCCGCAATGAGTGATAACGAGTTTCCAGCGGTATTGCTCGTGGGATGCCGTTGCACTAGGACTTCTCTTGCAGTTCCTCCTCCAAAGCTTAAGTCATTGGCATCCGGACTCGTTGTCCCGATTCCCATCGATGTAGAACCAGTCACTGTCGTGGCATTGATCGTCGCAGGTAAACTTGCAGAACCAATCGAGCTCACTTGTAATTGTCCGGAGGCGTTGTAAGTTACCGTTGTTCCATCCACCGGCACTTTCAGTGCATAGGGCACCGTTGTAAACTGTTGCCTCGGATACGTAGTCCCAGCCGTCATGTCCTGTACTTGCACCCAGGTTCCCGTTGTAGAATCCGGAAATACGGTATGGAAATTTGCAGCGGATAAATTAATCGTTTGGGAAAATACCCCACTCACTAACGAAACACTGTACGTATCGTTGCTCACTCCTGTCTGCGCATTCGCTGCGAGTTGGCTCCCCCCACTGGAAGCTGT
>RFNT01000080.1 GCA_009927045.1 bacterium | reverse complement strand
GGGTCCACACTCCCAGAGGGTCCCCATTTTTTCACTACGTTTCATTTTCACTGCTTAGAATTTAGACAGTTTTGGAGGCGGTTTTTAAGCCATTGATATCAGTGCTCTTTTTTTGTCCTCTCTCAGAATGTACTCAAAAAGAGTTCAAATTTTATGCACTTTTCTTGGCGAGAGGGAATACAACTCAGTCTACAACTTGGAGACGAAATTGCATTTTTTTAAGAAACTATGGCGATAGACTCGAGAAAATACCGGGAATACCTGCATCAAACGCGCTCCCATCCCGAAGCGCTTCCCACTGAGGCCACCGCCAACTCCTGGAAGAGTTTGGGTTACAGCGTTCCGCTCTTCATTGGGCTTGAATGGTACTTTGAAAGTAGTTTTGACGGCATGCCTTCGGGCATTGCTTTTCCCTTTGGCTTCTTATTGTTTTGGGCACTCTTTTATACTCAGCTGAAACCCACCACTGCTGGGAATAAGTCTTGGGGACTTAAAATCAATTGGGATTGGTTGTACGCTTCTCCAAAACCAGAGCCCAAGCCACGAGCGAAATCACAACCCAAAAGAAATCCGGAGCCTTCGTTTCAGCAAGCAAGTCCTTCTGTGGAGAACGCACTTCCTCGCGAAATTGAAAATGCATTAGGTCTCTTAGGGCTCAAAGGGTGTCGTGATTGGAAAACTATTCACAAGCGTTACCGTGAGCTCGCCAAAAAATTCCATCCCGACTTGAATCCTGATCTGACGACAGCAGGGAACCGCTTCATGATTTATGACGGTGCCTACCGAAGATTGACTCAAGTAAAAGATAAGTATTTTTCCTCCTAAAAAAGCACTTCTGAAAAGCTGCGATCTTCTGCTTGCCAATTAGATGGGTCCCTAGCACGCTGTGGACTTCGATGACCACCGAGAAAAAAAAATTACGGCCCCTCCAAGCGTTGAGAAATGTGTCTGCGATTGTGATTGCGTCGGGTGGGCTCGCAGGTTATTTCCCTGTGGCTCCAGGAACGTTTGGTTCGGCCGTTGCTCTGGGTTTGGTGTGGTATTTAAGAAACCTTCCTGCAATTGCTTTGATATTCATAAGCTTGGCGCTTCTCGTTATTGGTGCCTGGGCATCTGGGCAGATGTGTCAAATTTTAAAGCGCAAAGATGCTTCTCAAGTAGTGATGGATGAAATTGTCGGGATGCTGATCACTATGATAGGTATTCCAGTAACCCCTTATTGGATGCTGATAGGGTTTATAGTTTTTCGGCTCTTAGACATTGTGAAACCTTCTCCTGCTAAATACTTCGATGAAAAAGTTGCAGGGGGTTGGGGAGTGATGATGGATGATGTTATTGCTGGAATTTACGGGAACATCATTCTGCACTTAATGTTGAGAGCGCAAATTTAAGATTTTAACAACCCGAGGAGAAAACATGGAGATCAACAAGATGGACAAGCTAGAAAGACCAGATAACAACGTGGACCGTCAAAAAGCGGTGAGCATGGCACTCATGTCGATTGAAAAACAATTCGGCAAGGGCTCCATCATGAAGTTGGGTGAAGGTCGAAAACTAGCGATGGATCACGGAGTAGTCTCCACGGGAATTTTGGGACTCGATTTAGCTTCTGGAATCGGTGGTATTCCCCGCGGTCGGATCACAGAAATTTACGGTCCTGAATCTTCTGGTAAAACAACCATTGCTCTTTATGCCATTGCCCAAGCGCAACGTGAAGGTGGTGTCTGTGCATTCATTGATGCAGAACACGCATTGGATGTGGTTTATGCTCGAAAATTGGGAGTGAACACAGACGATCTACTGATTTCTCAACCCGATACTGGCGAGCAAGCTTTAGAAATTGCGGAAATTCTCGTTCGAAGTGGTGGAGTTGATGTCGTAGTGGTTGATTCCGTGGCTGCTTTAGTTCCTCGCGCTGAATTAGAAGGGGATATGGGCGATTCTCATATGGGCTTACAAGCTCGTTTGATGTCACAAGCCCTTCGAAAACTCACTGGATGCATTAGCAAATCCAAAACGAGTGTGATTTTCATCAATCAGCTCCGTATGAAGATTGGCGTGATGTTTGGAAATCCTGAAACCACCACAGGTGGAAATGCTCTTAAGTTCTACGCTTCTTTACGTATGGATATCCGTCGTATTTCTGCCATTAAGAATGGGGACGATATCTTAGGAAGCCGAACACGCGTTAAAGTAGTGAAAAACAAAATGGCGCCTCCATTCCGTGAAGTGGAGTTTGATATTTTGTTTGGAGAAGGGATTTCTCGCGAAGGCGATATTATTGACTTGGGGTGTCAATACGGAATCATCGAAAAAAGCGGTTCCTGGTTTGCCTATAACGGAGAGAAGTTAGGCCAGGGTCGCGATAATACAAGGCAATTCCTCAAGGAACACCCGGAATTTGTCGATAAGATCCGAAAGCAAGTGGAAGCGAAAGCTGTGAAAGATGGGGGACTTGTCCTGTCTTCTCAAGCAACTGCTGAAACTGCCCCAGGAGAAACAGTTGAAAAACTCGAACCAAAAACCAAACCGGCCGGAGGAGTTACAGCAGCTCCTGCAGGGGTTCGAGGAAATCCTAAAAAAGGCAACTGAGAAGAAAGCTTCTGACGTTCACCTGAAGGTGGGACTTCCTCCCATCGTTCGGGTGAACGGCAACCTTTACTACCTCAACACTTCAAGCAATGACCGCATTGATCGCTTAACCAGCGATACTATTCGTCGATGGGCTGTTGCGCTCATGAATCCCCGCCAGCTCGAGCGCTTTGAAAATGGTGAGGAAGTTGATTTAGGTTTCGAGTCCGGAGACACAGGCCGATATCGGATCAATGTGTGTTACCAACGTTCGAATACCCGGATGGTTTGTCGCCATATTCCTGCTGAAATAAAAAATTTTTCAGATTTATTCTTACCCCCTGTCATAGAAGAACTGGCTTCACTGCCAAGAGGGTTGCTTCTGGTCACTGGAACTACAGGGAGTGGAAAATCGACGACTCTGGCAGCAATCATTGATCACATTGCTAAAAGTCGCTCTTGCCATATCATCACCATTGAAGACCCCATTGAGTTCAGTTTTATGGACCGTAAAAGTATCATCACTCAACGGGAAGTAGGCCTAGATACAGGAGGCTTCACCAAAGCGCTCAAGTACGCCCTTCGACAAGATCCAGATGTCATTCTCATTGGAGAAATGCGCGATGAGGAAACCATGCGTATGGCGCTCTCCGCGGCCGAAACGGGACACTTAGTACTTTCCACTTTACACACTATGGACGCAACTGAGGCAATCAACCGGATATTAAGCACGGTCAGCGAAGGCTTCCAGGAGCAAATGAGACATCAGTTATCAGCTACTCTCAATGGTGTGGTCTCTCAGCGTTTGGTTCGAAGAAAAGATGGAAAAGGGCGGATTCCTGCTGTTGAGATACTCATCAGTAATGTGCGAGTGAAAGAAATGATTCTCGATGCCTCTCAAAATAAGGATTTAGCGATGGCCATTGAAGAGGGAAAACACATCGGAATGCAGACTTTCGACCAGAGCCTGATGGACCTCTACCAAAAAGGTTTGATTTCAGAAGAAGATGCCCTTCTTCACTGTTCCAATATTCAAGACTTTCAATTACGCCTGGGAGGAGTGGTCCCCGGCCAGTGGAACGGTACCGAACCCAATACCAGCACTGATATCCGGACACGGCAGCAGCGGGTGGCCGATGCTCTCAAGAACAAAGAAGCTGAGAATGTGGCAGTAGAACTGGATGATGACGACCTCGAGCAGAAAAAAGCCTCTTAACTCGCCTCAGATTTGTAATATTTCCAAGAAGCAGCTATCTTAGGCTCCTATGGCAGGTAAACTGGAATTTAAGAAAGAAGTGGCCAAATCTGGGAAAGTGCAACCTTATCCCTATCATTTCTCTACGGATTTTACAGAGCCCGATTGGAAACGGCTTCCTGGTTACAAAAATGTCACACGTGAAGAGTGGGAAAGTGCGCTTTGGCAAAAGCGGAACTTGGTAAAAAACGTCCAGCAGTTGAAAGAAGTATTCGGGGCCTTCATTTCTGACAGCCAGCTCTTAGATATTCAGCGCGACCAACAAGAGCGCGCCACGATGGCCTTATTGGTTCCTCCCCAAATGATCAACACGATGAATGAGAAAGATCTCAAGGCAGATCCCGTTCGTCGGTATATGCTTCCTTTTTTTTCCGAACGAGATCGGAAATGGACTAGCCATCCTCGGTCTGGGCGAGACAGTCTTCACGAAGCTGAGATGTGGGTTGTGGAAGGACTGACTCATCGGTATCCCACTAAAGTGTTGGCAGAACTTCTCTCCACTTGTCCTCAATATTGTGGACATTGCACGAGAATGGATTTGGTTGGAACCAGTGTTCCACAAGTACCTAAACGCAAATTTGAACACGGACAAAAAGATCGTCTTGAGGCCATTTAGAATATTTACAAAAAACTCCTTCTGTTCGCGATGTCGTGGTGTCGGGTGGAGATA
>RFNT01000027.1 GCA_009927045.1 bacterium | reverse complement strand
GGCTTGATTTTGATTCGGGTTGGGGCTCTGTCGCTTTTGGAACATTTCTTTAGGAAATGGAAGCTGGTTGACCTCTATTTCTCTCATGAAACTTGGTAAATTTCCCGTCGGATTTAGGGCGCCCAGGACCTTGCCGTCTTTATCTCTGCCCCACTGTTCAAATAAGTAGATATCATTGGTTTGATAGTTTCCGTGAAGATCCATGCCCAAACACTCAGAAATATGCGTTACTTTTCTGGAACCATCCTGGAGTCTGGACAATTGGAGAACAATTTGAATTGCGGAAGACACTTGAGCTCGTACAGCTTGAACAGGCACTTCCGAATCAGTCATGAGGGCCAATGTTTCAAGGCGAGTCAAACATTCTTTGGGATTGTTGGAGTGGACAGTTCCCATGGATCCGGAATGACCGGTATTCATTGAACTGATGAGATCCAATGCTTCACCGCCTCGAACCTCACCAACCACTACGCGATCGGGTCGCAACCGTAATGAGGATTTCACCAAGTCCCGTAACGTAACCACGCCTTTACCATATTCGTTGGCGGGTCGACCTTCAAAATAAACCACGTGAGCGTTATGGATTTTAAGTTCAGAGGAATCTTCCAATACTACTATCCGTTGCTCCGGCTGACATCGACTGGCTAAAATATTTAAAACAGTGGTTTTACCAGAACCCGTTCCACCCGAAATGATAATGTTTTTCTTTAAATACAAACAGACATCGAGAAAACGAGCAGCATCTGGAGTGATTGCTCCCTTCGCAATCAGATCTTTCAATTCTAGTTTTTTCTTAGAGAACTTCCGGATACATACCGTTGTTCCATTTTTTGCAATAGGAGGAACCACCGCATGAATCCGGGATCCATCGGGCAAGCGAGCATCTAAAAAGGGCGCTTCCTCCGAAATAGGACGGCCTACATATTGGGAAATGTTTCGGACAGCAGCCATTAGGGCTTGTTCATCATCAAACTTTGCATCAATCTTTTGAAGATTACCCGCTCGCTCGACGAAAATATCTGAGGGACCATTGATCATGATTTCTGTCACCGAATCATCTTTGAG
>RFNT01000252.1 GCA_009927045.1 bacterium | reverse complement strand
ATAACGGTTTTCAAGACCGCCGCTTTCAACCACTCAGCCACCTCTCCCTGTTGGACTCAATGGGTCCCTATGCTATCCTCCTCCGCACATGACGGCTATTCCAAATTTAAATTTCCCGTGGCCCACGTTGCGAGTAGCCCTCGAAGGCACCTCAGTTCTTGACGTGCCGCGTCTGAATCTTAAAACCATGGAAGAAGCCACTGCTTTTATTCAAGCCTATGGCTTCGATCCCAATCAAAAATCCGACCTCAACCTACTGTGGGGGTTTTTTGATGAAGCCATTAAATTTCTCGAAACTGCACTGACTGATCCGGAATACCCGACTGTTCCTACGCATTTAAAAAGTCGCGAAGCGATTCAAGACATCAGACGCCTTCTATTGATGGCTTCTGAGGATTTGGGCACCACGGACCAGTTATTTTCTTGCGCTATTTTACGCGTAATGCACGGATTGATTCATCTCACTTTCGATCCTCGTCATAAGTTTTTTCAGCAAATGCAAATCCAAGTATTATCACGGCTGGATCGCTATTTATCGGTCGATGCCTCATCAGGAGCAACTTATTTAGGTAAGGGAGTGGAGGGTACTGAGGGTATTAAACTCTTATTCTTCAAAAAGAAGGAGAGAAAAGATCGTGCTCGAGAAATGATCAAGCTTTTACATAAAGCCGATAGTGTTGTTGAAGAAATTTATGACCGCGTCGGTGTGCGTTTGGTGACAGAAACGAAACTGGAAGCTCTGCGAGCAGTTGCCCTACTTCTTGAGAAAAATATCATCAGCATGCCCAATATCCGACCTGCTCGATCCCGCAACCGACTCATTGATGTAAAAAGGCTAAAGTTTGAAATAGAAAGAATTCAAAATCATTTGAAGAAGAACCCAGATACTCAGCCTTATGTAAAAAAAATGATCCTTCGGCTAGAAAGTCGTATTGGAACACGAAATATGGGGAGAAGTATTTTGAATCCCCACAGCAGTGAACATTACAAAGCCATACAGTTCACGTGTAGAGAACTGGTGAAGGTTCCGAACTCACTTCATAAAGTATACGCTTCGATTCAATCTCATTTAGAAAGTATTCCTGAAGGTTCGCATCTTTTACAGGAATTGTTCCCAACACCGCCTTCAACCCACGAATTCGGATTTTTCCCCTATGAAGTACAAGTAATGGATGTGAAGGCTTACGCCGATAGTATTTTTGGAAAAAGCAATCACGACGAATATCGAAAAAAGCAGCTTGACGCAGCTCGGAGAAGAGTTTTTGGCAGATCGCTGCCCCCTCTGAATTGACTGCCCATGCTATAATAAAACCAATGAGCATCACCGGATCCGAAGAGGAAATATCCTATTTTTTGGGCATTGAAGGCGAACAGTTGGGCCCGTTTTCTGAAGCCGAGGTTTTAGAAAAGATCCAGAGGGGTCAAATTTCCAGAGAAAGTTTGGTGTGGTGGGAAGGACAAGCCGATTGGCTTGAAATATCAAAAGTAGAGACCTTCGGTAATTGGTTCAAACGCCCTATTCCCCCCCCTCCAGCTCCAGCTCCCAATCCCAAGCCCCCTACCCGTACAACTCCCTCGACAAAAAATGACTACAAGCCTGATTCGATGGCTACCTATCTTCCATCCGGAAAAGAATTAGTACCGGTATATTCCCATGAAGAAAGCACGTTCACTTCACCTCCAGTAGTTTCCTCACGGCTCGCAGTAATTGCTCTTGTCATTGTTTTTCTAGGTTTTGTGACTTGGGGATTTCTCAGGTTCACAACTCCGAGCAATGCACCCATTGCCAAACCGAAAATTTCGAACAAAGAGCAAATCCGGATAAAAAGAAAAAAGCTCCTGTCCGATGCTTCGAGTTCTCTCATGCTCAGTCCACAGAATGCCATCACTTCACTTACAGAATTAACTAATCAAGATGTAACGGATGAGGTCGGCCGAGAAGCTGCGGATTTACTTATCACCTACTACCGGCAAAATAAAATGTATGCACCTGCCGGCCATCTTCTTCTCAAATTAGGAAAGATAGCTGAGGCCGCAAAGACTTTTGGGATGGACCCCAACAGTGCTTCCGAGGCAGAATCCTCTTACTTTAAAGCCTTCGAAGCTCATCCTGGAAAAGAAGGTGCAAATTATTTAATGGAAGACATAAAAATTCTGCTCGGACCCTTGAACAATCGTGCACTAGCGATCAATCGGATTGAACTTTTTGAAAAGACCTTTCCAGGTCTTATTCATCCCTTTTCCTACTATCTGTTACCAACGGACCAGAAGATCAAAAATATTTTCTCACGCTTCTCCTATACTTTTGTCGAAAGTCTGTTGGCTCACATGGCTGAGGAGTTTCCTAATCTCACTCTTATGGAACGCCCCATTGTGGAGATCAAAAGAGATGCCGCCGGGAAATTGAGACTGATTGGGCGCTACAAAGGGGCTTTAGCACTGAGCACGGATAAACTTTCTGGAATTTATTTCCTCTACTGGTTTATTGATAATCAATGGGTTTTAGTAGACACCAATCTCACCAGCGATAGACAAATATTTGCAGCTACCACAAGAAAAAAGTATGAATTAAATACTTTTACAGACTCACAGCTTCTTGATTTCCTAGAAAGAGAATTTAAAAAGCTTCACCCATCTCAAGGGCTGCACGAAGCCCCAATAGTGAATCGGCCTGCAACAAAACCGGCTTCCTGAACTGAATATATTCATGTTGAAATCTCTCTATGAACTGATTGATAAGGCCTGGCAAAGAATCTCGAGTTTGGTCTTTGTTCGCTTTGCCTTTGATATCCCAGTTGAGACCTATCTCCAAAATCACCAACCGTCACAGCTTGTATTTTCGCTCACCCATGGAGGCTTAGTTGATTGGCTCATCCTTTCAAGTTGGAGTCGCAAAAATGGACTTGGTGCGATTTTAGTAAGCAATCGGAAACGGATTCTCTTATTTTCTAAGCCACTCTATTTTTTCCAGATCGTCTTTTTTAAAAGGACGTATTCAGATCTGTTTCTTTCTGAGGAGAAGGGACCCCGGCTCATATTTTGTCCGCCGGGTGAGCGCAAGCAGATCTTCAACCCCACAGATGCGGAACAGTTAATAGCAGCCCTAAGTCCTGAGGCTCAAAGAAACAAAAAACCGGTCTTACCTTTCCTTTTTATCCCGGTCTTTATTTGCTGGAGAAAACACCTGAGAGGTTCTCCCCGTCAGCTGGGGGAATACTTTCTGGGACTCAGCTCGAAACCCAACATTATCGGCAAACTTTGGTATCTCATCAGAAAACGAACAGACAGCACAGTTAAGGGTTTGGAACCCATATCTTTTACTTCGAAGGAGCCTGCTGAAATTGGGGACGAGCTGGATGGACTGGACTCGACTCGGTTAGCGCGCATGGTTCGCAGACGAATTCTCATTGAAGTCAATCAGGAAATCAGAGTAGCTTTGGGTCCACGTTATTCCTCGCCCTATTTGATCAAAGAAAATATTATGCGCGACCCTCAACTACTGCAGATGATTGAGCAGATAGCGACTGAGTCTGGAGTGGATCGAAAAAAAGTGATGGCACAAGCCTACAGTTTTTTAACTGAGATTTCAGCTAATTATACTTTCCGCTTCATCGAAATGATGTACGTCGTACTTACCTGGCTCTTTGGAAAAATCTTCGAAGACATCGTGGTAGACCCCCAGGAAGTTCAGCAGTTGCGTGACACCCTAAAGAATCGTTCTGCAGTATTTGTTTCTTGTCATCGAAGTCACTTAGATTATTTGGTGGTCCCAGGCGTATTGTTCCTTCAGGACATTGTTACTCCGCACATTGCAGCTGGAGTGAACCTCAGTTTTTGGCCTGTGGGCCACTTCTTGAGAATGGGTGGGGCCTTTTTTATTCGAAGATCCTTCCGCGGAGAGCCACTCTATGCACTCTGTCTGCAAAAATACATCGACTGGCTGATCAAGAATCGAATCAACATTAAGTTTTTCATCGAGGGCACACGAAGTCGGACTGGCAAGATGCTTCCCCCAGCTTATGGACTTCTTAAGATGGTTCTCAACTCTTTTCAACTCGGCCAGATTGATGACCTTGCACTTGTACCCATCTCTATTTCTTACGATGAGGTTCTTGAGGAGGGCTCCTATGGGAAAGAGCTCGCTGGAGCTCAAAAGACTCGAGAGTCTACCAAAGGGCTCGTTCAATCACGGAAGCTGTTCAAACGAAACATTGGAAAGGTGTATGTGCGATTTGCTCCCCCTATTTCGTTGAAAATGGAGTCTGAGGAACGGAAGCGTACGGATCTCCACGAGAATCTTTTTCTTCAAAAGTTGGCGTTCCATTTATGTAAAGCGATCAATGATGTTACGCCAGTAACACCTAAATCTATTCTGGCGAGTATTCTGTTGAGCCATCAAAAGTCCCAACTGTCTCTTGAAGAGATTTTACGAACCGCCAAATTGCTCGCTGATTATGTTTTGTGGAGTCATTCTCAATTGAGCACCGGAGAAAATACTGACGAATTGAAGCGAGCTATTGAGATCCATATTAAGAAGCTGCTTGCGAGTGAGACGCTTACAGGTTTCGCCACAATGCCAAGCTCGTTCGGGTTAGAGTCCCGCTCCCGTATCAATATGGTGTTTTATAAGAACAATGCCATTCACTGTCTCGTTATTCCCAGCATTGCGGTTCTCTCGTGCCTCCGGGCTGTTCGGGCGGGGGCGTCGAATCCGGAGGAGTTGACGGAAAGTACGATTCGTTTTGCTACAAGACTCAGAAATATTTTCAAATTTGAGTTCTTTTTTAGTCCAACACTGAACTATCAAACTGAAATTAGAGAAACTCTCACCTTTCTAACACCGAAAATCCTTCAGCAAGAAGATGCCAGCGTATTTCTACGTCTGAACCGGGATATTATTGAGAGTTATTTGATCGCGTTTGAGACCATGAAAAAAGAAGCCTCTGGAACTCTTGAACACAAGTTTCTTCTTCAAAAGATGGTCCGTGAGGCTGTGAACCGGGTAGAAGGAGGGACACTGTTCAACGCGGAGTGTGTTTCCACACAAAACCTATCAAACGCCTGCAAGCTAATGGAAAATATGACTTTGATGAAGATCATTCGAGAGGGAGAGCGGGTAATGGTTGAGTATCGGGGTTGGGATGAGAATGCTGAGCGGACACTCCAGGAACTCTATGAGTGTCACCAGACATTGCTCACGCCATTGCCTTTCACTGCTTTCTAGGC
>RFNT01000029.1 GCA_009927045.1 bacterium | reverse complement strand
TTGCTCAATGGACGGCGGCTACTGAACATGAAGCTTTTCCAGGGGTGGTCAATGGAGGAATCATTGGGGCGCTTCTGGATTGTCACTCCAACTGGACTGCGGCTTTTTCGTTGATGAAAGCCCAAAACTTAAAGACTCCTCCCTGCACTGTCACATCTGAATTTTCAGTGAAGCTCCACCGTCCAACGCCAAGCCATCAGGTGATGGAACTGATTGCAAAGCCCGCTGAGATCACGGGCGATATTGTGAAGACACATGCGGAACTTCGTGTGGGTGGCAAGTTGTGCGCGTCTTGCGAAGGAGTTTTTGTAGCCGTGAAACCGGGACATCCTGCCTATCATCGCTGGTAAGTCGCAACGCTTCATTCTTGCGCATCAAGTCGTATTGTTTCTTTGACAGTAACATACAATACACTAACATATATCTGTAACCGGTTTCGGTATTTGAAAATTTGTAAGTTTGGGGTTACTAACCACAACTTGTTATTTCATCTCTATGAAGTAACCCCATAGTTTTTCCTGGTTTCTGTTATCAACTTGAACTTTCATCTAGAAACGGCAGCTAAGACTGACATCTCAATTCAACAGGAAATAGGAACACAAGCGGGAGCTTCGAAAGAAGTCTCCCGCTTGTTCTTTTTAATACGATTTTGCCAAAACTTCTTCGATCCAACCTCGCCGGTCTCCACGGGAATTGATGGCTCTTCTGCTCATTACGGTGACTAAATTCCAATCTCGAAACAGCTTCCTGATGAAAGGAACCGCTGAGTTGGAAATAGCCACTTGAGCCCCTCGTTCGACGGCGGCATTACATGCATTCAAAAGCCGCACTTGATCCTTTTTAGTGAATCCACTTCCGGTGTAGGAGTTAAAAGAAGACGTGACTGATACTGGCTCATAGGGGGGATCACAGTAGATAAAGTCTCCCGGGCCCGCCATTTGAATCACTCGTTCGAAATCCTTATTCAGAAGAAGTGTCTTTTTGAGCCGTCGAGAGAGCTGCAGTACCTGATGAGTTTCATAGAGTTTGGGAAGCCGAGGACGTTTACCGAAGGGAACATTAAACTCGCCTTTAGAATTTTGTCGGTACAAGCCGTTGAAACAGGTTTTATTTAAAAACAAAGTTCTCGCAGCCTTTTTAACCCGGGACCTCGGCTGGCTTGCTCGCAAAGCATAGTAGAAGCGCTCGGAATACTGCTTTCCGAGGCGATCCAATTCCGTCATTAAGTCCTCAGGTGTGTCTCTAACCGCTTCGTAGAGATTGATAATCTCAGGATTCAAATCATTCACTATGGAGGGTGCTTTCAATCCTAAGGATAGATAGACGGCCCCCCCACCCAAAAAGGGCTCAATGTAGCGATCAAACTTTTTTGGAAAATGCCTCAACAACTGGGGAATGAGACTCGATTTCCCTCCGGCCCATTTGAGGATTGGTTTGAGTGTTTGTCGTTCCATATGAAAACTAGTTTAGAAAAAAGAATCAAACAAAGGTAAAATAGGAATCAGGAGTTGGCCAGCTCGAATTGAAAAAGGAGCCTTTTATGAAAGTGCTTTTACCTCTGTTTCTCATCACCCTATTGAGTGTTCCGGGAATATCAGCAACGGATCCCGAGTCTCTCATCGGCCAAAAAGCTCATTACCTCTTAGATAAGAACCCCAAGCGAACCACCTCCATGCTCAAGAATGGAACTTTTGTGGCTATCATTAAGGATTATCATCCCAATGCGGAGGGTGGGCCTGCGATGGAAGTCGATTTGGACTATGAATTCGATGTTCAACTCGTCGGTAAACAACAGGGGGTGGAAACTGGTTTTTTTGACCAAAAATACTTCACTCCCGAATTTTTGGTAGAGCTTAGAAAAAATGGGAAGTATGAATCCGAAAACTTCAAAGCCATCCATCAGGGCTATAAAGATGTCAAAACCTAGAAGGAAAATTCTATGCCATTGTGATGTCATTCTGGTTTATGACATCAAAGATTCCCTCAACACTCCTCTGCGCAGTGGTTTGGCCGGATTTTTGGCCCTTTTAGTCCCGACGGAAGCCAAAGCAGATATTCAGGATTTGAAAGCGCTCCTCCATGTTTACCCAGGACTACCAGTTCTCAGTGCGGCACAGATTGATGTGAGCGGAAAATACGAAGGAATGGCGGTTAAAGCCGGTGCTGATTATGTCAGCCCCAAATAAGCTCTCTATTCAAAGTCTATGATTCAGGGACATGAAATGTTTTTTACTTGTCCATACTGTCATCAAAATATTTCCATGGTCTTAGATACCTCTGTGGAGGGGGCTCAGGAATATGTCGAAGATTGTGAAGTTTGTTGCCGGCCCATACAGATTGTTTATGAGTCAGATGGTTCCGAAGTGTTGAGTTTCGACTCGCACCCCATCCAGCTCGGTTAACCTCGATGCAGTGTCCTTTGTGCC
>RFNT01000067.1 GCA_009927045.1 bacterium | reverse complement strand
GCCTTCTATCAGATCCCGTAATGGTCGAATGACTATCGGCTCACCTTTTTCAAACTTTCGAGTATAAATAATACTGAGACCCTCTGAATCAGACCATACAGCGATCATGGCGTGTTTGGGATTCAGTACAATCGGCTCGCGGTTTTCAAGATGATAGTAGCGACATCCGTAAATGCCATCATCCCAAAGCAAGTTTCGCTCTGGATGATCGGTTCTAACAACAAAGAGATTGGTGTTAGTGGTCATTAAATCTGGAAATGAATAAACCTCGCGTACGTTTCCAGGAATTAAGGTTGAATACTGTCCCGCCTGGTACAACCGACATACCGGCAGCTTTGCAATTTCTCCTTCAATTTGAATATTGTAGTAACTCAATCGAGTCGAATCGCCTTCTTTTTTCACTTTATAAAGAAAGACGTGGGGATATTGATGTCCCTCACCTAGATGAAAGAACTCACCCTGATTCGAAAAAAGATTACAAATGTGGGGTTTTACTCCTTTACGACTGAAGGAATAGACTTCAATTCTCTGTTGGTGGGGTCTCACAAACGACGAGGCCACGCTGAAAAGTGATTCGGTGCCCAAAAAACGGTGCCAATAGAGGTGCCTCAGACCATTTTTGTAAGCCCAAGTCTGCCAACGTGGAGGAGAAAACCCTGTATCTAGTGTTACTGCGCGATCCCTCAAAGCGAGGAACGTATTGGTATCTTCTTTCACTCGTGATATTGGCCAGCGACTTTTTGCTAACAAGGTGTTTTTTCCACCGTTTAATGACAATTGAAAAATTTTCCCTTCTGAATTTCGGTAAACTACAGAAGCTTTACTCTCCCACAGTACAAATTCCTGTATTTCGCCCTGGGTCTCAAATCCAGTTACTCCCAAATCCTGTAAATGAGTCAGATCCATCAATGGATTAGGTCCATCTCCCCCACCAAAACACTTAATGGACCCTAAATCTCGAGCATTTGCCGAAGTGATCGTTAACACCAAAACCCAACCCAACACTACCCACTGTCTCATATTTCCCCCTCACGAATAATTAATCGAGGTATCATGCGATAGCCCCCATCTTCAAAACTGATCGGATCAGAACCGGCCTCCAGTTCCAATAAGATTTTTCTCAATGTATGCACCTGAAAATGTATTCTGTTGTCATCTTCCGTGGGCACATACTCTTTCTTCAGGAGCTTTTTGGCCATCAGGTTTTTATCAACCCACTCTTTTTTACAGAAAAGCTCAAAAAGTTTAGCAGCGCCTGTTTGATGCTTAATTTCAATACTCTTTTTTTGGAAACTCAGCCTCCAAGAACGAATTCCTTGCTCACAGAGAAATTCAGGAACTGGTGGAGCCACATTTAATTTTTCTTCAAGTGCCTTGAGTTGAACTTTGGGAGTTCGAAAAGGACTCGCCTCTACTATCTTTTGAGTTTCTGCAATGATGGATTGGGCTTCTTCTATTTTACCCAATAGGATAAATACCCCACCCAAAAGAATCTTTGCTGAAAAGTAGGCATACCAATCTCTTTTTGGATCTATTTTAGCGATAAACTTTTTAAGCTGTGTTTCGGCTGCTTCTGGCTGCCCACTGTCTCGAATAATTTTAATACGCCACAGTTCAACGTTGAGTTGGGTGACCCTATCTTCAGAGTCTGGAATGGAATCGATAATTTGCTTACATGAGGCAATATCTGCACCTTCCAAATCGTAACAATAGGCTAGAAACATTTTGGCTTTCACATGGAGGTGCAAGGCCTGCGGATCAGCAATCACTTCATTCAGTAGTGCCTTGGCTCTAGCTTTGTTTTAGTGGGTCCTAATAGGCTTGCTTCTGCCAATTGATACCGAAGTTCAGGTGTTCTCCACTTGTTTGAGAGGGTCTCAATTTGATTCAAATAAAAATCAAGCTCTCTCTCCTTACCCAATTCGAGCATACAGCGAATAAAGAAACTCAAATAGAGGCGTGTTCCGTTTGAGGAGCAAATGGAAGCCGATCAAAAAAACGCCTAAAGATTGCATAAGCCTCATGCAATTGCCACGAAAAGAACAGTTCTTTAGCGCGTTCTAATTCTTTTTTCTGTTTATCGATCATCTATGAAAGCTGAGTTCAAAAAAGCTAATACAGCCCTTCGAGGGTCAACATGTGCAATGATCGTTCTCCCCGCCCGTCCTCTGAGTCTCGAGTGCTTAAATAAAGGCTTCCCCCATCCGAGGTTACCCAAATTTGATTTCCAAATAATAGTCCCCGGTCCAAAGCAATATCCAGGGTGAAATACTTTTCTGTTTCAAGTGAATAAACTCCAACCCCTTTTTTCCTGTTCAAATTCACTACTACTGGGCGCTCAGGATTCGGTATGTAGGAAACTCCCAAGGGTAATTGTGTTGACTTAAAAGCACCCGGAAATCCAAAGTAAAGATTTTCTTCAGCATGATCCGTAATCACGGCAAGGAAATTCTCTTTGCCTACTTGAGCTACTGACTGTACCTGCGCCCTCAAGACATTCTGACTTCCTAACGTTTCCACTTCACATTGGTCATCCCTTAACCGCAACCCCAGTTGAAAAAAAGTAAGGCGTGTCGACTCACCATGGTTTTCTACTTGGTACATCAACACTTTGGGATGTCGATGTCCTTGAGCCACAGTCAGATTCGTAACTTCGGGAGGAAGCTGAAAGTCACAGTGGTGGTGAATCACTAAGTTTTTGGCTAAATTCACTCGATGGAACCCTAACTGCCATTTTCCTTTGCCAGTCTTTTCTAATTTCTTGGAAAGGAATAATTGGTCGTCGTTCCAAAATAGAAAATCATTAGCTACCGGAAGTTGAAGTTCTCTGGCTTGGCCCTCGGCCTTTAGCTCCTTAAGAGATCTCAAATTTCGGGAGATCAAAAATTTTTCTGTCGGGTCGGAAATTGGAAGAAGAGTGGGTAAAAAATGTCCCAGTGCTTTTTCTTTTCCAGAACGCACGTCATTCAACCGGAGTTCGCCTTGAACGTCTAAGTAGGCCACCTGCTCAGTTTTTTCTAAAATCGCAAAAGCAGAAATGGCTCGCTTAGTAGGTATCAAAAGCTTTTTAGGAGCTGAAATTTTTGAAAAAGGGGTAGGGCCGTCACTCCCCCCATCAAATCCGAATGAAAGAATGCCAAACAAAACCGAACTCCAACAAAAAACAGACAGCAATCTTTTCATGATGCCCCCTCTTCAACTTCTGACACCTGAGCAATCCATCGATAGCCCCTCGATTCCTTGGTGATTAGCTTTTGAGAAAGTCCTAATTTCAATAAGTTTCTCTTCAGCAGGTGGAGTTGTCCGTAAATCAATTTATCATCGGTTTTAGGTCTATAGGATCTCTGATAGAGCTTCTGAATAATATCTTTTTTGGGGAGTACTTTTTCCCTAATAAGAACCATCAGCAGCTGTTGCCAAGGTTTATCCCCCGACAAATGTAAGGTTTTATCCTGGTATCTCAGAACACTCGAGCTCATTGACCTCTCTAGCACAATTGGCTCAGCAGCTTGCTGTCCGCGCATTTGTTCAGCCAAGTGATCGATTTGTCTCTTGATGGTTCGCAAGGGTACTTGGTCGCAATAGCCTCGTACCTCTTTGATAATTTCAAGAAGTCTATCAAAGGCGTTTTGTCTGAAATAAACTCCGCCGAGGATTACTTTTGCAGATAGATAGGCATGCCAGTGAAAATGAGATTTTATTTTAGCCAATAAAATACCAACAGCTCGCTCTGCTCCCTCAAGATCACCTGAGTCTCTCAAAATTTTTGCCTTCCAAACTCCCACCAGATCTAAAAGGTACGGATCCAAAGTATCTTCTTGAATGGACTGAATGATGGAATCACAAATTTTCCAATCCCCTGACAAAATATCATGGCAAGTAGCCAATCCCATTTTAGTTCGAGCGAGGAGATCAATATCCTTAGTTTGAAATAAAATTTTTTCGAAACATTTTTTCGCATCTTCAACAGTACACCCCTCTTGAGTCAGTAAAGAAAGTGCAAGTTGATAATTGAGCTCAGGCGTTCGAATTTTTTCGGGCACATTTTGAAGTTGGTCCCGGTAGTTTTTAAGTGCTTCCTCTTCTCCCAACTCATACAAGGTTCGGATCCAAAGGGAGAAAGAATCTTCTAAACAACATGCTTCAATTGTTTTCCCTTCAAAAAAATTTTGGAAAAGCGGAAAGGCTTCGGCCAGTTTTAAGTCGTAGTAAAATGCCTTTGCGCGCTTCAAATTTTCCGATTGGTGAGAATTCATTTTTGACAAGAATTATCACACTCTTAGCTTATTTAAAAAAGCACTTTCAGCTAGAACCACAAGGTTTTTGAGGCATTTGATGCGCGGCGCCCAATCCACCACTGGAAATGACTCATAAAGCCTAGATTGAGCTTCGCAACAAATGCGATCATAGAGACAGAAACTTTCCTAAATCTTTCATTCTGCAATCATGAAAATCATTTCTCATCGAGGTCTCTGGAAAGAGCCCTCCGAAGAAAATTCATTAGAGGCTTTTGCATCGAGTCAAGCAGCTGGCTTCGGATTAGAGACTGACTTACGATCTTTTCAGGGTGAACTCTATTTGTCCCACGATGCGATCACTCAACCCAATCGTTGCGTCCGCTTTGAACAACTCATGCAGTTATGGAAGAAAACGCCTCACCTTCCTTTGTTTCTGAATATAAAAGAAGATGGTCTTCTCCCTCTGCTCAATCCTTGGAGAGAACAGCTCCTGGCATGGCCAGTTGTCTTTTTTGATATGAGTGTTCCACAGTTAGTTCAGTTTTCGCGTATCTATCCACCTTCGCATTTAGCAACTCGCTATTCCGAATACGAAAGAAACCCCTCTGGCATCGAATTATGCTCGTGGCTTTGGGTAGACGGCTTTCAACTGGATCCTGAACTCGGCGCTCTGAGAAACTTGAAAACCAAGAATCAGTTAAACTTAGCTTTAGTATCTCCGGAACTTCATTCGCGAGACCCTGTTCATTTTTGGAATCAACTGAAATTGAATGGGTTTTCATCAGACCATTCAAGTGTGCTTTGTACCGATCGTTCGTTTGATTATTTAAGGACTACCCAATGATAAAAGCAGTCATTTTTGATTTAGATGGTGTCTTGGTAGATGCAGTCGACATTCACTATCAAGCTTTTCAAAAAGCGATACATCTCTTTGGCTTTAGTGTGCCACCAGTTCTTCACAACAGTGTTTACAACGGTTTGCCGACCTCCTCCAAATTAGAAATGCTGACCCAGACATTTAATTTACCCCGTGGACTGCATGCTTTTATAAATGAAATGAAACAGAAGTACACTCAAGAAGCTCTTGAAAAGACGCTCATCCCCTCTCAAATCCAAATCAGTATGCTGAAAGATTTGAAGGCGCACGGGTATCAACTTGCAGTGGCTTCAAATTGTACACGTCAAACCGTTGATCTGGTTCTCCAGAAATTGCATATCAACCGTTTTTTTGATGTTGTTTTATCCCGAGAAGAAATTGCTCGGCCCAAACCCGACCCGGAAATTTATAGGAAGTGTTTGGAGCTTTTGAAAGTCCGAGACGATGAATGCCTGATTTTGGAAGATTCAAAGCCGGGACTGATAGCCGCTCAAGGCGCTGCTTCCCATGTGGTTCAAGTAAGGTCAGTGCAAGAAGTCACACTCCCTTGGATCAAAAACCGGATACTTGCCTCTGAACAAAAGTCATTCCCTGAGCCCGAAACCATCGAAATTATTATTCCAATGGCAGGTTTAGGTTCTCGTTTTCAGGAAGCAGGATATCCAGATCCCAAGCCGTTTATACCGGTGCTCGGCAAACCCATGATCCAATGGGTGATTGATAATTTAAATAGCCGTTGCTATCGCACTCGGTTCACTTTTGTAGTCAATAAAACTCACTTTGAAACCTACGAAGTTGAAAAGAGACTGCTTGAGTTGGCCCCCGGTTCACACATTATTCCTATCCCAGGCTATACCGAAGGTGCAGCGTGCACTGTACGCCTTGCGATGGATCACATTCCATCCGATAGACCCCTTGTCCTAGCCAACTCCGATCAATATGTAGATTTAGACTTTGATGCCTTCCTGTGTTCGGCCATGTTGAAACGACAAGACGGCCTCATCATGACTTTTCCCGCAAATGAAAGTAAGTGGAGTTATGCGAAAACAGATGCTCAGGGATCGGTGATTCAAGTCGCTGAGAAGGAACCCATTAGTAATGATGCTACAGTAGGAATTTATTTTTTTAGACGAGCAGACCTCTTCACTTGGGGCTGTGAAGCCATGATTCGCAAAAATATTCGCACCAACGGCGAGTTCTACGCATGTCCTGTTTACAATGAGCTGATTCAAGCAGGAAAAACAATTGGAATCTTCTCAATTCCCTCTACAAGCATGCATGGACTTGGCACCCCTGAAGATTTGAACACCTTTATAGATGAATCTCCTCAACGTCTCACTTCTGAAGCCGCTTGATCCGTTTGAGTTAAAAAGTTGAGTCCAATTCAGCTCTGTGTGAGCATTGAATCAAATTTCTTTTTGAGACAATTCGTTGCGTTAAAATTTTTTGCGTATCGCGTCTAACTTAAAAAAAATTATGTAAAAACAAAGTCTTTGCATTTAAGACCTCAACTTTAACGCTTAGCACTAAAATTTAAGACGCAACATGTTGTTTTTTTTACTAAACTTATATTCTGAGGCGTCGAAGAAGTCATTGGCAGACGGATAATTTTTAGAGAATAACTCTCTAGCCATCTGCTCACTCTGCAAGGAAACAGCAGAGCGCTCTGAACAAATCTGTCAGAGCGATTCACAAGGAAGGAGGTGCATTGAAGTAAGAGGGGGTTACTCCCATGGGTTTACGAATCAATACCAACGAACTGGCCCTTGCGGCTCAGCGCAATTTAGAACAAACCGAACGGCGCATGCATTCCGTGGTAGAGCGTCTCGCTAGCGGCAGTCGCATAGTGAGAGCCTCTGATGATGCCGCCGGCCTTTCCATCTCAGACAGTTTAAATGCTCAAGTACGAAGCTTAGGACAAGCCATCCGAAATGCTCAAGATGGTATTTCCCTCGTCCAAGTTTACGAAGGTGGAACCAACGAAATTAACAATATGTTAGTTCGCTTACGAGAACTCGCCATGCAATCCGCTACGGATACTGTGGGTGATAAAGAGCGGCTCATGATCGACAACGAAGTTCAGCAGCTTAAAATGGAAGTCGATCGCGTTGCTAAATCCACTAAGTATGCGAGTCGCGAACTTTTATCGGGGGATAGAATCCGCCTGGATTTCCAAGTGGGCATTGATAATGACCCGCTAGTCGATAGAATCACTTTTGACCCAGGCGATACGAACTTAACTGCCGGCGCTCTCGAAATTGATGGGCTCTCAGTTGGGGAAAAAGAAGGAGCTCAAGACGCCCTCGGTATCATCGACCAAGCCTTGGTTCGAGTGAATGATGTCCGCTCAAGAATTGGATCCATCCAAGGTCGTCTGAACTCTACGCAGATTGCTCAAGGTATTTTCCAAGAGAACTTGTCTGCAGCTCGTTCGCGACTAAAAGATGCTGACGTGGCTCAAGAAACAGCAAACTTAGCTAAAGAGCAAATTTTGAGACAAGCTGGAGTGGCGGTTTTGACGCAAGCAAATCAAACCCCCTACTTAGCACTCAATCTTCTCAAGTAAGTTAAGGGCAACGCACCCTGACACGAGCCTTGCCCGAAGTGTGGTAAACTAGAGGAGTTAACTTCTTATAACTCCCTATGAAAAACTCCACGCAATCTTCAATCAAAAATCCAGGTATTTATCTTTTTTCTCGAGAGAAAACTGTTCAGGTTCTCATCAGAGAATCTCTCCTGATCACCTTTCACTCTCCATCAAGTTCCTCCACGGGAATAGTTATCCAAGGCAATCATGAGCATCGACGAGATTTTTTGGATAAGCTCGAAACTCTTTTTGAAAAGTATAAAAACCTACCAGATGTTGATGGGGCTTTAATCCGTTGCAAGGTTTTTGGTAGCGCCGAAAAAAATGGACCTTTGCTTTTAAGTCTCAAAAACTGGCTCCAACAACATCATCTTCCAGTAGTGGCCAGCGATCTCAGCCAAGCGCTTCCCAGCGAAGTAGCCGTCGATTGCACGAATGGAAAAGTAGGCATTCAGTACCATCAACGGTCTGAAAACTTAGCTGCCTATTTTTTATCGACCGGAACAGCTCGTGACCGCAGTCCCGATCAAAAGCCATCGTTCAATATATTGGTTCTTACGGATTTCGCCTCATCTAAAATCCTGATCAAACAAACTATCGAAGAACTCAGCGATTGCTTAGCTTCTTGTCCTGCTCTGACCAAAAATGGCATCTCTTCAGATTTTATGGCACAGGAATGGTCGGCGATTGTTATATCCGACGAGCTCAAAAACAACCTCCCCGTTCTTCGTCAAGTGGCCACCTTACAAGAGAAGAACCCTGAATTGCCCGTTCGATGGGTGGGGGCTTTTTTGCCCAAGTTGGATTCGATCACCAATTTAAAGCTAGTGCCCCCTCTGGAGCCCGTTCTCATCCCTCATTTTAAGAGAATGCTTCAACAGGCCCTCGCCGACAGTGATTTTTCAAAAACCTCAGAAACTTTTAAATTCTCAGGCCGAAAGGTAAAGCGTTAATTCAAGTGGACCGGTCTAGATATTTCTTGTCCTGATTGCTCTTCAGTATCACACTCACCACTTTCACTTTTTGATTTCTGTAAAAGTGGATCTTCACAACATCTCCCACTTTTTTTTCACCTAAATAATCACGCAAGTCCCTGAGAGAACCTACGGGAGTATCGTCCAATTGAAAAATCACATCACCATCAATTGGAATTCTATAAAAGCCCACGATCAATTCCTTGGTGGCCTCCCGAAGACCTGCTTGTGCTGCAGACCCTGTTTGAGCGATTTGAGTCACCATTAAACCAACGTCTTTTGGAATTTTTAAATAGGAAAGCACCCTTTTATCTAAACTAATACCGTAAAGGCCCAGTTCCGGCCGAGTCACTTTTCCAAACTGAATCAGCTGGTCTACAATTTTTTTTACTGTTCTTCCATTTATGGCAAAACCGATCCCCTCATTTCCTCCACTTTTTGACACAATCTGAGCATTAATTCCTATCAACTTACCGGAACTATCGAGGAGTGGCCCTCCAGAATTTCCGGGATTGATCGCTGCGTCTGTTTGAATAACATCTTTTAATAATCCCTCAGAAGGAGTTCTAATATCTCGCCCAAGAGAGCTGATGATTCCCACAGAAAGAGAGCCCCCCAGACCAAAGGGATTCCCAATCGCTAATACCTTTTGTCCAACACTGAGCGGATTGAGGTTATATTCCAAGACGTTCATTTGAGCAGGAGGATTGATTTTCAAGACCGCTAGGTCAGTAGTGGGGTCGGAGCCCACTACTTTTGCTGGAATGGAGGTTTTATCAAACAGGGTTACTTCGACATTCTGTGCTCCACCAATCACATGGTCGTTTGTCACTATATAGCCGTCACCGCGAATAATAGCTCCGCTCCCCACCCCCCGTTGCGGAATGATATCAAAAAAGAAATCCCGTCTTAAGGTGGTTGCCGTGATGTTGACTACCGCTGTGTGGCACTTTTGATAAACTTCAATATTGTTTTTCTCATCCGGTAAAACAGCCCCCGCCCATTGGATTGTTGTGAATAAGCCGATGATCCAAATGCCACGAAAGTTCATAAGATTACTCCAATAGATGAGTCACTACGATTGACACCCCCCCGTGTCCTCACTAGACTCCGGGACGTAAATTTTACTTATTGTACTGTTTTTCAAGGATGTTTCTATGAGTCAAACCGGTGAAAAAATAACCTTTGGTGCCAATCGCCAAGTCCAAGTTCCTAACAATCCCATTATTCCTTTTATTGAAGGAGATGGAACTGGGCCCGATATTTGGAAAGCTTCACAGAAAGTCTTGGATGCTGCGGTGCAAAAAAGCTACGCGGGCAAAAGAAAGATTGTTTGGAAAGAAATTCTAGCCGGAGAAAAAGCGTTCAAAGCAACAGGAAATTGGCTGCCAGAGGAAACTCTTGAAGCTATCAAAACCTATTCTGTTGCTATCAAGGGCCCATTAACCACCCCGGTGGGGGGCGGAATCCGTTCCTTAAATGTAGCTCTCAGACAACTTTTGGACTTATACGCTTGTATCCGTCCGGTTCGTTACTTTCAGGGTGTACCTAGCCCCGTACGGGAGCCAGAAAAAGTGGATATGGTCATTTTCCGAGAAAACACAGAAGACGTATACTCTGGCATCGAGTGGAAAAGTGGTACTCCCGAAGCGAAAAAAGTTATTGATTTTCTCAACTCACAAATGGGAACTCGCTTGAAAGAGTCGGCCGGTATTGGAATTAAACCGATTTCTCCTGAAGGAACTAAGCGACTCGTAAGAATGTCAATTGAATATGCCCTTAAAAAAGGCAGAAAGAGTGTCACCTTAGTTCATAAAGGCAATATCATGAAGTTCACGGAAGGTGCATTCAAGGAATGGGGTTATGCCCTCAGCAAAGAAGAATTCGGCAAACAAACCATTACGGAAGATGAAGTTTATAAGGATCATCAAGGTAAAACCCCCGCGGGAAAACTGCTCATTAAAGATCGCATAGCAGACAATATGTTTCAGCAGGCTCTTTTACGTCCAGAGGAATACTCCGTACTCGCTACTCCGAACCTCAACGGCGATTATTTGAGCGATTTATTGGCAGCTCAAGTGGGCGGTCTGGGAATAGCGCCTGGAGCTAATGTAGGAGATCGAGGTGCGGTATTCGAAGCAACTCACGGAACTGCCCCTAAATATGCCGGGTTAGACAAGGTGAACCCCGGAAGCGTTATTTTGAGTGGCGTAATGATGTTGGAGTATCTAGGGTGGGACGAAGCGGCCGATGCGATTACTCGAGCTATGGAAAAAACCATCATTCAAAAAGTAGTGACTTATGATTTTGCGCGGCTCATGTCCGGGGCTAAAGAAGTAAAATGCTCCGAGTTTGGCGACGCAATTATTAGCAACCTATAAAAGGATAATCACTTATGTTGAGACGACCCAAAGTATCTATTGTCGGTGCAGGAAACGTAGGAGCCACAGCGGCTCATTGGATTGCGGCCAAAGAATTGGCCGATGTGGTCTTGGTAGACGTAGCCGAAGGGATTCCGCAGGGAAAAGCTTTGGACCTATCCCAAGCTGGCCCAGTAGAAGATTTTGATGTTCGAGT
The DNA here is from genome assembly GCA_009927045.1 of bacterium. Lineage (GTDB taxonomy): Bacteria > Bdellovibrionota > FAC87 > UBA2466 > UBA2466 > RFNO01. Next base: position 5,763 of record RFNT01000067.1, on the reverse strand, counting down.
GATTGGAACCAACGACTATGGTCCTACCGAAAATTCAGATGTGGTGGTCATCACTGCGGGACTTCCCCGAAAACCTGGGATGTCTCGTGATGATTTGTTAAAAACCAATGCAAATATCGTGACCCAAGTCACTCAGCAAGTTTGTAAATATTCTCCGAACAGCATTCTAGTAGTGGTTTCAAATCCTCTGGATGCTATGGCCTACGTTGCAAAAAAAGTATCAGGGTTTCCTCGTAATCGAGTGATCGGTATGGCAGGTGTTTTGGACTCAGCACGCTTCTGTACATTTGTGGCAGAAGCTGCTGGAGTGAGTGTCGAAGACGTCCATGGTTTTGTTTATGGAGGCCACGGGGATACGATGGTCCCCATGACTCGTTATTGCTCAATCGCCGGAGTCCCCTTAGAAAAATTCTTAAGTTCAGAAAAAATTGCTCAGATTGTGGAACGCACCAAAAATGGTGGAGCTGAAATCGTGAATTATCTGAAAACAGGGTCTGCTTATTATGCCCCTTCAGCCTCTACTGTTCAGATGGTAGAAGCGATTATTAAAGATAAAAAAAGAATTCTTCCATGCGCTGCTTGGCTGGAAGGCGAATATGGCATTTCTAATCTGTTCGTGGGTGTCTTAGCAAAACTGGGTGCCAACGGAATGGAAAAAGTAATTGAACTGGACCTCAATGAATCAGAAAAAGCAGGACTAAAAAAATCTGCGGACTCCGTAAAATCCCTGGTGGGTGTTTTAGAAGGAGCTGCCTCATGAAAATCCACGAGTATCAGGCTAAAGAGCTCTTTCGAAAATATCAAATTCCAGTTCCCAATGGAAAGCCCGCTTTCTCGGTAGACGAAGCAATTGCCATTGCGAAGCAGCTTTCTGATAAGGGGCCCTGGGTAGTTAAAGCCCAAATCCATGCTGGCGGTCGCGGTAAAGGCGGCGGAGTAAAAGTTGCCAAAACAATGGATGAGGTCGCTCTCTACTCAAAAAATATTTTAGGAATGAAATTAGTCACCGTCCAAACGGGACCCGAGGGCAAAATCGTTCAACGCCTTTTGATCGAAGATGGGGCTCGAATTTCCAAGGAGTACTATGTGGCTATTACCCTGGACCGAGCTGTTTCTCAGCTCTGTATTATTGCTAGCCCTGAAGGCGGAATGGATATTGAGGAAGTAGCTGAAAAGACCCCTCATCGTCTCTTTAAGCAATGGATACATCCGACACTCGGATTGCGAGATTTTCAAACCCGAACTCTGGCCAATCAAATGGGCTTTACGGGTCCTGCTTCCAAGCAGTTTCAGGATATTCTAAAAAAGCTGGTGCGATTGTTCATGGAAAATGATTGTACGTTAGCCGAAATCAACCCTCTGGTTTTGAGTCAGGAAGGGATGCTGTCGGCTTTAGATGCCAAATTGGACTTCGATGAAAACGGCATGTTCCGACATCCAAGTTTTCAAGAACTCAGAGATCTCAATGAAGAAGATCCTAGCGAAACAGCCGCCAAGAAATTTGACCTCAGTTACATTTCTCTAGACGGCAATATCGGCTGTATGGTGAATGGCGCTGGCTTAGCCATGGCAACTATGGACATCATTAAGCTCGAAGGGGGCAACCCAGCGAACTTCTTAGATGTCGGCGGAGGGGCTACAGAAGAAAAAGTAAAAGAGGCCTTTAAAATCATTCTTCAAGACTCCAAAGTAAAAGCCATTTTAGTAAATATTTTTGGCGGCATCATGAAATGTGATGTGATCGCTAAAGGAATTATGGGTGCTGCTCGCGAACTCAACCTAACTGTTCCGTTGGTTGTCCGTTTAGAGGGTACGAATGTGGCTCAAGGAAAGCAGCTCCTAGAGCAATCGGGACTTAAAATTATCACTGCCTCCGGAATGAAAGAGGCCGCTATGAAAGCTGTAGCAGCAGCTGGAGGGCACTGATGGCTATTTACGTAAATAAAAATACTCGGTTGATTGTTCAGGGGATTACCGGACAAGCGGGCGCTTTTCATACCAAAGCTTGTAAAGAGTATGGCACACAAGTGGTAGGAGGAGTCACTCCGGGTAAAGGCGGTGAACGCTTCGAAGAAATCCCAATTTTTAATTCAGTGAAAGAAGCTGTAGAGAGCACTCGCGCAAACGCCACCATGATTTATGTTCCTGCACCGTTTGCAGCAGATGCTATTTTAGAGGCGGCGGATGCGGGAATTGAAACGATTGTTTGCATCACCGAAGGGATTCCTGCTCTCGATATGATCGCAGTGAAGGAATACTTAAAAACTTCTTCGAGCGTTTTAATTGGTCCTAATTGCCCAGGAGTGATCACCCCAGGACAGTGTAAAATTGGAATTATGCCTGGTTATATACACAAGCCTGGGAAAGTGGGGGTAGTCTCCAGAAGTGGGACACTCACTTATGAAGCTGTTCATCAACTTTCCCAACGTAATATCGGACAATCGACTTGTGTTGGCATTGGAGGCGACCCGGTTCAAGGCGAAACCTTCATAGAGGTTTTAAAACGTTTTAACCAGGATCCCGATACCGAGGCAGTAATCATGATCGGTGAAATTGGCGGTTCAGCTGAAGAAGCAGCTGCTGAGTGGATCCGCTCTGAAATGAAAAAGCCTGTAGTGGGATTCATCGGTGGACAAACAGCCCCTCCTGGCAAACGGATGGGCATGCTGGAGCGATTATTAGCGGAGGGAGTGGAAAAGCCTCCGACAAAATCGCTGCTCTGGAAAAAGCCGGCGTATTCGTCAGTCTCAGTCCAGCTTCATTGGGAGAGACAATGGAAAAAGCTTTAAAAACCAAATAGGAGTAGGAATCATGGAAAGAACATTAGGAATTATCAAACCCAATTCGGTCAGCAAGAATCACATCGGAAGAATTCTCACGATGGGAGAAGAAGCAGGTCTCAAGTTAGTCAACATGCAGATGAAGACTCTTTCGCAAGCGGAAGCGGGTGGCTTCTATGCAGAACATAAAGAACGGCCTTTTTTTCAAAGTCTTGTAAAGTTCATGACGAGCGGTCCGGTATTATTAGTTGTTTGGGAAGGAAATGGCGCCGTGGAGAAGTGGCGTCAAGTCATGGGAGCTACGGATCCCGCCAAAGCGGCTCCTGGAACTATCAGAAAACTTTTCGCTGATAGCATTGAGGCTAATAGCGTTCATGGATCTGATAGCGTGACATCTGCCCAGAGAGAAACCGCTTTTTTCTTTGCTTAGGCGGTCTTTCTTCTAGAGAGTCTCTTTTTTTCTAGGAAAGTTTGAACTGCCCGCTCGAAGTGTGTTCGATTGAGCGGCAGTTTGAGCACACCATCCAGCTCAGTATCTTCTGAAAGATGGGGGACCAGAGTTTCCGAGCCCATAATTTTGAATATCGGCGTTTGATCCATTCCCAAATCCCGCTTGAGTATTTTAGCAGCCTGTTCTTCATTGAGCTTGCTGAGCTCAGACCCCACCAGAATATATTGAGGCTGATGATAAAATCCAAGCGTCACCATTTCGATACCATCTTTGGCGAGCAGAGGCTCAAAACCCCAACGCGCTACCGAGGCGGATAATAGACTTTGTTGATCGGGATGGGGCTCTACAATGAGGACTTTTAGAGTCCGCCTCGAACCCACAGATTTTTCCTGTCTTTTAGGTTCGCTCAGAACATGTGGAAATAGAACAAAGAAGGTGGACCCCTCACCCTCCACACTTTTGACCCACAAGTTACCATCATGGAGATTGGAAATTTGTTTGGCTACACTCAACCCCAAACCGCGGCCTTCCAACCGACTGTAATCTTTAATTTGACTGAATCTATTAAAAATTCTTTGAACTTCTGCTTCAGGAATACCCCGTCCCTCATCTCTCACACTCACAATCACCATCGGATAAGGAGGATCGTTTTTTCTTCTCCCTTTGAACGAAAGGACATTAATAAAAATTTTCTTTCCAGGATCCGTGAACTTAATGGCATTCACTACTAAATTTTGAAATAGTTGTTGGATCCGATCGGGATCTATCAACACTCGCCAATCACCCAAGGGATTATCGTAACGTATGTGGATACTCTTCTGCTTGGCTTGAAAAACATAATCCTGATGAAACGTTTTTAAAAACTTTTCTAAATCCACCAGTTGATACTCTGGTTTTAAACCTTGTTCATAGGCCATTACATCTAACAAATCATTCACCAATCGAATTCCGTGTTCCGCTTGTCGTTTGGCCCGTTCCATCAACTCCAGTTGCTCCGAGGTCAGGGCACTCTTTTCAGCTGCAAGAAGGGATAAACTGGAATGGATTAATCCAAGAGGCGAACGCAGATCATGAGCACACACACTGAGAAATTCTTCTCGTTGGGCGACGGTAGTTTCCGCCTTTGCCTCTTTCATTTGGAATTCCCGGATTTGTCGCTTGAGATCATTCTGATGGATGGTGCGAAGGGCCGCTCTTTCCATACGTAACGGGAGAGTTGAAACGGCATCTTGCACCGAAATCAATTCATCAAATCCCGCACTTTCCAGAGCCCCCAATTGCTCGTCAGAGAGTGTTTCATAAAGCCACGTTACAATCCGGCCATTTCTGGAAGGGAGTAAATCAACGACAGCTCTGATGTTTTTTATATATTGAATATCAGGATCGCTGAAAAGGATTACCTGATGGTCCTCTCGAACATGTTGCGAAAGCCAATCATAAGTTGGGATTTGATGGCTTAATTCCAAAACGGTAATGGAAATACCCAATTGTCTGAGGTTGGAAATAAAGGATTGGGTAGCCGCCGAAGTCGATTGTGATTTTTGAACTAACCAGAGCCAAGATGTCATGATTCCACCTTCCCAGTACCTATTATAATTTCGGTTATCGAGAGCCGAAACTTGATACAACTGTGAAGCGAATATGAAGAAATCCGAGACTAGCTACGGCGCGATTTGAGAGTTTCTATTAATCGTTGAATATTCTCTTGGTGCCGAATTAAAACGATAATGCAAAGCATTAAAACTAGGCTTCCAGGGGCGATTCCGGGCCAACGCAAAATTAAATAAATGATGGCAGCTACCACCCCTCCTAGCGAGCCCACCGCACTGATCCGACTCAGCTTCAGAAGGACCAAATAAACAAGTCCGTAAATGAGCGCACACACCGGAAGAGTCACCATGAGGCAGCCTAAACTGGTAGCTACACCCTTGCCTCCCTTGAACCCTAAAAAGAGGCTGTAACAATGCCCCACAACTAAGCAAATTCCTCCAGCCGTAACCACCCAGGGCGCCTCTGAGAAAAACAATTGCATCAACCAGAGCGGGACAGCCCCTTTTAAAAAATCGATTAAAAAAGTGAGAAATCCCGCATACCAACCAAACACCCGGGTAATATTCGTGGCTCCAATGTTCCCACTACCCACTTCACGCACATCGAGCCCATATTTTCGTTTTGAAATAACAACTCCAGTAGGAAAACTTCCTACTAGGTAACAAAGTAAAATGGCTAAAAAAGAGAGCATGCGAGTTCGCTAATCTACGTCTATTTCCATCGATTTCCAACTTTTCAAATGCAGCTAAGTATGGAAGGGTGTGGCCTAAATTCGAAAGGGCGGTTAGCTCAGCTGGATAGAGCACATGGCTTCGAACCATGGGGTCAGGAGTTCGAATCTCTTACCGCCCACCATTTTCACTATGACGCAGAAACTGTCTCTTCAAGAAACCTATGCGCCCCATAATGCTTGTTTTGGGTGTGGCCCAGCTAATTCAAAGGGCCTACGCATCCGCAGTTTTGCTCGAGATTCTGAAGTCG
>RFNT01000125.1 GCA_009927045.1 bacterium | reverse complement strand
TGTTGCTATAAGGACCGGTCCTCCAAGATTTTTAAGCGAGATACTTCCTGTAGCTAGTTTTGCAATGCTGACAACCATCTTTCGCGCCAACTCGTTTGTTTCCCCTACCGCCCGAGTGACTAAATTTCCAAAACCACTCACTTTCACCGAAGTATACTCTGGCTCCTTGTAGACCAAGTACGGAGCAAAGCCGATCATATATTTTTTAAATGTTTGGTGAGTGATCGGATCTTCTTGGTTGTTTCAATAGGCTTAAGAGCCAAATTCATTTTTTTTCCGCTTCGCTCAATCATTAATTGACAGCAACACCTTTAGAACCCAAATCCTGGACCGTATCGACGACCGTATCAAAGTGTTGCAAAACATCGTCACCGATTTGAACAATCCTGTCTCCCTTCAACAATCCGCCCTTTTCAGCGGGACTATCTTTTGACACTTGGCGAACAAACATCTCACTTGGATACAAACCCACAGCGACATCTAAATTTTCTGATCGCTCCTTGGGAAAAAGCAATTCAGCGACGCCTTCCTGAGGTTTTTTCTGACCTTCCAAAAATCTCTGATACGCAACTTCCACTTTCGCGCCTGATTTCCATTGCTGACCCAGTTCTTTTGAAAGTTCATCAAAAGTACTGATTTCTTGATTTCCAACTTTTTTTACAAAATCTCCAGTGCGAAGTCCTGAGCGGTAAGCCGCCGATTCGGGATCTGATATTCCAATCGAAGCAGCAACGGGATTAGGACTCATTCCCTTAATGCCTCCGACGAGTTCTTCCTCCCCGTACGGGTTCGTAGCAGAAACCCGGGTGACGGGAACAGCCAATTTAATCTGGTTAGGTCCGCGCTCGACAGTTAATTCCGCGACTTGGCCCTCTCGAGTACGAGCCCAAGTCTCAATATCCTGCCATGTGACTATAGGATCGTTACCAGCTGCGATGATTTTATCTCCGGAGCGAAGCCCAGCTTTCCAGGCGCTACTATGAGTGATTACAGAACCAATCCGGCTACTGACTTGGGGTTGTCCCAGTGAAAACACCAAAATAAAAAGGACATAAGCTAAAAGTAAGTTCGCAATAGGACCTGCTGCCACAACCGCAAACCTTTTATAGAGCGCTTGAGTTGAAAAGGCCCGGGCCGCATATTCGGGGGGAACAGGCTTATAAGGATCGTCCCCCATCAGTTTCACATATCCCCCAAGAGGGATCAGAGATAGGCAGTATTCAGTTTCTCCCCATTTTTTTTTAAAAATCTTTTTTCCAAAACCCAAAGAAAAAGTTTCAACTTTTACATGAAAAAATTTTGCAACCAGATAGTGGCCGAGCTCGTGAAAAAAAATAAGCCCGCCCAATAAAATCACGACTCCGAAAAAAGAAGTTAACACTGAACCTCCAAAATTTGTCTAATCATATTCGATTTTTAGAGGGCTAACAACACTTTGCTCGATACCTAATGGGAGAATTTCGTGTTCAGAATTTTCCGCGTGAGACTTCGCGTTTGCTCATCAGCTGAAAAGACATCTCCAAGGGCTTTAATGCTCTGTCCTGAAAAAGCCGCTAGCGTAGACTCAATGAGTTGTGGAATCTGTGTGAACCGGATTTCTTTGTTTAGGAACGCTTCTACTGCCACCTCGTTTGCAGCATTTAAGGCGATCACATGACTTTGGCCCATTTGCAAAGCTTTTCTAGCCAACTTCAAACAGGGAAATCGATTCACATCGGGCTCAAAGAATTCCAAACGCGCCATTTCCGAAAAACTCAGCTTTTTGATTGGGTGAATCAGCCTTTCGGGATATGCGAGGGCGTAACCAATTGCAGACCTCATGTCAGGAACTGATAACTGAGCAAGACTGGTATGGTCCTTCAGCCAAATAGCCCCATGAACAATGCTCTGAGGATGAATCCAAACTTCGATTTGATTCTCAGCAAATCCAAAAAGAAAGTGCGCCTCGATGAGCTCGAGTCCTTTGTTGAGCAGGGTCGCTGAATCAACCGAAATTTTAGGCCCCATTTTCCAGTTGGGATGGGCGGTGGCCATTTCGGGGGTTACGGTACTCAAATCTAAATCCGGCTTCTTTAAAAAGGGCCCACCACTTGCCGTGAGCACTAGGGTCTCCACGTCTTGATGAGGAATTCCCGCTAAAAGCTGAAAAAGAGCGTTGTGCTCACTATCCACTGGGATTACGCATGCAGATGATTTTTTAATTTCCTCTTGCAGCAATGAACCGGCCGTTACCAAAGCTTCTTTATTGGCTAAGCCCACCTTTTTGCCCGCACGGATGGCGTGTAAAGCAGGCTCGAGCCCTGCAAAACCAACAATTCCCACCACGACTACTTCCACGCCGGAAGTATCCACGCATTGTTTGACCCCTTCCAATCCGTGCCCAACGCTGATGTTGGGAAACTCTTGTTGAATCTGATAAGCATCCTCAGCATTCTGCAGACTGATATGGGTAGGTCTAAATTCGATGATTTGGTCCCGTAATTTTGTGAGATTTTTTCCAGCCGCTAAACTCACCACTTGAAACTTTTCAGGAAAGGAACGGACTAAATCAAGGGTATAGGTGCCAATGGTTCCCGTCGAACCCAAAACACACACTTTAGTTCTTAAGCTCAAGCAGTCTCCCAAAAATAATACATAAAGAGATAAAAAATAGGGGCTGAAAAGACCAGGCCATCAATACGATCCAAAATACCGCCATGTCCTGGCAGAAAAGCTCCGGAATCTTTCTGCATTTGGCTTCGCTTCAAAACTGATTCAAACAAATCGCCTAACTGAGCAAGCATACTCAGCACAGGGGCAATCAACACTACTTTCCAGTAAAAACCGGGCTGTACCTCATTGGGATAGATCCAACGCGCCCAAAGTATCGCGACGATGACCGAAGATATAATTGCCGCCCAGGCTCCCTCCCACGTTTTTTTGGGACTGATCTGTGGAGCAAGCTTCCTATGACCCCAACGCATTCCTCCAAAATAAGCAGCAGTGTCCCCAACAAAAACAATTGAAAAGAGAAGCAAAAGATAGGCGCGCCCTACTTCAGGCCATCCCACAATCGGAAATAGAAACCCAAACAAAAAAACAATATAGGAAAATCCTAACCACTCTAAAGCTAGCTCCTTCAATGCAGTCTCAAAATTTCCAATGCGTGCTTGGCCCATTACGGCGGTTATGAATATGAGAACGCCAACAATCCAAAAAGCGTGTAAGGCTAAGATCGGATCTGAACCCAATAAATAAATTTCCAAAGCAATACTGAGCGCCAGTAGTATTTTTCGCATCCACGATTTCCTCTGAATCATCAGAGTATCGTATTCCCAATAGGCTAGAGAGCCCATCACGAGAGTGACCGTTTGGAGAAGTCCAGAGGGACCCCACACAATCAAGGCCAATAGGGCTAGCGCCGCTGGAATACCTGTTAGGAGCCGAGTTTTCACAGCCGATCTCCCTCATTTAAACTTTGTTTTTTATTCCCGGAGCGAGATTTCGTTTGATCCACCTGCTCCTGAGTCTTTCCAAATCTTCTATTTCTTCCCGCAAAAAGCTCAACCGCTCGTTTTAATTCATCTTCATGAAAATCCGGCCACAATTCGGGAACAACTACAATCTCTGAATAAGCGAGCTGCCACAGCAGGAAATTACTGATTCGAGATTCCCCCCCGGTCCGGATAAGAAGATCGGGATCTGGAAAATGGGGATGGTAGAGCTGCTGCCTAAACATTTTTTCATCAATTTGACTGGGTTTGAGCTTCCCCAACTTGACTAAATGGGCTAACCGCTCCACTCCATCCAGAATCTCCTGACGCCCCCCATAGGAGAGGGCTAAACTCAGATGCATTTTCGGTTGCTCAGTTTGGGTATATTCAATCACTCGATTAAGCTCTTTTCGAACAAAAGAAGGTAACTTGGATAAAGTACCTTGAGCAGAGAGCACAATATTATTTTTCTTGAGTTTTTTGTCCATGGCTCGAAGCTGGCGAACTAATAGACGCATCAACATGTTGACTTCTAAGCTAGGACGCAGCCAATTTTCAGTCGAGAAAGTATAGAGAGTCAGAAACTCAACGCCCAGAGATCGACAAGCAGTCACAATTTCATCAACGCGCTTGGCACCCTCTTCATGTCCGCGAGTACGATTTAATCCCCGGTGTTTGGCCCAGCGGCCGTTACCATCCATGATGATAGCGATGTGGCGCGGGATGGCTTGCTGAGAGCTCATGATCAGATGGTCATGACCTCTTTGGTCTTAGCATCCACAGACTTATCGACATCTTGAATGAATTGATCTGTGAGCTTTTGAATTTCATCTTGGGTACGTCTCTGGTCATCTTCCGTAAGGGCCTTATCCTTTTTCAATGCATCCATCGCGTCACGGCGTATATTTCTGACAGAGACCTTAGCAGCTTCGCCCTCTTTGCTGATTTGCTTCACAAAATCTTTCCGTCGTTCTTCTGTGATGGGAGGCATATTGATTCGAATGATTTTGCCATCATTCATCGGTGTGAGGCCTAGATTTGCAGCCAAAATGGCCTTTTCAATTTCTCCAAAAAGACTTCGATCCCAAGGTTGAATAGTAATCGTTTTTGCATCTGGTGTTGCCAGAGCCGCGACTTCTTTCAAACTCATTTGGCTCCCGTAAACATCGACTCTTACTCCATCCACCATTGTAGCTGAAGCTCGTCCCACGCGTAGCTTTGAAAGCTCGGTGCGAAGATGCTCGACGGCTTTTTCCATCTGTTTTTTTATTTCATTCATTTGAGGAGTCATTTTTCCCTCCGAACGATAGTCCCAATATCTTCTCCCATCACAACTTTCTTAAAATTGCCGGGAGTGTTCAAATTAAAAACCAAGAGCGGAAGCTCATTGTCCATGCATAAGGAAATGGCAGTAGAATCCATAACCTTTAAATTGTTTTTCAGTACATCCAAATAATCTAATCGCTTAATGAGCTTCGCATTAGGATGCTTTACGGGATCCGCATCATAAACTCCATCTACTTTGGTTGCCTTCATAATAACGTTTGCATTTACTTCCATTGCACGAAGGCTAGCGGCAGTATCTGTAGTGAAGTAGGGGTTTCCTGTACCTGCTGCAAAAATGACGACTCTGTTTTTTTCTAAATGGCGAACTGCTCGCCTTCTAATATAGGGCTCACACAATTCGTGCATTTCGATAGCAGACATAACCCGAGTGTAAACATCGAGTTTTTCCAGACAATCTTGAAGCGCTAAACTATTAAGGACAGTAGCGAGCATTCCCATATAATCGCTCGTGGCACGGTCCATTCCCTGAGCAGTCCCAGCGATACCCCTAAAAATATTGCCACCGCCAATCACGATAGCAATTTGAACTCCCAACTCATGGACCGAACGAATTTCTCGAGCGATGCGTTCGATAACTTCAGGACTGATCCCAAAAGCCTTATCTCCAGCCAAAGCCTCACCGCTTAGCTTGAGAAGTACTCTCTCATAACAGGGCTTTTGAACAGAACTCATACTGAACACTGGGTCGGTTTTGTCGGAAGCGTTTCCCCTACTTGAAACCGAGCAAAGCGACGAACTGCCATGTTTTCTCCTAACTTGGCGATCGCATTCTTTATCAGAGATTCAATAGTTAAGTCGGGGTCTTTTACAAACTTCTGGTGGACCAAGCAATGTTCCTCGTAGAACTTGCCGATTTTACCTTCAACGATTTTCTCGACCACTGGCCCCTTCTTACCGGACTCTTCGGCTTGGACACGAAAAATGGCTTTCTCTTTCTCGAGATCCTCAGCAGGAACACTGTCTTTGTCCAAGTAACGGGGAGAAGCAGCCGCAACATGCATGGCAATATCTCGAACCAATGCCTGAAACTCGTCGGTCCGCGCGACAAAATCAGTCTCGCAGTTCACTTCGACCAGAACACCAATTTTTCCTTCACCGTGAATGTAGGACTGAACCCTGCCCTCGTGAGCAGCTCGCCCTGCCTTTTTAGCAGCTGCAGCTAGTCCCTTTTCACGGAGATAGGTCATGGCCTTCTCAACATTATTTCCCGATTCCAAAAGTGCCTTTTTGCAATCCATGAAACCGGCACCAGTTTTTTCTCTGAGTTCTTTTACCAAAAGTGCTTCGCTCACTGCTTTCTCTCCACTATTCTTTGTTTTCAGTTTCAGCGGATGAGGCAGCTTCTTTATCAGAAACCTCTTCCTCTTCCTCTAACAAGCTTGAATCGCGATAATCGATTTCAGTGGGAATGTTCAACAGCTTAGGCCGTTTTACTTTCTCAACCACTGGACCTGCAGCTTTTTCAACCTCAGCTGGTTTTGCCTCTTGAGTTGCTTGTTCTGGAGCTGTTTGTCCTTGGGCAATTCGAGCTTTAGTTTCGTAAATTGCCGCACCCTCTAAACAGGAATCAGCAATTAGATTCACGAAAAGTGTGACCGATTTAATCGCATCATCATTTCCGGGGATCACGAAATCCACTCGGTCCGGATCACAATTTGTGTCTACTAAAGCAACAACGGGAATGCCCAGACGATTTGCCTCCCGAACCGCAATTTCTTCGGTCATGGGATCAATAATAAAAAGAGCAGCTGGCAACTGACGCATTTGTCGAATTCCGCCCAAGCTGGCATCTAATTTCGTTTGTTTTCTATCGAACACAACGCGCTCTTTCTTTTTGAGCAAATCATAGGTGCCATCCAAACGAAAGCGATCCATTTCATCCAACTTTTCGCAACCTCTTCGAATCGTAGCGAAATTAGTCAGGGTACCCCCGAGCCATCGTTCGGAAACATAGGGCATATTGCAGCGGTTCGCCGCATCTTTAGTAATGGATGCTGCTTGATTCTTTGTAGCGACAAATAAGATTTTGCCGCCATCAGCCACTGTGTTTTTAATGAATGCACAAGCTTCCTTGGCATGTTTCACAGTTTTTTCTAAATCAATGATGTAAATCCCATTTCGAGGACCATAAATAAAGGGTCTCATTTTAGGATTCCAACGGTGAGTTTGGTGACCAAAATGAACACCAGCCTCTAACATATTGCGCATGGATACTTCAGGCATATTTTTCCTCCGGTTAAGCCTCCGCTCCCAGTGCCCTTCTCAATTCCAATCCATTGAAAGGGACCGAAGTCCTACTCATGAAGGGGAGCGTGTGTAATTGGTACAAGGGGATAGCATGGGTAGAGCATAGGGGCAAGGCATATTATATAAGAAATTCAGGGACTAATCGGGGGATTCCCCCCTCAACCCACGGGTTTTTTACCCCTGGGGACTTTTTCACTATGATTTTGAGATTCTTGGACAATTCCGTTAGCCTAGACAGCCGTGAATAAATTAGCAGAACAAAAGGCGCTTTTGGTTGAAAACATCAAGACCTGGCCCACCCAGCCCGGGGTCTACCTGATGCGCGACGTTGCGGGTCGTATTTTGTATGTGGGAAAAGCAAAAAACTTGAGAAATCGCATCCGGTCTTACTTTCAAGCTTCCGAGAAGCTCTCTCCCAAAACCAGAAGTCTGGTGAAAAAAATTCATCAACTCGAATTCACGGTGACTCACACGGAGCTGGAAGCATTGTTACTGGAATGTAATCTCATCAAACAGCACCGCCCCCGATACAACATTCGTCTCAAGGATGATAAAAACTACCCCTACGTCGTTTTAGACTTTACTCATCCTTTTCCACAGTTTCGAGTGACTCGAAAAGTGACGGCATCCCCGGAGTATAAATACTTTGGGCCCTACAGCGGGGGCATTCGAGAAATCAGTCGCTTCCTACTCAAAACTTTTCAAATTCGGGATTGCTCTGACGCCAAATTCAAAAACAGAACTCGCCCATGCCTAAATTACGAAATAGGCACTTGCACTGCTCCTTGCGTAGACTTGGTAAGCCAGGATGATTATGCCAAACAAGTGGCTGAAGCGACCTTGTTTTTGAAAGGCAAAAAACAGGACCTCATTCAAAATCTAAAAACGCAAATGCAAAAAGCTTCCGAACAGATGGAGTATGAAAAAGCGAAACTCTTAAGAGATAAAATTTTTGCTATAGAACGGATCACCGAGAAACAAAATGCGGTTCTCACAGACAAACAGCGCGATATTGATGTGGTGGGGATCTACCCTGCAGAAAACGAACTCTCCATCGCTATTTTATTTATTAGAAATGGCTTTCTCACAGGGCGCAGGGTTGTAAAGGTTCCTCTCACCTTGGACTCGACAGAGCTGACTATTCTGGAGTTCCTACAACAGTTTTATTTGATTTCGTTGGTTCCTGATGAAGTATGGCTGGCCAATGATTTACCTGAGAAGAACTTACTGGAAGACCTCCTTCAGGAAAAAGCGCAGAAAAAAGTTAAAATTCGAATTCCGAGAACTGAGAGTCCTTTGCGCCTTTTGGGTATGGCCTATGAAAATGCCAAGTTGGTTTATCACGATTTAAAAAACAAAACGGGTGTTTCAGCTTCTGAGGAACTGCAACGAGTGCTCAATCTGGCTGAGTCTCCACAAACCATTGAAGGTATCGATGTATCGAATCTCCAAGGAAAAAATCCTGCAATAGCCTTGGTTCATTTCTCTGACGAACGGCCCCTCAAAAGCCGTTACCGATTGTACTATCCAAAAACAGTGGAAGGACAAAATGATTTTGCAATGATTTATGAAGTGGTTTTGAGGCGTTTTTCAAAACCTGATCCGCCTCCACCCGATCTGCTTTTGATCGATGGCGGCAAAGGACAATTGGCCTCTGCCGAAAAAGCTCTGGAGGAGCTGGGGATTGAAATTCCTATTTTGGCGCTCGCTAAGTCTCGGACTCAAAGCGCTTTTACTCGGAAAGCAGTTGAAAAGTCAGAAGAGAGGATTTTCATTCCAGACAGAAAAAATCCCATCGTTTTACGTGAGGCCCATCCCGCTTTGCGGCTTCTTCAACAGGTTCGGGATGAAGCCCATCGATTTTCTGTAGAGAGTCACCGAAAAAGACGCACAAAGGAAATGTTGGAGGATTCCCAAATCCTGGACCTCCCAGGTTTAGGAAAAGCGGCTCGCAAAAAACTGCTTTCTCACTTTGGAAGTTTAGAGGCGATTGCATCCGCAAGTTTTGACAGTTTGGTAGATGCCGGGTTAACTCGGACTCAAGCTGAAACAGTTCAGACCAAACTGGGGCTGGAAAAAAAATTAAGTGAAGAGGAGTAACTATGCACCCGTGGCACGATATCCATCCCGGCAAAGATATTAAAAATTATCTCAATGCTGTTATTGAAATTCCCAAGGATTCGAAGATCAAATACGAGCTAGATAAAGACACAGGATTTTTAAAAGTGGATCGAATCCTGTTCAGCTCCGTCCACTACCCAGCTAACTACGGCTTTATTCCTCAAAGTTTTTGCGATGACAAAGATCCTTTAGATGTTTTGGTTCTAGGTCAGCTTGCGGTGGTTCCCCTTTCAATTCTTCGAGTGAAACCGATTGGTGTCATGAAAATGGTAGATCAAGGAGAAGCCGACGATAAAATCATTGCCGTCCACGCAGATGATCCCGAGTACAATCACTATGAGTCTTTATCAGAACTTCCACCTCATCGGATGGCCGAAGTTCAGAAATTTTTTGAAGAGTATAAGTCCCTGGAAAATAAAAAGGTCGTGGTAGAAAGCTTTTTGAGTCGTGACCAAGCCGTCAGCGTTATTCAGGAATCACTTCAGTTATATGCTCAAAAGTTTCCGAAGCATCAATCTCGGTGAAGGATGGAACGGATCCACTGACCCACAGGAATAGTTGCTTCTGAATCAATACGAGCGAAAAAGTTATTGCTGGTGACTTCGCAATCACTCGCAGCGCCATCTGCACAAACAGCACTGGAGTTGATACCTACGATTCTATCCGGAGACTCTTTAATGACGGGTCCACCTGAGTCTCCGCTTCCTAAATTAGGAAACTTTTTGTGAACGAGTGGTCCCAGACTTCCAAAGAAAAAACCAGTATCCATAAACCCCATCGCGGCTGCCGAGGTTCCGGCTATCGCTTGAGTCAGCTCGTCTTTACTTGCCACTTGGGTCATACCGTATTTTAAGATAGGGGGCTTACTATCGCCATCTTGCGTAGACCCATAGCCCGCGATCACAATTTCGTCCCCTGCCCGATTAGGGGCAAAATCAAAAGGTAAATTAGGAGCATCAAAGAATGGTCCATGACTTTTTTCAACGGTGATAATGGCGACGTCGGGAGTCGGTAATCCTCCGGCGTGGCATTTTGCGGGCGAATATTTGGCTTTTTGTAAGCAATTGTTCAGAAGGGGATGAAGACTCACTTTTTTAATGGTGAGTGCATGAACCGCTTCGGGTTTCGACAAATCACGACCAAAAGAATAGTAGAACTGCTGCCCAGCAAAAGAAGTTTGCGGCACATACCAGCGCTTTTGTCCCAGCGCTAAAACACAGTGAGCAGCTGTTAGAAATTGATCTGGAGAAACTTTTGTAGCGGTACAAAATTGTTCAGCTAACTGCTTCCGGAATTCCGAAAAAATAAAGATCGCAGGAAAACGTTCCCCAGCTTCCCATCCACCCACAATTTGAGGTTGCGGTTGGGAGTAACCAAGGTTCGCTAAAAATAGGATCACAAATAAGAGGTTGAAGCGCATAAAGATGAAACTCACGGTGTTTGGCGGAAAGTTACCTCAATATTTTTCCAACAGGCTAAGTAGTCTTTTTGGACCAGAGAGCTCTTCAACGCTTCATCTGGTACCGAATAGGGATAACAACTCTCAAACATGATGGCCAGAGTATTATCTAAAAATTGTGGTGTGTTGGCGGACGCCAGGGCTTTTTGCACCGTTTCAGCATCCGGCCCATGAGGGGCCATGCAGTTGTGTAAACTACTTCCCCCGGGAATAAATCCTTTTTGCTTAGCATCGTACTGACCATGAACTAACCCCATCCACTCACTCATGATGTTTCGGTGGTAGTACGGGGGACGGAAAGTATCTTGAGCTACCATCCATCGGGGTGGAAAAATAACAAAGTCGCAGTTTGCAAGCCCAGACAAAGCACTGGGGGAAGTAAGTACCGTAAATATCGAAGGATCTGGATGATCCACGCGGACAGTGTTCACCGGTTGAAAGAGTCGAAGATCATATTTGTAGGGCACATAATTCCCATGCCAAGCCACTACATCCAAAGGAGAGCGGTCGAGTTGGGATTGATAAACATGGCCCTGATACCTTAAAAGCCACTGGAACTGACCCTTTTGATCTTCAAAACGGGCCGTGGGTGCTAAAAAATGGCGAGCATCTGCAAGCCCGTTAGCACCAATCAAACCTAGGGTCGGCAATCGAAAAGGCTCTCCAAAGTTTTCACACACATACCCACGAACCCAAGGCTCTTCGATTTTTACCTGAAACTTCATTCCTCGGGGGATGCATACAACTTCGGAAGGCTCCACCTGAAGATCCCCACATTCGGTGCGAACTAACAGAGTCCCCTTTTCGGGCACAATCAGAAGTTCTCCATCTGCAACGGATGCAAAGGTACCTTCCATGGATTGACTCGCCGAGTAACTATGAACAGCAACCCCCTGACGGCTTTGGGGACTTCCATTGCACACCAAAGTAAAAAAGCTCCTAAAAAAATCAATAGGTTCAGTTGGCTTGGGAAGTGGGTCCCACCTCAGCTGTTGAGGCGCCGGTTTGAGCTGTTCTGGCAAAGTTTTCCAGCCCGCAATCATGGACGGCTGTAAAGGACCATGGACCACTGAAGGACGAATTCGATAAAACCAAGTCCGCCGATTCTCATGGCGAGGAACCGTGAAAGCACTGCCACTCAACTGCTCAGCATACAAACCGAACGGAGGGGCTTTTGGGGAGTTCCGATCTTTCGGGAGTGCTCCCGATAAAGCTTCCGACTCAAAAAGGTTTCCAAAACCGGATTGGTAAGTCAGTTCCTGTTTCACTGGGGGAACAGTTTGCGCTGCTAATTTTAATTTGTCATCTAAGATTGACAGTGAGAACCTTAACATAAATATTTAGGGCACTTTAAATCACTTGAGGGGCAAGATCTCATGAAGGAAAAACTGGCCAAAGCGTGGCATGACGTGTTTGAGGGAGTAGGTTTTGATTACGGTCTCCCCATCGATATTTCTACTCATGGCTCGGCCATCGATAGTTTAATTGGTACTCTGCACTACTTTATGGCCCTTTTGTTCATCGGCTGGGGCATTTACTTAGTTTATTGCCTCATCAAATTTCGTGAAAGACCCGGACATAAAGCAGATATCAGTCCAAAAAATTACTCGATTCCTAAATACTTAGAGATAGGTATTGTGATCTTTGAAGCTTGCCTTTTGGTGTTTTTTTCTTACCCGGTGTGGGCGAAGCTCAAAACAGACTTTCCAGATAGAGCTTCCTCTCTAGTGGTGCGGATCACAGCAGAACAATTTGCTTGGAACATCCATTATCCAGGGCGAGACGGAAAGTTCGGAAAAACCAATATCGACCTCATTGATGGGACTAATCCAGTAGGGTTGGACCGAGAAGACCCCGATGCCAAAGACGATATCGTATCTATCAATCAGTTCAATGTCCCCGTGGGAAAACCAGTGATTGTAGAGCTGGGTGCTAAAGACGTGATCCATGGCTTCTTTCTCCCCACCGCTCGAGTGAAGCATGATGCTATTCCTGGAATGGTTTTTCCCCTTTGGTTTGAAACCAAAGAAACGGGCGAATTTCAAATTGCCTGCGCACAACTGTGCGGAGTGGGGCATTACCGAATGGTGGGCTACTTTAACGTAAAGACCCAAGAAGAATTTGATAACTGGCTTTTAGAAGAAGAAAAAGCGCTGACCGAAGGAGAATAAGTCCATGGCTCATCACGAAATGCCTTTTTGGAAAAAGTATATTTTTTCGACTGATCATAAAGTGATTGGTTTGCAATATGGAATCACGGCAACTTTCTTTTTGCTCTTCGGATTCTTTTTAATGATCCTCATGCGCTGGCAACTTGCTTATCCGGGGGCAGAAATTCCTTTAATTGGAAAAGCATTGACCGAAACAGGCGCCATGACTCCGGAGCTCTACAACGCACTCGGAGCTATGCACGGAACCATCATGATTTTCTTGGGTGTAGTGCCCATGGGGTAGGTGCGTTTGGTAACTATTAGTGCCCTTACAAGTCGGGGCATGTGATATGGCTTTCCCCAAATTGAACATGATGAGTTACTGGGTGTACTTTGTTGGCGGTGTCATCATGATGGCGAGCTTCCTCATGCCAGGGGGAGCTGCAGCTTCCGGTTGGACTTCTTATCCGCCTCTTTCGGTTATTTCTAATAACGCCCAAACGGTCTGGTTGATTTCTATGGTGTTCTTGATCACATCGTCTCTTTTGGGCTCTGTGAACACAATCGTCACAGCCATTCAATTAAAAGCTAAAGGCCAAAACTTTATGCGATGGCCAATTCATGTTTGGGCTCAGGTCACCACGGCTTTCTTGTTGCTTCTAGCTTTCCCACCCTTGGAAGCAGCTGCTGTTCTGCAACTGGCAGATCGCGTATTTGGCAGTAGCTTTTTCTTACCCAGTGGGTTGGTTGTTTCTGGTGAAAAATGGGCAGCAGCAGGAGGCGGTAATCCCTTACTTTGGCAGCATCTCTTTTGGTTTTTAGCACATCCCGAAGTTTACGTATTGATCCTCCCAGCAGTTGGTGTTGTATGTGAAATTGTTACCGCTAATGCGCGCAAACCCCTCTATGGATACAAGACGATGGTTTACTCCATCCTTTTCTTAGGCTTCATGTCATTCATTGTTTGGGCCCACCATATGTTCATGACGGGAATGGGCGTGACCTTGAGTTCTTTCTTCCAGGCCACCACCATGATCATTTCGATTCCCTCGGTCATCATATTGACGACCATCTTGTTGACCCTGTGGGGAGCATCAATTCGGTTCTCAGTTCCCATGCTGTTTGCAACTGCGTTTCTGCCGATGTTTGCTATTGGTGGATTAACGGGGCTGCCGTTGGGACTCACAGCTTCTGATATCCATTTGCATGATACTTACTACGTGATTGGCCACTTCCACTATGTGGTGGCTCCAGGAACACTCTTCGCTTTGATGGGAGGAGTTTACTACTGGTATCCCAAGTTCAGTGGCAGAAAAATGAATGAAACACTCGGAAAAATTCATTTCTGGACTTCATTCGTGGCTATCAATTTTGTATTCATGCCGATGTTCTTCATGGGCTCTAAAGGGGTCTCTCGCCGTATGTACGACCAAACGGTTTATACTCACGGTGCCGCTACTCAGAGCTGGAACGTCGTGATGTCCACTGCAGCTTTTGTGCTGCTGTTTGCACAAATTCCATTCATTTACAACATGTTCACAGCTTGGAAGACGGGTAAAAAAGTGGAAAATGATAATCCATGGGATGCAACCACTTTGGAGTGGGCCGCTAGCTCACCTCCCCCCCATGAAAATTTTCCAACTCCTGTTGAGGTGTATCGAGATCCGTACTCTTATTCGCCGACAACTGGAAAAGTATTACCTCAATTCGCACCCCAGGAGGGTTAAATGGCAGTACATATTCCTTATATTGATAAACCCAATCCCGTCACCGGAGTCACTAATGCAAAATTAGGCATTTGGTTGTTCCTGGCTTCGGAAGTCATGCTGTTTGGAGCGCTCTTTTCAGCTCTGATCACGCTTCGCTTGGGGGTGAACGATTGGCCCCACGGATACGAAGTTCTCAATGTGCCTCTGGCCACCTTGAACACTGTGGTTCTGATCTTTTCTTCGGTCACGGTCGTAATGGCTTGGGCTGCTTTAAAAATGAATAATTTGAAGCAGTTTAAAACCTACATGTCGCTCACACTGCTTATGTCCGTCATCTTTTTGATTGTAAAGGCGATTGAGTATGGCAGTAAATTTAGTCATGGGATTTCACCTGCGACTAGTAACTTCTATGCTATTTACTTTGTAATCACAGGGCTGCACGGGTTGCATATTATCGGGGGCATTATAGTCAATGCTTACCTGTTGGGCCCCGGTTCCAAAATGTGGTCGGTCGAGCCTGAACGCTTCACGGGTCGCATTGAATGTGCAGGACTGTACTGGCACTTTGTGGATTTGGTTTGGATCTTTTTATTCCCCATTCTTTATCTTCTGTAAGGAGAGGCACTATGGCATCGGAACACATGACACTTGAAGAAGTAAAGAAACACACTCGAACCTACTGGGTGATTTTTGGTGCCCTTTTGGTACTAACGGCCATTACCGTAGCTATTTCGTACGTTCACCTCCCGTTTTTTTGGGCCGTAGTCTTGGCGCTGGTGGTGGCCAGTACTAAAGCCTCTCTCGTTGCGCTCTACTTCATGCATTTGATTTCAGAAAAAACGGCTATTTACCTAACTCTAGGTTTAACGGCAGTTTTATTCGTCTTTTTGATTGTAATTCCGTGGATGATTCCATGGGCAGAAGTGCGAGGCTGGTTTGTCTCTTAAAGTTGTCCACTTTTTTTTCATCGTATTTTCGATTGGCTTATCACTCTATTTTGGAACTTGGTGTTTACAGAACTACAGTTGGGAGAGCGAACCTTGGGGAATTGTTCTTGGGTTCATTTCTCGCAGGTACCGGGGGACTCACTTACTACTTGATTCATTTTCTCAAGAAAACGAAAGGCTTTGATTTATTGAGCCTTTTATTTCTTTTGGGGATTTTATATTCGCCATCGACCTGGGCTTGCTCTGTTTGCCAATTTCAAACACCGGATTCTCCACTTGTAATGGCTATCCGGGAAGGGATATGGATCCTGTTGTTTCTAGTAGCCGCAATGATTGTCGGCTTTTTCAGTTTGTTTCTATTTTGGGCTAAACGCGAACGCCAAACTACGGCAAAGTAACTCGCATCAACTGTCTTTTTGTACCTGTTTGACTCCCTCTAGGACGCGCTAATACAAACAATTCCTTGCCGTTATTAGAGAGTGCCAGATGCTCTTTTTTGATGGG
>RFNT01000021.1 GCA_009927045.1 bacterium | reverse complement strand
TCATTTCTGTAGCTGCTGTCGATAACAAAGATGCCAAACCTGCTTTTTCTAACTGGGGCGCTAGAAAAGTACACATTGCCGCTCCAGGCGTCGATATTTTATCTCTGGCTGTAACGGGCTCTCCAGCGCCTTTTGTCCGTTGGAGTGGCACTTCGATGGCCGCTCCCCATGTCACTGGCGCTGCGGCACTTATCAAAGCGGCATATCCTCAGAGCGATTATAAAGCGATGAAAAACCGAATCCTCTTTGGGGCAGATACCCTTCAGGCCCTTTTGAATCCCACTTATAGTTATACTAATTGGAGACCTGATGAGTTTCCAATCGATAAGCCGTTGGTGCGTGGTGGGAAACGCCTGAACTTAGAAAAAAGTTTAGAGTCAGATACGGTCGCGCCAGGATCAGTGACTGGTTTGAGAGTTTCTTTCGCAGGACTGACTCAGCTCGAAGTCCGATTTCAACCAGCCGGCGATGATGGTGCCAGCGGACAAGCCTCCAGCTATATCGCAGTCACTTCAGCAGCACCGATTACTTCCGAAACGGCTTGGGCCAATCAGGCTCAAAGAGTCCTTTCTCCGGTTCAAGTCCAAACTGATGGGCTTTTGGACGCACGCCTAGAAGACTTGGAATTTTTACAGTCAGGCTATCTCACTCTGCGTGCCGTGGATAACGTCGGCAATCTGGGACCTATGACAGCTTCCATCCCTTTTGAAATGTCCAATCCCACGACCCTCTTTCTCAGTGATGGAGAAAGTAAAGAAAACATGATCTTCAAAGATATGTTTTCCTATAGCTTCGGTTTTGAACAAGAAGAAGTACCGGGTCGAGGAAAAGTTTGGTCCGATAGTCCCTATGGAGGCCGCGATTACAACTATAAATATATGGAATTCACTCAAAACACTGAAATCCCTCATCCGGATGTCGTTTTGCAGTTCGATACTAAATTTGATTGTGCGGCTGTTTATGAGCGGGGCATGGTGGAAATCCGGATCAATGAAGAAACAGATCCCTTCTCCACATATGCTGTCTGGAATCCCGACAGAGGAGCTTATGACTGGTTCAATTCTCCCAAGTGGAGAATGCTTGCTGTCTATTCTGCAGCCAAATGTGATTGGGCAAAAGTCACTATCCCACTCGGTAACAAAGTAAAAAAGGGAGATAGAGTTCGCGTGCGATTCTTTTTGAGAGCCGGAGGCGATCCGGCCGATGGCCATGATGGTTGGCTCATCGATGATATAAAAATCTTGGGACCAGGAAGCCCAGCCAAGCCATCTCAGTTAGTGGCTGCCCCCGAATTCGAAGGGGGAGCTTACACACTCCGATGGACCGATACCAGCCAGGGAGAAACCCGATTTGAAGTGAGAAGCACCGCTCTCATTTCTTCTGGAGCTTTAGGAACTCTGGTAGCTGAGATTCCTGTCAACACGACACAGTACTCGACGGGTCAAACAACAGCGGATCCCCTTTGGAGAGTTCGTGCATGTAATGGCATTTTATGTTCAGAACTGAGTGACCCTGTTCAAATTCTAGCAGCTCCTCCGCGCGTTGACTCCATCAGCCCCAGAACATCGCCACTGGCAGGGGGACAAACCCTGACAGTGACTGGTGCTGGGTTTCTACCAGGTGCCATTGTAAGAATTCATGGTGTCGATTGCCCCAACTCGTTGAGAGTTTCAT
>RFNT01000090.1 GCA_009927045.1 bacterium | reverse complement strand
CCTGCCGTTCCGGTTCGTCGCTGCGTCTCGCGCTGCGCCGTCTCTGGAGAAGGAACTCGACATTGCGATGCTCGCGAGCATCGCATCGCTGCCTGTTTTGTCTGGACACACTGTCGTCCTCGTCGACGTCTCGGCCTCGATGCACTCGCCGCTGTCCAGCCGCAGCGACCTGACGCGACTCGATGCGGCTGCATCGCTGGCCTCCATCTTGAACTGCGAGTCTCTGCGAGTCTTCTCGTTCTCTGACCGTCTCGCCGAGGTTCCTCCTCGTCGGGGCATGTCAGGAGTCGACGCGATCAGCAAAAGCCAGACCCACGGCGGCACTCTGCTCGCCAAGGCCGTGCGAGAAGTTCAGCAGACGGTAACGAACTACGATCGGATCATCGTGATCTCTGACGAGCAGGCAAGCTTCGAGGACGACAAGATCCCGCGACCGCTGTGCGAGCGGGGCTACATCATCAACGTCGCCTCGTACGAGAACGGCATCGGGTACGGCGACGGCTGGATCCATATATATGGCTTCAGCGAAGGCGTGATTCGATACCTCACGGAGATCGAGGCATGAGCCCTGAGCTTGAAGAGAAGCTTTGCAAAGACTTCCCGTCTCTCTTCTCCGGGCGAGACAAGCCCATCACCGAGAGTCTCATGTCGTTCGGCTGCGAGTGCCTCGATGGCTGGTACGGGATCATCAGGTCGTTCTGCTGGATCGCAAAAGACTCAGACATTGTCTTCACTCAGATCAAGGAAAAGTACGGCGGTCTTCGCCTCTACTACTTCGGCGGAGACGATCGAATCGCTGGCGCGTGCCGAATGGCCGAAGAGATGTCGTACAAGACGTGCGAAGTCTGCGGATGTCCGGGCGCTCCGAGCAAGGGCGGCTGGATCATGACTCGCTGCGAGAGTTGCCGAGCCACCTAGTTGACACTTCTGCACGTCTCTGTATCTTGCTTGTCTGGATACGATTACTCCAGACATGAAAGTGACGTGACGCATGCGGCTCATTCGTCTCTCTGAGGGACGGTATCGACTCGACTCTGAGCCGATCGAGATTCGGCAAGTCTCGCCGACTGTCTGGGTGGTCGAGTCCGACGGCACCGCCGTGGCCAGCTTCCCGTCCAAGATGGCTGCCGCGGCTGCCCTGTCGGGCTGGATTTTGAGCCTTCGGGCTGCCGAATAGGCCCGATTTTCTCACTTTTCCAAGTGTCCAGTCAGGGCCGAAAACCCTGTTTTTGGCCGAAAAACCCCACTTTTTGGCTTTTTTTGGCCCAAAACTTGACCCCGGATTTGCCTTCAACGCGACGTCGCGTATAATCCCCCTGTCGCGAGAAGACGTCTTCGAGCGGCAAGTCAGAAGCCCAAGTAAAGGAAAAGCCCAAATGACCACCGCAATCAGCAACAACTGGCAGTCCTATCAGGTTGGCTCGACCGTCACCGTCGCCGACGGTCGCGAGTTCAAGATCGTCGAGGTCGAGTCGAAGAAGACCGACGGCGGCTACAAGAGCCGCATCTTCACCCTGCTCGGCCCCAACGGCGAGCGAGTCCAGAAGACGAGCCGGGGCCTGACCCTGTGGGTCGCTGGAAAGTCTGGAGACGCCAACGTGACGTCGGTCGAGGCCGAGGCCACCGAGAGCGGAACTGACCT
>RFNT01000046.1 GCA_009927045.1 bacterium | reverse complement strand
GCATCTTTCCTGTAGGCTTCAGCAGTATAGTTGTAGAGCTTTGGCAACCCCGTCTCAGGATGGATTTCATTTCTCAGAGTGTTCAGCGATTGAAGCGCTTCGGTGATGGTCGGAGAGGGTAAATGATTCCGGCTGAGAATCAAAGCTGCGTGAGCGTAACTGGAGAGACTGCTGTCCCCCCCTTGCTGAACGAGTGGATTTCCTTGATTCCAAAGCACTCGGAATTGTTGTTCGGTCAAATCACGAACAGCTTTTACGGTAGTAGGATCTAGCTCAATGCCTTTTCGTCGCGCAACTGTCAGAAGGTTTTCGATTTGAATGCCATCGTGGATATTCATTCCCAAGCCTCGAGACCTGTTCTTTACGCGTTTCAAAAATTCCTCTAAGTGCGTTTTCTGATGATTGCTGAGCAAGTGCTCTTCGATGTTTAAAGTTTCCTGCTTCTCTTGAGCTGAGGTAATGACTTGCTTGAGAAACTCATTGATTTGGGTCACCACTTTTTGGGAAGGAGTCTCCAATTCCAAAAGAGCTTGATACGCTAAGGCTCTTCTTGCGGGCTGTCCTTTGGGGTGAACTGCGATTTCTCGAGCTTCCTTAGCTGTTCTCTGCGCCAATCGAGCAGCGGTGTTTTTAGACCGGCGGAGTTGTTGCCACTGATACACCCGCTCATCTAATTCCTTGAATAGGGCTTCGGGCAGGTGTTGACGTAGGTACATGCGCGCCAAATCGTTATCATCTTTCGCGTTGAGGATTTCAAAAAGAAAATCCTTCCGCTCCTTTGTGACTAACTCAGGTGATTTTTTAAAGAGCTGTCCCAAGCCCAGAGCTGCAGGGAAGCGTACTTCTCCCGCTCTGTCGGTGTTCAACAGTCCCGATTCAAAAAAAGGAATGTGTTCAGGTTGAGGATTCGTGGCTAAAAGCTCTAAACAAAACGCCTGAGCATTGTCCTCGTGGCGCTCTAGGCCGCGAAGGATACGGACAATATCTGGCATTCTGTGCGAGATCACTTGGGGGAATGGGATAATTTGTTTGAGTCTTTCTTGCAAAACGGTCCAAAGAAAGGGTTCCGAGCTTTCCAAAGTTTCCATCAGCAGTCGATCCGCTTCCAGCGCTGCTGGAGAAAAGCGGGGAGCTTCAGGACGCGCAGTGGGTACTGTACGGTTTGCGTGTGAATCAGCACCCAAAGTGGGTGTGCTTAGAAATGAAAAGACTCCCCAAGCAATGTATAAAAGATAGACAGTCTGGAAGCGCAGGTTGAACCCCTTTTGTGTTGAACCTCAAAAAAGAGCAAAAGAGGTGCCAGAAGGTAGTAGTTTAAAGGTCTGCCAGAGCTTTCAAATGAGCAGCTACACTGCTTTTTAAGGCGTCTAAGGCATAGCCCCCTTCGAGAACTGAAATCAGTTTTCCGCCACAGTGTTTTTCAGAAATTGCGCAGATCTTTTCAGTCAGCCACGTATAATCCGCTTCCATCCAATTGAGATTCGCTAAGGGGTCTTTGGTATGAGCATCAAAACCCGCTGAGATCATAATTAACTCCGGTGCAAAGGCATCCAGAGCCGGAAAAACCAAACTCTCATAAGAAGCGCGCATTGTGGTTCCATTGCTTCCGGGAGGAAGCGGAATGTTCAGTGTTTTTCCGGGAAAGCTCTCCTCAGGTAAGCCCGTTCCTGGCCATAACGGAAACTGATGGGATGAAATCACTAAAATATCATTGCTGGTTCGAGCAAGCGCTTCCGATCCGTTTCCATGGTGTACATCAAAATCTACAATCGCTATTTTGGAGAGCTTCCCTTTCTGCTGGGCATAGCGAGCTCCGATAAAAACATTTGAAAAAATGCAAAAGCCCATCGCTTGATCTGATAAGGCATGATGACCCGGGGGACGAACAGCACAGAAAGCCCGATCCACTTGGTGAGTTAAGACATCACTGACTGCTTTGCAAACAGTTCCCACTGCACCCATTGCTGCATCCCAAGTTCCGGGAGAGAGCACCACTTCATTGTTCAAGTTCACTAACCCAGTTTCAGGAATGAGAGTTTTAATGGAGTCGATATAGTTTTGTGTGTGCGCAAAGTGAAGCCATTCTTCTGGTGCGGCTGCCGCCTCAACCAGAGGGAGCTGACTGAAAGGGGGCTCACTAAACAATTCAAAAAGAACCTGAAGTCGCTCAGGACGTTCTGGATGTTCAGAAGTGGTCTCATGGCTCAGGCCCGAAGGGTTCGCATAGAGTTGAGTACGCATTTGATTATTCTGCCACCTGCTGCATTAAGTCAAAAGCGAGAGTTTGTACTAGGTTTCCTTAAGTAACTAAGCGATAATAACACGGAAGTCAGGCATCAACGTTTCACAACACAGGGAGAACAAATATGTTAACCGACTTAAGCCCGCAGCAGTATTCGACAGTGTATAACATGCTGTCGTTTGCCGTTGCTTCTATGTTAGGTTCCTTCGCCTTTTTCGTAATGGGACGAAAACTGGTAGGACCCAAGTACCGCTTAGCGCTTGTGGTTTCCTCGCTCGTCGTATTGATCGCAGGCTATCACTATTGGCGCATCATGGGCAGTTGGACTGCTGCTTATGCACTGAAAGATGGAGTTTATAAATTAACGGGCGAACCATTCAACGATGCTTATCGTTATGTAGATTGGTTGCTCACTGTGCCCCTTCTTTTGACTGAGCTCGTTCTTGTGATGAAGCTCAAAAAAGATTCGGGCGGAGTGCTGGGCAAATTGATTATAGCTGCAGTAGCGATGATTGCTCTCGGATATCCCGGAGAAATAGCAAA
>RFNT01000152.1 GCA_009927045.1 bacterium | reverse complement strand
CACTTGAAAAGATCCCTAAAATTCAAGACATGGATAAATGTCTCAAAGAGTTTGGATGGGGAGCCGTGGGAGTGAGTGGCTTTATCCCGCCCTCTGCTTTCCTGGATTTGCAAGCTCGTGGGATTATGCCGATCGCCATGGACATGAGAACGTTGGAACATGTGGGGTATACCCCCGCTCCGGATATTGTTCATGAGGCCGCTGGCCATTTGCCGATTCTTGCAGACACTAATTACCGAAACTATTTTAAACAATACGCCACAATGGCTAAAAAAGCCCTGCAGACCAAAGCGGACATTTTGCTGTACGAAGCAGTTCGAATACTTTCTGACATTAAAGAAAATCCAGATACCACAGAATCTCAACTGGCCGCCGCTCAGGAACAACTCATGCTACGCACCCAGGAAGTTTCGGAAATCAGCGAACTGAATCAGGTTGCGCGAATGAACTGGTGGACTGCGGAATACGGACTCGTAGGTGATTTGAAAAATCCACTGATTTATGGGGCTGGTTTGCTCTCATCAGTTGCGGAAAGCCGCCACTGCCTAGGGTCGAAAGTAAGAAAAATCCGTTTATCTTTAGAATGCGTTCACCAGCCCTATGACATTACCGAGCCTCAGCCACAGCTTTTTGTTGCAGAATCACTCGAACAGTTACCCGCCGTTTTATCGGAACTTGAAAGTACTCTCAGTTACCGTGTTGGCGGATTGGAGTCCTTACAAAAAGCGCTGAGAACAGAAACGGTTACTTCGTGTCTGTTTGAATCCGGAGTTTCTGTAAGCGGCTTACTGACCCAAGTTTTGAAATTCCAAAATACGGTTTCATTCATTAAGTATGCGGGGCCCGTCCAGTTGAGCTTTAATGAAAATGAAATCCCTGGCCAAGGCCGTGCTCGGCACTCCGAGGGATTCAGTAGCCCTGTAGGTCGTTGGAAGAATCGCCCGCAGCAGCCGCCAAGTACATTTGACGAGAGCACGCTAGCACAACTCGGAATAAAGAAAGGCCACGTAGCCACTGTAGAGTTCACCTCTGGATTCACAGTGGAAGGCGAAGTGATCGACTGGATAAGAACCGAAGGAAAATTAGCCATCATTCATTGGAAAAACTGCACGGTTAAGCACGGAGAAGAAGTGTTTTATCGCCCGGAATGGGGAGATTTTGATCAAATCTTAGGATCCGAGATACTTTCGGTCTATGCCGGACCTACCGATCGAGAACAGTATGGAGATTACGAACTAGGAAAAGTAAGTACTACGCCGGGGCGAACGACTCCCTACTCAGCTCTAGAAAACAAAGTGTCGGTTTTTTATGACGGCCTCAGAAAAATGCGAGATGAGGCCAAAGCGTCGGTCAATGAATTAAAACGTTTAAGCGGACAAATCCTTTCCCAAGCCCCGGAGGAATGGCTATTGAATGTGGAAATCTTAGAATTGCTCAACTCGGCTTTAGTACATGCGGAAGGCAGTCACAGTTTAGCGGAGCACCTGAAAGAGCGACTTCAAGCGCAGTGGGACCAGTCTCCTCCGAACATCCAGGAACTGATTCATGAAGGGCTTCGTTTGGCGGCCCCCCACAATTCGAAATAAACGCTGTGCGTTAACATAAATTACCGAAGACAAATGCAATAAATTTAGCTAGATTTTTGAGTCGTTGGCTTGTCCTGTTGGGGCGTAGACAAGCGGTAAGTCACTGGATTTTGATTCCAGCATTCCCAGGTTCGAATCCTGGCGCCC
>RFNT01000009.1 GCA_009927045.1 bacterium | reverse complement strand
AAAAGCGTCATGACGAGAATAGGGTTGATAGCAGGAACCATCGACGATTCCAGATGAAATCCCAGCACGTATCGATCCATTTTCTCTGCTTGGAGTACCCAACTAGCACCATGCTGATCGTAGAGCGCCCAAAAACCGGTCGTCGCAACAAACACTGCAAAAATAGAGAGAACTGCCTGTACCCCTTCCACTTGAGACTTTGAAAACTTGGTCTCAGCTACCTGTAAAAACCGTTGTCCAGGCTGACGATCTTTTTGATGAGTGAGCGCGTAGAGAATCACCGGCAGGAACCGACTTCCCTCACTTGAAGGAGGCACGACGACATAAGCATTTCTTCCCAACCAAAAAATCAAAGTGGCCACGCCCATCAAAATACCCGGGATTCCAAAAGCAAGACCAGGTCCGTAGATCTTTAAAGTCCACGGAATCAGAAGCGTGGAAAAGAAGGAGCCAAAATTAATCGAAAAATAAAAGATGGAATACACCTTATCGAGTAAATGCTGATTGGAGCGATCAAACTGATCTCCGACCAATGCTGAAACACAGGGTTTGATCCCGCCGGCTCCAACCGCAATGAAGAACAATCCGGCGTAAAGCCCTGTTTCAGATTCAAACACAGCTAAAATGCCATGTCCCACGCAATAAAATAAAGAGAGATACAGAATAGTTTTGTAACGGCCCAAGAACCGATCCGCTAAAATAGCTCCAAAAACAGGGATGAAATAATTAGCAAAAGCAAACAAGTGAAAAACTTCTTTTGCCCGGTGCTCTTGAAGCAGCAAGTATTGGGTCATGAAAATAACGAGAATGCTTCTCATTCCATAAAAACTGAACCGCTCCGAAGCTTCGTTTCCAATGATGTACCCAATTTGCTTCGGCATCTGATTGTTTTTTTGATCGGTGACCATGTGCTCCATCCTTGTGAGGCCTGTTTAAAACATGGGCTCGGGTAAATTTCTAGTTTTTCTATGCCCGCTCAGGCACTTTTTTGTTTCCTAGACCCTAAAAGCGGGAGTATTCTAACGGCCTATGAAAACTTCAATTATCTCCATTTTAGTATTGATCATGAGCGTTCTTTCTTGGGCCAACGAGCCTATAAACCCAACGGAAACTCCGAAAAAAAGCACAAAAAAAGTTTCCAAAGGGACTCCGAAACCACCGAAAACGGTTACTGAGCTTGAAATCATCGAAGTTCTCAAAGGCAATGGTCCAGAAGCTAAAAGCGGAAAAATGGTCACTGTGCATTACACTGGTAAACTCTTAGACGGGACCAAGTTTGACTCTTCATTGGACAGAAACATTCCCTTTTCCTTTCAATTGGGCACAGGCCAAGTGATCCCAGGTTGGGACAAAGGGGTGACTGGAATGAAAGTGGGCG
>RFNT01000086.1 GCA_009927045.1 bacterium | reverse complement strand
CGTACCCATTGTTTTCCTTTTCCGGCTTGCTCCAAAACACTGAACACTTTGATTGAAAGCACGGGAAATACACAGGGCATGAGATTGAGAAGAAGCCCTCCCAAAAAGGCAAAAGCAAATGCACTGAGGAGACCGGCCAAAGCAGCAGGATTTTCATTCAGTACAATTTCCACTGCATGTAACTGATTGCCCTCGTGGGGTTTTCGATAGACTACAATCCCAGGACGTTCTGGGACACCTTTTGAGTTTTTCTTTTTGAAAGTGAACACAAACTCTTGCGACTGTTTTTCAATTCGAGGCGATGCGAGATCTACCCACCAATCAGAGGCTGGAAACACATCTAGCACTTCCAGCGCCTCAGAGGTGTGCATTCGGAGGCCCACTTCGTCTTGGTGTTCTTGAAATCTAAATTTAATTTCCGGATTATCTTGGGGCAAAAGCTGTTGAAAACGAGCAATCAAAGGAGCTTCGGGAGCAGGCTCTGATTGAAGCCCCCTAGGAATCTCAAGTTTGAATTGATATTTGGCGGGAACACATGTTTTTTCGCAACCAACCACTCAGCATCTAAAATCAACAGGAGCGGTCTTTGATCGGAAGTGTTGGATTGCGATACTTCAAATCGATAAAAAGCTTCGGAAGCATATCCAAAGCTGACGGAACTTCCTATTTCAAGTCGTTGAGGAATTGAATAATAAGGTCCTGCAACCGAAACGCCTTCCGGTAAAGTCCATTTGAATTGTGGAGGCGTGCCCGCATCTCCCGGATTCGACCAATAACTATGCCAGCCCTCTTCCAGCACCAAATGGAGCCCTACCGCAAAGTTTTGTCCAGCTACGACTTTTTCTTCAGAAATCAGTCGAGCCACCGAATGCGCTTGTCGCGTCTCGGAGCTCGCCCAGGCTGAAAGCGAGCTGACCACCCAGAAAAGGACTAGAAAGGATTTCACGTCCTTTATTTTGACTGCCGGAGTTCTTTACCGCAAGGAAGATTACTTTTGGGGCTCTGCGGCGTTTTTTCCCTTACTGATCAATTGGGTGAGTTTGACGACTGCTAAAAATACGGCCAAAGCAATCAGTAAAAAGTTAATAAACTCTCCCAAAAAAGCTCCGATTTCGATGCGCCCTAGGGTCCACGTTTTGTAATCTCCTCCCGAGGAAGGCACCAAGTAACTGATGAGCGGCATTAATACACTTTTCACGAGAGAATCAATCACTTTTCCGAAAGCTCCCCCGACTACAACAGCCACTGCCAACTCCACCATATTTCCCTTAAAAGCAAAGGCTTTAAATTCATCTAAAAACTTTTGAATCACGATCTTCTCCTTTTAAAAAATTGCCCCACCCTAATCACAAGGGCTCACAGCGTCAAGTGTCGCCTGCAATATAGGCACGTTCTTGGTATCGCATCGCCATGACCATAAACCCGATTGCCACCAGTAACATCAAACCCGCATAAAAATAAAATTCCATTGCTCCACTTTGAAAAGGATTCAGCCGAGACACCACCGCAGTCAAAAGATTGCCAAAGGCCGTGGTCATCAACCAAAGACTCATAATCGTGCTCTTCATTTCTTTTGGGGCCTGCGT